>JAHCHD010000088.1 GCA_026129915.1 Bryobacterales bacterium
ACACCGGTGCGGGATATCTACCGGCAATGGCGCCCGAGTCCTCTCTACCGGGCAAGACGCCTGGAGAAGGCGCTCGATACGCCGGCGAAGATCTACTACAAATACGAGGGCGTCAGTCCGGCGGGCAGCCACAAGCCCAACACGGCAGTTGCCCAGGCCTTTTGCAACAAGGAAGCGGGCATCCAGCGCATTACGACAGAGACCGGGGCAGGCCAGTGGGGGTCGTCGCTGGCGTTTGCGGGTGCACTGTTCGGGATTGAGATCAAAGTGTACATGGTGCGCGTCTCTTACAACCAAAAGCCGTATCGCCGTGCGCTGATGGAAAGCTACGGGGCCACCTGTGTTGCGTCGCCGTCCATGGAAACCCAGTCTGGCAGGGCCATCCTGGCGCACCGTGACGACCATCCTGGCAGCCTGGGCATTGCTATCTCGGAGGCGGTGGAAGTGGCCGCGCAGGATCCCGGCGCGAATTATGCACTGGGTTCCGTGTTGAACCATGTGCTGCTTCACCAGACCATCATCGGCCAGGAAGCGATGGAACAGTTGGAGATGGCGGGCGACTATCCTGATGTGGTGGTGGGCTGTACGGGTGGCGGATCGAACTTCGCTGGTATCGCATTTCCTTTCATCGGAGCGGGTCTGCGCGGAGGTCCCAAACCGCGCATCGTGGCGGTGGAGCCAGCGGCCTGCCCCAGCCTCACCCGCGGCCGTTACGCCTACGACTTCGGAGATACCGCGCACTTAACGCCGCTCACCAAAATGCACACGCTGGGCTCGACGTTCACCCCGCCGGGCTTCCATGCGGGCGGGCTGCGGTACCACGGTATGGCGCCGATGGTAAGCCATCTCAAGGAACTCGGGCTCCTGGAAGCAGTGGCCTATCACCAGATTGGTTGCTTTGAGGCGGGTGTCCAGTTTGCCCGGGCGGAAGGGATTTTGCCAGCGCCAGAAGCCAACCACGCCGTGAAGGGTGCCGTCAAAGAGGCGCTGCGTGCTAAGCGCGAAGGCACCAGTCCGACGATTCTGTTTAACCTCTGCGGGCACGGCCATTTCGATATGCAGGCCTATATCGACTACTTTGGCGGCAAACTGGTAGACCAGGATTATGATCACGATGAGCTGGCGATGGCCTTGGCCGGACTGCCGTCGGTTCCCGCATAGGTAGCCAGTTTGGAGTTGGGGCGTGCATGTTGGCGGGCGGAAAAATCGCTTAGTAACCTGCACGTCCGTCACGCGTCCAAACAGTACCGGTGGATCCGCCTGATATACTTGCGGTTAAGCACGGGGCGCGATTGGACAATGTAGTTGGCATAGTGTCGCGCACTGGTCGCCCAACTTAGATCTTCGCCACATCAATATGAGCAGTCGCACCAAAATCGTTGTCGTTTCGCTTTCCCTCATGGTGGTCTTCCTCCTGCTGGTTGGAGCCGTCCTCGGAAAGAACAAGCAGGACTCCAAGGGCGCGTACCCGCAGATCTCGGTGTTCACCGAGGTCCTCAGCCGCATCAAGAGCGAGTACGTGGAAGAGCCGGAACTCAGCAGCGTAACAAACGGGGCGCTCACCGGAATGCTCGAAGCCGTTGATCCTTATGCAAGTTACCTGAACGCTGACCAGTTCTTCGAGTACGAGAAGTTTAAGGACGGAACGTCGAATGTAGCTGGTGTGCATCTGTCGCGGCGCTTCGGAATGATCGGGATCGTGGGTGTGGTGCCTGGATCTGCGGCGGAACTTGCCGGGCTGGGTACAGGCGACGTGATCGAAAGCATCAACGACATCTCCACGCGCGATATGCCGGTGGCTTATGCGGAGATTCTGCTGAAGGGTGCGCGCGGCAACGATGTGAAGATGACCGTCATCCGGCTGGGCACTTCCGCATCGGAGGAGGTGAAACTCACCCTTTCGCGCGCGGTTACCCCGGCGATTGTTTCGCGGCTGATTGACGGCAAGTTCGGCTACGTGCGTCCGGAAGTGCTCACTACCGGGCGCGCCCAGCAGGTGGCACGCGCCATCCGTGGGCTGGCCGGCGAAGGCGCCACTCAGTTCATCCTGGACCTGCGCAATACCTCTGTCGGTGACGATGAAGAGGGAGTGAAGCTTGCGGATCTCTTCGTTGATTCTGGCGAATTGGCCTGGATAGAGGGCCAGAAAGTGCCGCGCAAGGCATTCGCGGCCACCCCGGAAGCCACGGTCAGCAAGGCGCCGTTAGTGCTGCTTACCAATCGCGGAACCGCGAACGGGGCGGAAATCGCGGCCGCCGCCTTGCTTGCCCTGAAACGCGCGGAGATCGTGGGAGACCGCACCTACGGCGATGCGGGCATGCGCAAGGTCGTGAATCTGGACGATGGCTCGGCGCTGATTCTGACGCTAGGCAAGTACTACACTTCCACCGCCAAGGAATCGATTCAGGATAGAGGCGTTGTGCCGACAGTACCAATGTCGGACTATGTGAGGGACGACGTGGACGAGGATGCTCCGTCCTCGTTTGATATTCGTGAGTTCCGCCGCAACCGTCCGGCGCCTGAAACCGACAAGCTGGTGCGCAAGGCGATTGACGTGCTTACCAACGGCGTCCCGAAGGACGACCAGGTCGCCCGTGGCGCATTTCACCAGCGCCAGACAGAAAAGGCCGCCTAGGGCATCCATCGGCTTTTCGGCCTCAGCATCTATCGGGGCTTAGCAGCTTGCGCGATAATAAGAAGGGTTGGTGTGGTGCGCGCAGCCCCTGCGCGTCGCAGTCGCCTTCCATCGCTTGCAACTCCATTTCAAGCAGCAGCATCTCTTTCGCTCACGGAGTGTTTTTCTATGCCCATTTATGAGTACAAATGTTCCGAGTGCGGAAACGTCTACGAAAAACGACAGAAGTTCTCTGACCCATCGGACACCACCTGTAATTGCGAGAAGAAGGCACCGGTGTTTCGGGTGACTTCGGCGCCGGCGCTGGTATTCAAGGGCAGCGGCTGGTACATCAACGACTACGCGCGCGCTGGAAAGGATGGCGGTAAGAACGGCTCTCCCAAGGAGAACGACGCATCCAAGGAGACCGGTGCTCCCAAGGAGACCGGCGCGTCCAGCGGAAAGGGCGTCAGCACGGATTCAGGAAGCAGCGCCAAGGGCGATTCCGGCGCGGCTGCTTCCCCCAGTAGCACCGCCAGCAGCCCCGCTCCGGCTTCACCAGCCAAGTCCTGACGGGCGCATGAGCTTCGTCCCCCATGCACTCCGGGTTCCTCGCCCGGAGTGTCTTCGCGTTCGGTCCGCGAACGAAATACACTCGATTCAACGAATTTTGATATGGAAACAAGCAGGCTGCTCAGAAGTGTCGTTAGGATAAAAGAAAACCTTGGAGCATTCCTGTTTGTCTACTCAGCAAAATTCCCCATCCTCAGAGCCTACGATCGCCTTGCCGCAGTCCATGCCGCAGGAGCACCTGCTACGGTATGTGAACCTGAAGCTGGCGGCCTTGGGGCAGCCCACCGCCGAAGGTGCGGGGGATGCGCAGTTCATGGAGATTACGGGACCGCTGCTGCGGAACCACCACCAGAAGAACCTGCTGCTTGGAGGTCTGCTGTGTCCTGTGGATACCCGCATCCAGAATTTTCTGGATGCGTACTTGGCCGATAGCTGCCCAGGTGGTGCGCCGCGGCTTCCGGGGGTCACCTTTGTCCTGGACCGCCCTGGTCTGGCACGGACGATGTCGCTTCCCGCCAAAGGCGATACCTTCTTGTCGCCCTACCTCAGTAGCTACCGATTGCCGCAGGGAGTGCTGCATAACCCCAAGGCGGACCGTCGTACCACTCAGGGAATCTTCCATGTAGCTGAAGGCGGGCTGCCCGTGCCCTCCGACAAGATTGAAGTTCCCAAGGTGGCCTTCGCTCGGCTGCTGGAGCTGGCCCTCCAGCCTCCGGATGCGGTGATGGAGCTGCCCTTCACTGCAGAGCAGGAGGACCACGCGCGGGTTTTCGTTTCCCTTCTACTGCGGCCACTGGTGTGCCCTGCCACAGCCTCTGCTCCGCCAAAGACGATGGAGATCCGCTTCTTTGCGCCCGGCAGCCTGGTGAGCAACCTCGACTTCGTGGAAGGGATATTCGGAAACGGCGGTGATCCCTACCTGCCTGAGAGCGATGCTGCGCTCGATGCAATGCACTTCTCCGGCCATACGGGCTGCGTGATTCTGGCGCCGCACTTGCCGGGCCTGCGCAAGAAAGAACTGGGGCTTCCCCACTGGGATACCGCCACCGAACGGCAGCGTCGTGATGGGATGTGCTGGAGGAATGAGGACGAGCTTTACAACAACGGCGGCGCTTTTAAGGTGACCTGCCGCGATGAGCGCGGCGTAATGGTGACCGTGATTGCCGACAACTATTTTGGCTACTGCAAGAAGGAAGTGAAGACGCAAATCAGCTACGCGGCGAACCTTTACGGGAATTGTGAAGAAGAACACGCCGGCGGAGCCCTCGCCTTCCCGTCGTATGTGTTGGGCTACGACTTCCGTGCGGGCAGTGCGGCTGGCAGTACGGTGCTGCTGAAGGAAGCCGATTTCGCGCAATCCATGGAACTGCTCGGCGAGCACGTTGAGCTGAAGCCGGAGGGTTACGGGGTAGATCGGAATTTTCCGGGCATCTTCTACATGCCCTACGGTGCGGAGTTCAGCGTGCGCGAAGGCCAGGTGAGCTGGCAGACCGAGGATGGATCCACACACACCATGCCGTTGCGCCCTGGCAGTGAGTATCTGCTGCCTGCCGGCTATCGGGTGAAACTGGAGAAGCAGCCGGGCGGCATCCGCTGGCGTTTGGTGGGCACACGGCCGGATGGCACCTTTTGCCATAAACCCTGCACGGTTTCCGGAGGAGGGAAGAGCGAGATCTCCAAGCCGATTACTGGCGCCATTGTGAAGGGTCCGATCTTCGTGAGGGAGTACCATAACGACACCGGGCGGGTGGCGGAGATTCTGAAGATGGACACGGCGTCCATCTACAAAGTGACTCCGCCCGGCGACCGCGCTCGTCGCCCGATCCTCAGTCCCGAGCGTTCTCTCGGATCGGTGATCAAGCTCCTGACGCCATCGCCTGAGTACAAGGATGAGTACAACCAGTGGCTGCGCGATTTGCCTCAGACCATCCGCCAGTTTGTGTGCCTGGTGAAGCGTTACTACCGGCCTGAATGGGGCGATAACTGGCGGGAACACTTTACCGTCGATCAGGTTAACGGCTACCTCGGCCACGAACTGAAGTACGAGAATCTCAAGCTGGTGGGTAACTACCTGCGCGTGGGCTTTGAGCCAGACGGTAGCTGGCGTGTCTATAAGCTGCGGCCGGACTTCAACCCCGCGGCTAAGGTGCAGCTTGAGGACGACATCAGCGCGTCGGTGACGGTTCCCAGAGAGACCCTGAACGGCCTGGATGAGCGTATCACCGCGGGCAGCGTGAAGCTTCTCCAGAACTGCGAGGCTCTGTTGTTTCAGCGTCCTGACGACGCCATTCATCGGGGGATCGACGAGCAGGCTGAGGCCGACATCGCGTCGCCGGGTACATTTCTGTCGAACTTTGAGCCGCTGGATGTCAACCAGGCGCGCGCCGTTGTGAACCGCGTGCTGGATTTTGATAGCTTCTCTCAGCCGATGAAGGAACTGATTGGCAACTTCGCGGAGTCCCCATCCACTAAGTGGCTCGTATCCTCAGCGCACCCCCGGCTGGTGGACGGCGTGCCCACCAAGAACCCCCGCTACCTGCAGAAACGTCCCGATCTGGTGAATGCTCGCGATACCTATGTCGCGGAAATGGCCATGCGCCTCTACCGGAAGGTTCCCACGACGCAGGTACTTCACAATCCGGTGAATGCCGTGCTGGCAGGACGCCGAGGCAATCCGCCAGAGCGAAAAGCGGGCATTCCGCCCCTGGCGGTTTACGGCCCCATTCACTACCAGGAACTGCCCGAGTTGTTCATGGACTTCATCGCCAGCCTTACTGGAAAGAGCCCGTCCACAACTGGTTTCGGTAGCGAAGGCGCACTCACCAAGGGGCCGTTTAATGCCCTGCCGCCAGTGATCGACGTGAACAACGCGCTGGTGGCCGCCATCCTGAATGAACACGCGGGATTCACCACTGCCGCCGGCTATATGGGGCCGAACTATCGTTGTGACCACGACATCAGCATGCTGGTGCCGGAGGTCTGGTGCCGCATGAGCTTCGAAGAGCGGAGGCCGGAATTCTTGATTGCCAATGGATTGCTGGAGCAGGTGGAGGACTTCGAATATGAAGGCCGTACCGTGCTGGCCAGCCGTCTGGGGTATCGCATTACGAACCTCTTTGCTGACCGCTTCCTGGGGCGCATCTTCGAAACACCCAACGTGGTACTCACGGAAGAGATTTTGCGCCCGGAAAAGCAGGACCTCGAGATGTATGTCTCGGGCATTCACGCGATCACTGACACCCAGGCGCGTGTGGCCCGCCAGTACTTTGAGGACGGCAGCGTAGACGCCGCCTGCCCCCCCGTCAAGGCGCTACTGCATATCATGGCCCACGGGCACTTTGAAGGTATGACGGCTTCTGACCCGCGCGTGCGCCAGTTGTTCACCCGCGAGGCACTGCTTGCAAGCGACTGGTATAAGGCGCGATTGCTCACCAAGCAACAGCGCGATATTGCGCTGTGGCAGAGACATCTGCAATCGTTGGAGACTTTCAAGGCAGATGCCACCCAGCAGAGTATGCCGCGCGGTTTTGGACTCGATGGTCGCATTGAGGCTGCCCGAGCGATGCTTCAGGAGGTGGGAAGCGAAGCCTACCTTGCATCGCTCAATGGGATGCTGGGCGCTGACCCGGCAATGGGCCGCCCGCTCGGGCTGGTTTCATGAAACCGCCACGCGTCTCTTGGCGGGCGCATCCGTTTCGCTACACTGGCGGTGCCTGGGTACGGGCAGGTTCCCCGGGAAGGCAGGGTTGAGGTGCTTACACGTATTCTGCAACTCAGTGCGCTGGTGGGAATGCTGGGCGGGCTTTGCCTCGGGCAACCGTCGCCCCGGCAGCGCGCCACGCATGTGATTGTGATTGGCTACGACGGGCTTAGCCCGCGCGGGCTGGCTGAAGCCTCCACGCCAAACATGGATCGCCTCCTGGCGGCGGGTGCGTCCACCATGACCGCTCGCGCCGTAATGCCCACCTCCAGCAGTTCCAACTGGGGTTCCATGATCATGGGCGTGGGCCCGGAGCAGCATGGGATTACCTCCAATGAGTGGCAGCCGGACAAGTACACGATTGCACCCTCGGTGCCCGGGCCGGCTGGGTTCAGCGAAACCATGTTCAGTGTGCTGCGGCGCGCTCGCCCCTCCGCCCACATTGCGGTATTTCACGACTGGAAGGATTTCGGACGCCTGGTGGAGCCAGATGTGCCGAATCATATCTCGCACGAGATGGGGCCCCGCCTGACGATGCGCAAGGCGGTGGATTATTTCAAGCACCACAAGCCGCAACTGCTCTTCGTGCACCTCGACCACATCGACACCGCGGGCCACCGCGCGGGGTGGCATACCGATACCTACCGTGAAGCAGTGGAACTGGCTGACCAACTAACCGGGGACTTGGTGAAGGCGGTGGAAGAAGCGGGCATCATGAACCAGACGGCCTTCCTGTTGACGGCGGACCACGGCGGTATCGGTACCAAACATGGCGGCGAAACCATGGAAGAACTGCTGATTCCGTGGTTTGTGGCGGGCCCCGGCGTGGCGAAGGGCCGGAAACTTAGTCAGCCCGTGAACACCTACGATACGGCGTGCACCACCCTGGCGCTTCTCGGCGTCACTCCGCCTTCGGTATGGATATGCCGCCCGGTCGCCGAAGCGTTTGCCGAGTAACGCCTACCATACTTTTAACCGCAGTCGGATTCCCCGCTCCGGGCAAATGTGATACCACTCGGAGTGGCGGGGGAGACTCGCCATTTTCTTCCAGGGAGGAAACCATGAGCTACCGTTTTCAACGGAGATATACCGGGCCAGTACATGCCGTGATCTTTGATTGGGCGGGTACTACTGTGGACTTTGGTTGCCGCGCCCCCGTGGCTGCCTTCCTGCGCCTATTTGAGGAAGAGAGCATCCGCGCCAGCGTGGAGGAGGCGCGACGCCCCATGGGCGCCCACAAGCGTGACCACATTGCCGCGATGCTTGCGATGGAGAGCATCGCCGCGCAGTGGCGCGAGATCAATGGCGCGAATGCCACGCACGAAGACATCGAACGCCTGTACCAGAAGTTCATCCCGATGCAGGCGGACATCGTTCTCGAGCACGGCAAGCTTGTTCCCGGGCTGCTGGGCACCATGGATATGCTGGCTGACCGTGACATCCTGGTGGGCAGCAGCACAGGCTACTCGCGCCGCATCATGGAGGGTCTCATCTCGCTGGCTTCTGACCAGGGCTACCACCCGGAAAGTGTGGTTTGCGCCGACGAGGTGCCAGAAGGACGCCCCGCGCCTTGGATGGCCGTCACCTCGGCAATGCACATGAATGTCTATCCGCTCGAAAGTTGCATCAAGATCGGCGATACGGTGGCGGATATCGAGGAGGGCTTAAACGCGGGCATGTGGACCATCGGCCTTACGCTCACCGGCAACGAAGTGGGTCTTAGCGAGGAAGAAGCGGAAAACATGCCAGAGGAGCAACTCGACCTCTTGCTGCTGCGAGCCAATCGCAAGCTGATGGCTGCCGGGGCGCACTATGTGCTGGAAACGCTGGACGGGCTCGATATCCTGATTGATGAGATCGAAGGCCGCCTGGAAGCGGGCGAACGCCCCTAGCGTTGTAACCGCTACGGACCGCTAGCGCGACAGGCGCGGGTGAGCGACGATGCTGCCAACCAGCGCCTGTGCGTAGTCGCGAAACGCCTGCGTTATGTCGTTGCCTTCGGGTGCAATCCAATCACGCGGAACGCTACGTTCCATCATCGCAACGTCGTTTAGAGCCGCGGAGCCAAAAGACAGTGCTCCGGTGGCGGCATCGACACGTTCGATGGTTACCATGCACCCGCTATTGCCCTGCACGGCCTGTCGCACCGCGGATACCCCGCAACCAAACGCAGCTTCGCGGTCGAGATGCGGGATGTCGACAGCGCTCGACCTGCCCAGAAGCCCCGGTTTCTCACTGCGTGCACGAACCCCCAGGCGCTGGGTGAGTATGGCCGCCACCTGATGTCCGAGGTTCGATGCCAGGCGGTCTCTTGAGCCCGGCGCCGCATGGGATTCCGCTCCGAAAGGGTCACCGTCTGTGTTGCGCTGGCCCTCGCAGATGGCAACGACGCAACGTCCCAATCGGCGATAGACGCGCTCCACGTCGGCGCAGAGGTGGTCTTCGCTGACGGGATGCTCAGGCAGATACACCAGGTGCGGGGCGTCATCCGGGTGAGCACGCGCGAGCACGGTGGCTCCCACCACCCAGCCCACATTGCGACCAAGGACCTCGGTGACGTTAATGGGCGTGGGTAGCGAGCGGTTATCCTCGCCGATGTCGCGCACTGCCTGCGCGAAAAAGCGAGCAGCGGATGGGTAGCCGGGGCTGAAGTGGGTGTAGCCCAGGTCGTTATCGATGGTCTTGGGAATCCCCATCACACGCATCTCGTAGCCATGCCGTTCGGCCATCTTGAGGATCCGCAGGCCCGTCTCCTGCGTGCCGTTGCCGCCGGTGACGAAGACAAAACGGATGTCCTGTCTTGCGAGCAACTCATGGAGTTGCGCGTAGTCGTCTTCGCGCATGTGCCGGCGTGAGGACCCAATGGCTGACCCTGGCGCATGACGCAGTGCTTCCAGTGTCTCCGGCAACTGGGCGAAGAGGTTGAAGAAATCACCACGCAGCGCGCCGTCCACTCCAAACCGTGCGCCCAGCAGCGATTCGATCTCCGGGCAATCCCGCGCTGCGCTAATCACTCCCGCGAGGCTGGCATTCAGCACCGGCGTGGGGCCGCCCCCATGGATCACTAGCGCTTTTCCGTGAAGCTGTGTAGGCATATGCAAACCCTTTCATCATCCGGTGCAACTGCGGCGGTGAGCAACTGCGACGACAATGGAGAGGAAGGTTATGTCTAATCCACCAACCGCGTTTCCCTATGGTTCCGTCGCCCGGCCTGCGCTGGAGTCCCTTGCCGCGCTGTTGAACGCAGAGGGCATTGAGGCCGAAGTGCACAGTGTTGCGGCCCGAAGCAACGCGCTGCAAGAACTTGCGGGCAGCTCGGAGGTGGCGCGCATTGCCGCGGGCTTCGGCCACACTCTCAGGGAAATTGTGCAGCAGCCAGCGGCATGGGCCGATACGGCCCTCCGCGCCGCTGCATTTGCCGGGGAATCCTTCTCCCGGCAGTGCCATGAACATCGCTTTGAGAGCATCGCGCTCACCGGTTCAGGCAGCAGCCATTACGCGGCAGAACTAGCCATGCCGTCGCTGGAAGGCCGGCTGGCGCTGCCTGTTCGCGCTATTCCTTCCGGCGACCTGCTCGCCTATGGTGCGCGGATGATGCCGGCAGGGCCGGCGCTGCTGATCTCCCTCGCGCGTTCCGGGAACAGTCCTGAGAGCGTTGCCGCTGTCCGTGTGGTGATGGAAGAGAAGCCCGGCTCCTTGTTCCTGAACGTTACCTGTAACGCCAATGGCAAACTCGCAACGGCGCATCAGGGGAGCGATCGGGTAAGCACTCTGCTGCTGCATCCGCGCACGCACGACGAGAGCCTGGTGATGACCTCCAGTTTCACCAGCATGGCATTGGCGCTGGCTGGGCTGGCCCATACCGGACGCCCGGAGCCCTACCTCAGTGCAGTGGAAACGCTTTGTGACCTCTCGCGCCGAGCGCTGCCAGCGATGGCGAATGCCATTGCCGCTCTGCCCTTGGGTGACATCCGGCGCGCATTGTTCCTGGGTGGCGGCTGTCAGTTGGGTGCCGCGCGAGAGGCGGCGCTGAAGTTAACGGAAATGACTGCAGGCCGCATCGTGTCCATGCACGAAACCTTCCTTGGACTGCGGCATGGGCCGATGGCGGCCGTGGATCGCGAGACTCTGGTGGTGGCGCTCCTGCCACCCGATGCCCGTCCGCGCCGCTATGCCCTGGATCTTCTTGAGGAACTGCGCCGCAAGGGTCTCGGGCGTGCCACGCTGGTGGTGGACGACGGCGTATATGTCGACGCGGAGGATCTAGCCTCCCTGAACGCGCGGCTTCCGCTGCCCGAGGAACTTGCCGCACTCATGGGAGTCCTTACCGGGCAGTTGCTGGGCTTTTTCGCTTGCCTCCATCATGGGTTGAAGCCCGATGCCCCAGCCGAGACTGGGGTCATTACGCGCGTGGTGGAGCCTTTCCCTCTTTACCATTGAATGCGCGCGATAGTCCCCCGCCAGGGGGCGCCCGTCGCCAGTCCAGCGCGCCAAACCGGTGCTGCCACTCTGGCAAGGGCGGGTGGCTATCATAAGAGTTTGCTCCGTGTCTGAGGATTGCTCATGGACCAATGGAAGTTTCTGGCTGAGATTGTGATGCTGCTGGGCGTCGCCATGGTGTTTGGCATCGTGGCGCAACGCTTGAGGCAGAACGCCGTGATCGGCTATCTCGTGGCCGGCATCGCTCTGGGCCCGCGTACCTTTGGCGTGATTCACAGCACGGAGAGCGTGGAGGTGCTCGCCGAACTGGGCGTGGCGCTTCTTCTGTTCACCATCGGGCTGGAATTCTCCTGGCAACGCTTGCGCGGGTTTGGCAAGGTTGCCGCACTGATGGGCGTGTTCCAGATTAGCGTGTCGATCGCGGTTGGCACGGCACTTACCAGCCTCGCCGGATTCTCGCTGGGCGCCTCGTTTGTGTGGGGCGCCACACTCGCCATGAGCAGCACTGCCGTCGTGCTTCGCATCCTGATTGAGCGCGCGGAACTGGACAGCCCCGCCGGACGCAACGCGCTGAGCATCCTCTTGATGCAGGATCTTGCAGTGGTTCCGCTGCTGATTATGGTGAGCGTGCTGGCGGATGGCGTCAGCGGAGCCAGTGCCGCCATCGAAATTGCCATGAGCTTCGCCAAGGCTGCGGGGCTGATTCTTGCATTCTTCGTGGTGATCCGCTACCTGCTGCCGCGCCTGATTGATGCAGCCGCATCCGCGCGAAATCGCGATTTGCCCGTGGTTCTCGCGATCGCTGTCTCGCTGGGCTGTTCCTGGGCCGCCCACGCCGTAGGACTTTCCCCGGTGCTGGGGGCATTCGCTGCTGGCATCCTGCTGGCCGATCTGGATTTTTCCGAACAGATTCGCGCCGATGTGATGCCTTTGCGCGCTGCTTTCGTTACGCTGTTCTTTACCTCCATCGGCATGCTGGCGGCTCTGCCATCCGTGATGGAATTCCTTATATCCGCAGCCGTGGCTCTGGGACTCGTGCTGCTGAAGGGCGCCATCATCGCAGGCATCCTCGTCCTGCTTCGCCAGCCCTTGCCCATAGCCATCCAGACGGGCCTCATCCTTGCGCAGATCGGCGAATTTTCGTTCGTGCTGGCGCGCATCGCGGTGACGAAGAACCTGTTGCCGCAGGACGCGTTTGATCAGTTCTTGGGGGCCTCCGTTGTAACGCTGCTGGCCACTCCGTATCTCATCCAGTATGCGGGCCCGGTTGCCCACTGGATTGCTGACCGGGTGCTCACCAAAGACCGTCGCCGGAAAGCGGTGGGGCTGCAGGAGCAGCGAGTGGAATCAAAGCAGAAGAAGGGTCGCGTGATCGTGGTGGGCTACGGCCCCGCGGGCCGGGCCGTGGCCGATGCCCTCAAGGAAGAGAAGATTCCCTACTTCATTCTGGAAATGAACCCCAAGACGGTATCGTCCTGCAGGGTGGATCAGCCCATTGAGATCGGGGATGCCACGCAGCCCGAGATTCTGGAACATGCGGGTATTGTGCATGCCGCCGCGGTGGTGGTCACCATTCCCGACCCTGGTATCTCCCGTACCATCGTCAGCCAAAGCCGCATGCTGGCGCCGGAGATCCCTATCCTGGTGCGGGCGCGCTACAGCATGTTCTCCAGTACTCTGGAATCCGCCGGGGCGTCCACCGTAGTGGACGAAGAATGGGTGGTGGGCGAGATTCTGGCGCGACGCACCCTGGACGCGGTACTTGCGCGTGCCAGGGCGATAGAGCAGGCTGCAGAACCGGCTTGATCCGGTATGCCACCGGGTACGGGCCTGGGCAGTGCCACTGCTACACTGAGAAGTAGTTCCCCCCCTCCCCACGGATGAGTTCCACCACACAAGCCGTTGCGCAAACCGGAAGCGATCCGCGCGCGCGCGCCGCTCGCTTCGGAGCGCTTACCTTCGTACTTCTTTGCCTGGGGCATTTCACGATCGATGTGTCGTCAAGCGCTCTCAGCGGGTTGCAGCCCGTGTTGCGCGAGCGATTCGGCATCACGCTCACCCAGGCAGGCATGCTGGGGGGCGCGTTTGTCTTCTCCTCAAGCTTGTTGCAGCCTCTCTACGGCTGGCTCGCAGACCGTTTCCGGACACGCATGTTTACGGTGCTTTCCCCTCTGCTGGCAAGCGGCGCAGTGGCGTTGCTGCGGTTTGCGCCCGGCTTCTACGCCGTAATGGCGCTGGTGGTTCTGGCCGGTGTGGGAATTGCAGCTTTCCATCCACAAGGCACCGCTCTGGCTGTGCGGGGCGTGGAGCATAAGCGTGGCAGGGCGATGGCGGTGTTTATCAGTTCCGGCACGCTGGGCTTTGCCATTGGACCGTCCTTCTTTGCCGCACTGGTGACAGCATACGGGTTTGAGGCGCTTCCGTGGAGCGTTCTGCCAGGCGCATTCGGTTCCCTGCTGCTTTGGATCTACTTGCCCGCCGAAACTAGAGCCGAGGCATCGGCTGACCGCAGTTCCGCATCCTGGGGGCCTATCCTGCAGGTGTGGAAACCCATCACACTGCTGTTTCT
Source organism: Bryobacterales bacterium (assembly GCA_026129915.1). GTDB lineage: Bacteria > Acidobacteriota > Terriglobia > Bryobacterales > Bryobacteraceae > JACTMJ01. The sequence goes on from JAHCHD010000088.1 coordinate 13,897, forward strand.
GCTGGTGTTCTTGCGCTCCACCGTGCAGGTGACCTATGCCCAAATGCTGCCCCTCTACCTGAATGTGGAGCGGGGCATGTCCCTGGTAATGGGGAATTATCTGGTGAGCGCCTACCTGTTGTGCGGCGCGCTCGGCGGCTTCATTGGGGGCACGCTTGCTGACCGCTTTGGCGGGCGCCAGGTGATCCTTGCGTCGATGGCGGGAACCGCGCCCTGCCTGCTGCTGTTCTTCCTTACCGAAGGCTGGCTCTCTGCATTGGGGCTATGCCTGGGTGGGCTGGTGCTGCTGTTCACTATTCCGGTGAATGTGCTGATGGCCCAGGACTTGGCGCCGGGCCAATCCGCAACGGTCTCGTCGCTGATGATGGGATTCGCCTGGGGCGCGGCGGGCCTGCTGTTTGTGCCCGTCACAGGCTGGCTGGCTGATCGCATCGGTATGCACGACGCGTTGATGCTGCTGTTGATCTTCCCTGTACTTGGCGCCGCGATTACGATGTTGCTGCCCAAGACTCTCGAAGAACAGCGCCGCATGTAGTGCACAGCCGCTCACGTTCCGCCTGCAAGGCTACCCTTCTCGCTTCACGTCGAACTCTATGTAGTTCCCGTTGGCACGCGAAACCTTGTTGTTAGAGCGAACAATATGCTTGTAGTGGACCGTAACCGGTACCACCGCTTCGTCAGAAGGCTCCGGAACCAGGCGGAGCGACACGAATTCACCCTTCTCAAGCAGTTCCGCATCCTTTGCGCGGACGCAACCCAGTACAACCACCTCGCCATCGGGCAAGCGGTGAAATTCAAAAGCCTGGAAGGCCGGCTTCACGAAAATCGGCACGGGATTATCGAAACTGGCGGCAAAGGTGTAGCCGTAAACACCAGGGGTAGTGCGGTCGACGGGCACTCCAGCTTCTTCGTCCGTTACCACCCGGACATTGTGTTCCGCCCGGCAGCGATCCTTGAAGCCTTCCCAATCCACCTCTGCGATCGGCGGTCGGTAGCCCTCCGGCATCTTTGTCGCTGCCATTCCTGCTACCAGTGCCCCGGCCATTAGGGCGAATTCGGCCAACAAATTTACTTCCATAATGAGATCCACTAAACCCTAATTATACCTTGGCTTTCCGCAGCTTTCGCTTTCACTTCAGCGACGTACGTTCCGCCGCCAGGAGTCTTGTCACCATGGAGTGCATACCTGGTTCGCTCCAGTTCCCTGTCATTTCGTAGTTGCTCCTCACCGCGGTAGCCTGGGCCGATACCAGTTCGGTCGAAGGATCACGGGCGAAGCCGCGCCTCCGATTGCAGGTCGGGGGTGAGTCCTGGGCGGATGCCCCTAGGCGGAAATGCCAATGCGGTCACCACCATTCAGCTCCCAAACGGGCACTTTCCACATTTCCGGGTCCTGCACTGCGGCAACTTCCCTGGATGCAGATATACTGCGGGAATGCGCAGAACCTCTTGCCTTGTTCTACTCGCTGCGGCCCTCCTCGCTCCAGCGCTACATGCTCAGCCACTGCCTGCTTCCTCGCCGGAACAGGAGGGGTTTTCAAAGGACCGCCTGGCGCGCCTACATCAGGTGTTTGAGGATCTGTCGAAAAAGAACAAGCCGCCGGGCGCCATCACCATGGTCGTCCGCCACGGGCGCATCGTGGATTGGCGAGCCTTCGGCCTCCGGGACGTAGAGGCCAATCTCCCGATGGAGAAAGATACCATTTGCCACATCTACTCCATGACCAAGCCCATCGCCAGCGTTGCCGTGATGATGCTCGTGGAAGAAGGGATGATCTCGCTCTCAGACCGCGTCGACCAGTTCATCCCCGAGTTCAAAGATCTCAAGGTCTTGACGGGGGGTACCGTGGAAAGGCCGGAACTCGCCCCGCCAACGCGTCCCATGACCGTCAAGCACTTGCTCACTCACACCTCGGGTCTCACGTATGGATGGGGAAACGATAACGCTGCGGAGATGTACCGCAAGGTGAAGCCCCTCGAAGCTGCGTCACTCAAGGAGTTCATTGAACGCACCGCGAAACTGCCGCTGATTGCTAACCCAGGCGACAAGTACGAATACTCCATCTCAATCGACGTCCTCGGCTACCTGGTTCAGGTGGTATCCGGCATGCCCTTTGATCGGTTCGTTGAAGAACGGATCCTCAGCCCGCTCAAGATGAGCGACACGCACTTCACCCTTCCCGAATCGAAGCGTCCGCGGCTTGCGAAAATCTATAGCTTGCGCAACGAGAAGCTCACCGCCATGCCGGGACTCAACACGAAAGGGGTTCCGTACGGCGGGATGGGTCTGTACTCCACCGTTGGAGACTATGCCCGGTTCGCCCAGATGCTGGCAAATGGGGGAGAGCTGGATGGAGCCCGCCTCCTGGGGCCAAAGACCGTCGACCTGATGATGATGAACCACCTCACCGGACTAGCCCGGCCCACCACGGGCGGTGACGACTCCGATGGCTTTGGTCTCGGCGGCGCGGTCCGCATCGATCCCGCGAAATCCGGCCGGCCCGGCAGTCTCGGCCTCTTCGGCTGGGATGGTGCCGCCTCTACCCGCTTTCGCGTCGACCGCAAGGAAGAGATGGTGCTGCTCCTGTTCACCCAGTGGATGCCCTTCGACACGCCTACTCTTAACCGCTTCGAGACCCTCGTCTATCAGGCGCTGGTTCACTAGTCCGGGGAGCGCGCAGAGGCAAGCAATGCCGGCTCCTGTCCGCGGCGTCCCAGAGTGTGGTGCGCGAACTGCACCACTGCGCGCTGCAGTGCCCCGTTACCCGCCTTGCGGATGCCCAGCTTTGGGTCGTGTTCTCCCGATTGGCTGCGCTTGGGCGTCATGCCCAGGAACGCTCCTGCGTCCCGGCTGTTCGCAAAGTGCCCTATCCAACAAAAGCGGCTTCAGTCCTTACTAGTCCCAAAGCGGCGCCAGTATTGTGTTGTCATCGGCGAAAGCCCGTGGAAATAGAGGGTAGACATCCGTGGAGTCCCGCTGGGCCCACAGTACCCCTTTGCCCACGCCCACCATCTCAGAATCGTTCCATGTTTCGACGTTTGCGTGTCACCGTGATGGTGCGGGGTGGCGAGAGGGTTCTTCCGACGGAACTGGGGTTCGAGTCGCCAGATGGTGAATCCTTACGCTTGAAGGAACGCCAGAAGATCGGAATTGACGCGATCCGTCTCAGTTGTGCAGATGCCGTGCGAACCTCCTTCGTAGACGATGAGCTTCGCGTCCGCGACGATTTTTGCGGAGAGCAGAGCCGAGGTAGCGATTGGAACAATCTGGTCATCATCACCGTGAATTATCAGCGTCGGAATATCCATCTTCTTCAGATCAGCGGAGAGATCGGTCTCAGAGAATGCCTCGATGCAGAAGAAGCACGCAGGAAGTCCGGCCATCATTCCCTGCAGCCAGAATTCGTTGCGAACGCCCTCAGAGACCGTGGCTCCGGGACGGTTGTATCCGTAAAACGGCATGGTGAGATCCTTGAAGAACTGAGATCGATCCCCAAGTACTCCCTCGCGAATCTCATCGAACACTTCTATCGGAAGGCCTTCGGGGTTCGCTGCCGTCTTCAGCATGAGAGGCGGAATCGCTCCAATCAGCACGGCCTTGGCGACTCGGTTGCTGCCGTGACGCCCGATATACCTGGCCACTTCGCCCCCGCCGGTGGAGTGCCCAACGTGAACGGCGTCCTTAAGGTCGAGTTGCTCCGCAAGTTCGGCCAGATCGTCCGCATAGGTGTCCATGTCGTTTCCGTTCCACGGCTGGCTGGAGCGTCCATGTCCACGGCGATCGTGTGCGATGCAACGGTAGCCGTGCGAAGCAAGGAAGAACATTTGATCTTCAAAGGCATCGGCAGTTAGCGGCCAGCCATGACTGAATACTACGGGTTGGCCCGAGCCCCAATCCTTGTAATACAGGTTCGTTCCGTCCTTGGTCGTGATTGAGTTTGCCATTTTGTTTACCCCTCATTCTGCTGCGCTCTGCCCACCCCCAGCTTTTTCCACGTCTGCACAAATACACTCGTGTAGAAAGCGTTGGCTACTCCACAATCCTTGCGGCCCGTGATTGCAACGCGGTGCAACAGAACCAGTTTGGAAACCCGCGATTGGGCCCTCCCGTGCGAAGCCGCGAGAACCGGCCGTCCATTCGGGTACGAGGCATCGTTGCTCAACTCGAGGCAATAATCCACCGCGCACTCGGCAGCCAAACGGTCGCAGGTCAATGCTCTGGCGTGCCCGATTCTCGACCGGATCCACCAGTTCGCCGGATGAAGCGCGGTCAGCAATCCGAAATCATCAGAACTTCGAATCCGCGGGGATGTTGATCTGTCAGTAAGGCGCGGCGACCAGGGGTGGGCCAACCTGCAAGTCGCTCCACCCCAGCTTCGCTTCATGCCAGGAAGCGTAGGCACGTGTGACGATAGGAGGCATGCCGATTGAGGTGCGTCTCTGTACGCTCGAGGAGATCGTAGGGCTTCGTGGCGAGTACCGGATTGAAATGGGATGCCAGATCATCCACGATTCCATCCACTCCCGGCCCGGCTGGACGCAAGAATACGCGGTGGTACTGGAGGGCGCCGTGGTGGGATACGGTTCTGTGGCGGTCAGCGGGCCGTGGCGGGAGCGGCCAGCCTTGTACGAGTTCTTCGTTACACGGTCCCAATGGGGAAAGCTGTTCACGATGTTTGAGGCGCTGCTCTCGGAGAGTGGGGTGGCGGTGGTGGAGACGCAGACGAATGACCGGCTGTTGACCGCCATGCTGCATACCTACTGCAGCGAGATCCACGCCGAGGCGGTTGTGTTTGAGGATGAGTTTGCCACTTTGCACCGGCCAGCGGAAGCGGAAATCCGCGCTGCCCGTGGGGAGGACGCCGAAGCCATCCGCCGTTGGGAACTGGATGAAGGCGCTTCCTGGGTGCTCACTTCGAACGGGATCGTGGCGGGGGCTGGCGATATTCTCTGCCACTACAACCCTCCCTACGGCGACGTCTACATGAAGATTGCGGAACCGTTCCGGCGACGCGGGCTGGGGGCGTATCTGGTGCAGGAGTTGAAGGCAATTTGCCGCGCTCGTGGCAAATTTCCCGCCGCCCGCTGCCATGTGAACAACGTGGCCAGCCGCCGCACCCTGCAATCCGCGGGCTTTGTCCCGTGCGCGAACCTCGTGGTGGGTGAGGTGAGGCCGAAGGATTGGTAGGCCGCCTCCTGGCCGTTGTCTTCTCTGCGATTCCGTCTGGCGCCGGGTTCCGGAACTCGTAAAGAAAAGGCTTAGCCCCAGCGGCCTCCCATCGATTTCGCGAAAGACCGGGGGACGGCCTGGCGCAGGCGGGCTTTCACCCCATCGTTCGCCCGGTCCTTCGCCAGGTTTGTGAACTCGTGAGGGTCGATCCGGTGATCGTAAAGCTCTTCCGTCCCGTCAGGGTACAGGATGTAGCGGAATTGCTCGTCCCGAACACTGCTCATATTCTCTTCGTAGGTGGTAAGGGCGGGGCGATCCCACCGGGAGGCAGGATCCTCGAGGAGCGGCCGCAGGGAGAGGCCCTCCAGCTTCTGCTTCGGCGGCGAAAGCTGGCAATAGTCCACCAGGGTCGGGTAGAGGTCCAATAGGCTCACCAGGCGGTCGCATTGCTCGCCGTTGTGGCGGCTGCCGGGAACGCGGAGGGCGGCCGGCACCAGGCATGATTTCTCCCACAGCGTGGTCTTCTCCCAGTGGTCCTTCTCGCCGCAGTGGTAGCCATTGTCACTCCACAGCACCACGATGGTGTTCTCTGCGTAGGCGCTCCGGTCGAGAGCTTCAATCACGCGACCGATGCTCCAATCGGCGAAGCTGGTCGTGGCGAAGTAGCCCGTGAGGATCTTGCGCCACATCTCGGGATTGTTCTCTCCGGAGACTTCGAAGCGCTCGCCCCAGACGGCGGCTAGGCGCTTGCCCTCCTGGGGCACATCGTCGAGGTCGTTGTCGCGATAGCCGGGCGGCGGGAACGCGAAGTCCGTGTCCTTGTAGAGGTCGAAGAAGCGCTTTGGCGCGGTGAACGGAGTGTGGGGGCGCCAGACGCCAAGAGCGATGAAGAACGGCTTCTCGTGCTTCTTGTTCAGGAACTCGATGGTGGCCTGGGAGTTCGTCACGTCGGGGAAATCCTCGTCCGGGCCTTCCCACGGAATCGCATTCCACCACTGATCCGTGATCCGGTGCTCCTCCGGAATGAAGGGCCCGAAGCCTCCGCTATAGTATTCGTTGTCCCACATCGCCTTTTCGCGCTCTGGAGGCAGAGGCGCGTGCATGTTCTTGCCCAGCCCGAAGGTAGTGTACCCGTTGCGTTTGAAGAGTTCGGGAATCGTTTCGATGGAGGGGAACATGCCCTTCTGCCAGGGATCGCAGCCGTTACGATACGCACCCGTTGTGTGAGGATAGAGGCCGCTAAATACGGACGCGCGCGAGGGAACGCACGCCGGCGCTGTGCAATAAGCGTGGCGAAAGGTGAGCGCGGATTTCTTGAAGGCGCTCAGGTACGGCATCTTCACGCCGGCGTAGGTCTCGTGGAAGCCGTAGTCGTTCATATCGTCCACGCTCAGGAACAGAACGTTCGGCTTTCGCTGCACCTGGCCCAGAGTGGGCATCGCGCTGAGGGTTGCGACGGTGGAGATTGCGGTGGAGAGGAAGCGGCGGCGATGCATGAGAGGCACTCCTTGCGGTAGATCCTCGCCCATTCCATCACATTCGCCCAGTCCCGATTGCACAGTCCCGATTGGATACACCCGTTCGCACGATTCGATTCTGGGTGACCTTCCTCAATGCCGGGAACGGAGGTCTCCTCTCATTCAGGCGAATCCGTCCTCACTCAAACGTCTGCGCGAAGAGAATTCGGTTCTGGTCAGGGTCGCGCACTTCAAACGTGCGAAGTCCCCATGGGTGGCTGACAGGCCTTCCCTTCACGTCTGCGCCTTTGGCGAGCAGCTCCTCGTAGAGTGCGTCGGCATTCTCGACGTATACCTCGAACGACCCGATGCCCTGGTGCTCCGGCGTGCGGGTGACCAGGAGGATGGTGATCTCGTCGCGATCCATCACGCCAAGATCCTCCTGCTGGTAGTTGATTGAGAAACCCAGCACGTCGCGGAAGTGGGCCACCGAGGCGCCGACATCGCGGCAAGGAAGCTCCGGCAGTGCCTTGCGCAGTTGCGGTGCCGGAGGGACCTGGACGGGTTCAGCGTACGAAGTTCCGAACCAGAGCGTATGCCCATCGGGGTCAACCACAGAAAAGACGCGCAACTTCAGCCAATTCAGTTCCGCCACCTCGCATGGCTTTGCGTTGCGGGCTGTAAGGGACGCATGCCAGGCGTCAAGATCATCCGTGTGAAAAAAGACCATTGCCGAGCCGCGCGTTCTTGGACGCTCAAAGTCGTTTGGGGGATAGTCGTCCTTGCCGAGCGTGAGGCGGGCGGGGCCGAGAGTGGCTTCCACGGCTTCGTCCCGCTCCGAAATCGCAAAGCCGAGAACGTCGCGGTAGAACTGGATGCTGCGTGCGCGATCGGCAACGCCGAGGAATCGCGAGACGGGGTTGGCGATGGGTGGCGTGGCAGACATAAGCCGGTCTCCTTTTGCCAGCATACGCGAACGGCACACGCGAACGGTTGCGGTTTACCACCTATACCCTGTGGATGCCTCGAATCGCTCGTGTCGTCGCGGTTGGCCTGCCACACCACATCA
>JAHCHD010000089.1 GCA_026129915.1 Bryobacterales bacterium
GCACTGCACGATTCTGGAGAATGGCATCGCCAAGCGCATCCCGTATCGGGAAAATGACCACTGCTGTGAACGCTTTGTGTTGCTGGACGCATGGCTCGGGAATCTTGGGCTGCAGCGCGAGGGAACTGTGGGTTCTGCTCATGCACGATGGATGCGTTCGCGGGACGTGGTGACCGTCACCTGCCAACATCTGGCGCAGGACCCTCTTCTTTTCCTGCACCCCGCCTCCGCGATGTGTGAGGATTGCGATGCGGCCCGAGGCGACCGGGACAACCTCTGTGTTTCCAGGTTTCCTGGTCAGTGACTTGGCGCTTCACCGGCTTGTCCTGGCGCATCGTTGGCATCCTTGGGTCGCGCCGGCGGGCGGCCCCGAGGCAAGGGTATGTCGAATCCGCTCCAATTGCCCGCGTTCCATAACCCGCTAGAGCTGCTTGCGTCGGTAACTTATTGTTTTCAATAGACTTAAGTGGTAGCGCTAACGGGATTCGAACCCGTATTTGAGCCTTGAGAGGGCTCCGTCCTAACCCTTAGACGATAGCGCCAAAGTTCTTTTGATTCTAGCACGTTGCGCCAGAATCAAGCCTTCCTCTTCGCTCTACGCGCACGGCTTCGGGCGTACACAACTCACTACACGATCGCATCCACGCAAAGAAACTCGCGTTCCAGGAATCTTGGTTGGGAATCGTTTACCGGGGGGAAGCAGCCTCTAAAAAAGTGCCAGGGAGGATGTTGCTTCAGGGGTCTTTAGAGGTTAGTCTCGCTTTGGTGGGAGTTGCCTCCCTGGCTTGATTTAAGATTAACCTATGATTCCTGGAAACGCAATACCAAATCTACTGTTTTTCGGATTTTTTTACTTCCACCCCTGCAATGCGCTCGAGTACCTTGATGCTTGCGCAGATGTCTTCGTCCCCGTAACCCTCTGCAATGGCAGCCTTTAGCATCTGTTGAGTGAGTCCGGTTAGGGGCAGCGGCACCCCCTGTTCGTCCCCCGACTGCAGCATAAGGCCAACGTCCTTGTGCATCCACTTTATGGAAAAATTGGTCTCGAAGTTCCGCGCAAACACATAAGGCGCCTTGAAAGCCACCAACCCGCTACGGGCTGCGCTGTTGTTCAGGATGTCCAACATCAGCTCTGGGTCGACACCTGCCTTCGAGCACAGAATCATCCCCTCATTGAATGCTTGCAACAAGTTAGACAGAATCAAGTTTTGCGTTAGCTTGGCGTGAAGTCCAGCACCCTGTCCGCCACAGTAGTAGAAGTTGGCTCCCATTGCTTCCATGTAGGGCTTCGCCTTCTCATAGACCGCCTGCTCGCCGCCCACCATGAATGTGAGCGTGCCGCCTTCTGCCCCTGGCTTCGACCCCGTCACCGGGGCTCCCAGAAACTGGATACTCTTCTCCGCCAGTGCGTTGGCGATGGCAACGCTCATCGACGGCGCAATGGTGGACGTGTCGACAATCGTGCTGCCTGGTGCCGCACCCTCAATCAATCCATCCTTGCCGAGGATCACGTGCTCGGCCATCTCCGTGTCGCCCACACAGAGGAATATGACGTCGGCCTGTGCGGCAACCTCGCGCGGCGTTGCACAAGGGACCGCGCCAGCTTCCGCCTTCAGCGCTTCACCCTTGGCTGAGGTATGCGACCATACAGCCACCGTATGACCTTTTTTCAACAAGTTGCGGGCCATCGGGTAGCCCATGATTCCCAATCCAAGAAACCCTAGCTTTGCCATCCTCTTCGTCCTCCTTGGTCTTGTACGCTTGGCTCCTTGCCATTGTACCCGTATCACGGACGGTAAATTACGGTTAATTCTTCTTCCCCCTGCGCGTCGCTTCCCGTACTGTGTAATCTAGCCGGAAGCAAGATTGGAGGGTACGGGAATGGGGGAGACACGCAGGCAGCTACTCACCCGGATTGGGGTTGCGGCGGCCGCAGCATCATTGCCCCGCCTGGGAGGGGCGGCGGAAGCACCGCCACGTATCGAGATCTGGTATGGAAGCCGCCAGCACTTCGGACGGCTGGGTATCCCCCAACGTTGGGTGAACGTTCTGGGCGCCGTGTCTCCGGCCGAACGCATCGCCCAAGTCTCCTATGCATTGAACGGCGAGAAGCCGGTGATGCTTTCAAAGGGGCCCGACCTGTACCGGCTCGCCGGCCCTGGCGACTTCAACGTGGAGATCGACTACAAGACCCTGAAGGAAGGGGAAAACGCCCTGCGGATCGAGGCCAAGGACCGCCACGGCATGGTTGCCACCGAAACGGTCACCATCGTGTTTCACCCTTCCCGGCGCTGGCCCCTGCCCTACGAGGCCGACTTCCGCGGCCTCAAGGACCTTGAAGCCGTCACGGGGGTCACCCAGATTGTAGACGGCAAATGGCATCTGACGCCCGATGGCCTGCGCACTTCTGACCCCTACTACGACCGGGTGCTCGCTTTTGGCGACATGAACTGGACCAACTACTCCATGACAGCAGAGGTGCGCTTCCACGCCTTCCCCGGCCCGCGCCAGGGAGGTCCAGGATTTGGCGTGAACCACGCAGGCATCGGGCTGCGCTGGAGGGGCCATGCTGACGACGGCTTGCAGCCTCGCGTCCAGTGGCATCCCTTGGGCGCTGCCACCGAATTCACCTTACAGAAGGACCTCACCCAGTGCAAGTGGCGTATCCTACCTGGTCCGCCGCAAAAGGCCGCCTACGCCGCCGAGACTTTCGCCATTGACCTTAACCGCAACTACTGGATCAAGGGCGAGGTGACTACCCTTGCCGATGGCCGTAACCGCTACCGGAACAAGATCTGGGCAGTGGGGGACCCCGAACCATCGGCGTGGGCCGTGGAGAACCACGAACAGCCTGTCGACGACTTCCCCAGCGGAAGCGCGCTGCTCGTCGCGCACATCAGCGAAGTGACCTTCGGACGGGTGCGGATCGAGCCGGTCTAGCCATTCAACATGCCGGTCTAGCCCTGCAGCATAGCGCTGGGCGACGCAGCGACAGGCAGCTACAGGCACCGCTGGAACCACCGTGCGGCCAGTGATACGATACCCCCGAGTCCACTGAATCCAACTCCGGAGGCCGGTTCCATGCCGCGTAAGGTTGCAATGATTGGCGCAGGCAGCATCGTTTTCTGCCGCACCCTGCTGAACGACATTCTGTCCACCCCTGCGCTGGCTGATTCGGAAGTGGCGCTGATGTCCCGGACGGAACCCAAACTACGCGCTATGGAAGACTTGGCGCTGCGCATGGTCCGCGACAACGGATTGCCCGCCAAAGTGTGGGCCACCCTCGACCGTCAGGAGGCCATCCGCGACGCCGATTTCGTCGTGGTAATGGTGCAGGTGGGCGGCGTGGATGCCTTCGAGTTGGACTACAAGATCCCGCTCCGGTACGGCATCGATCAATGTATTGCGGACTCCCTGGGCCCGGGAGGCATCTTCCGTGGACTACGCTCCATCCCTTTGCTGGTTGACATCGCGCGCGATATGGAAGCACTGGCCAAGCCAGGCGCCATTATGCTGCAGTATGCCAACCCCATGGCCGCCAACTGCCTCGCACTAGGCAAGGCGAGCCGCGTACCGTTTGTGGGCCTCTGCCATGGTGTTCAGACAACTCTCGACCTGATCTCCCGCTACTGTGGCGTTCCCAAGGACGAGATCACCTACACCTGCGGGGGCATCAACCACATGGACTGGTTCCTTACCCTCCAGCACAACGGGCGCGACCTCTACCCACAACTGCGCGAGTTATTCGAACGCCCCGAGTTCTACAAGAACGAGAAGGTACGCGGCGAGGTCTTCCGGCATTTCGGCTACTTCATGACCGAATCCACTGGACACCTCAGCGAGTACGTGCCCTGGTTCCGCAAGACTCGAGCCGCGCTCGATTCCTACTGCGATGAACCGAGCTTTGGCGGGGAAACCGGCGCGTACTATTCCTGGTGCCGCACGGTGTCGGATTACTACGCTACCCATGACCCATTGCAGTTTGAAAGCACGGCCCTCGACCCACGCAGCGTGGAGTATTGCTCGTGGATTATGGAAGCAGTGGCCACCGGAAGACCTTTCCGATTCATGGGCAACGTGCGCAACGACGGCTACATCAAGAACCTGCCCGATGGCTGCTGCGTGGAGGTGCCCACCTTCGCCGACGATACCGGCCTGCATCCCACCGTTATCGGGAACCTGCCGTCGCAATGCGCAGCGCTCTGCCTCACCAATATCAATGTGCAGCTTCTGGCGGCCGAGGCCGCACTAACCAGTGACCCGGAACTGGTGATGCAAGCGGCCGCGCTCGATCCGCTCTCGGGCGCTGTGTGCACGCTGGACGAAATCCGCCGCATGTGCTCAGAGATGCTGGAGGCGCAACGCGAATGGCTGCCTGGTTTTGCGGGCAGGACCATCGCCCGGCGCCCGGCTATCTCCATCCCCCGCGACTGCGTGCCTGTGGACGTGCCGCTCGACCCCGCGCTGGCCATCGGCAAACGCTTCGGCACGCTCATCAGCAACACGGAGCACTAGCCATGGCCATCACCCGCCGCAAGGCCCTTGCATTCGCAACGGCGCCGCTCATCTTGAACGCGGGCGCCAGAGGCGCCAACGACCGCATCCGCGTGGGGGTAATTGGTGCGGGCAACCGCAGCGGATTGCTGATTGACCAACTGCCCCCCGGAGCAGAGGTGGTATCGATCGCCGATTGCTACCTGCCCAAGGCCGAAGAGATGGTGTCCAAACGCCAGGCACGCTGGCGCATCGAACAGGACTACCGCCGCCTGCTTGAGAATAAGGACATCGACGGCGTAATCATCGGCGCCACTGACCATGCCCGGGCCTTGCTTTGTATCCACGCCTGCCAGGCGGGCAAGGACGTTTATGCAGAGAAACCGCTCACCTTGTATGTGGCCGAGGGCCGCGCCATCACGCGTGCGGCCGAACGCTACCAGCGCATCTTCCAGGTGGGCAGCCAGCAGCGATCGATGGCGATGAACCAGATCGCCTGCGAATTCGTGCGCAGCGGCAAGCTGGGTAAGATTCACTTCGTGCAGGGCTGCAACTATCCTTCCGCCGCGCGCTGGCAAGACGCCGAGTTACAACCCCTGCCGGAGCGGATGGACTGGGACCTTTGGCTGGGCCAAGCCGAGCAGCGCAAGTACCATGAGCGGATCTACCGAGGATGGATGGGTTGGTGGGACTACTCAGGTGGCGAGATGACCAACTGGGGCGCGCATGGGCTCGACCAGATTCAGGCGGCGATGGGGATGGACCGTTCGGGTCCCACGGAATTCTGGCCGTTGACAGATTCGGCTCCACGAGCCGTTGGGTTCCGGTATGCCAATGGCGTGCCCGTCCGCCTCGAATTGCCCATGGGCGACCTGAACGGAGGCGCCGTGTTCGTTGGCAGCCGCGGCCGCATGGAGATCGTCCGCAACGGGTTCCGGGTTGACCCGCCCGCGCTGATGAAAGAGCTCACGCTGCCACCCAAAGAGGAAATTGCGAAGTGGGACAAAGCGCTGTGGCAGGCGCAATATCACATGCAGGACTGGTTGGAGTCGATGCGCACGCGCAAGCAGCCCCTGGCGCCAGCCGAGATCGGGCACCGCAGTGTGAGCGTAGCCCATCTTGCCAACATCACCCGGCACCTGAACCGGCGCCTGCATTGGAACCCGGAAGCTGAGCAGTTTGTAGGCGACGCGGAGGCCAACGCCATGCTCACCCGCCCGCGCCGCAAGGGCTACGACTTGCCCAGAGTTTAGGGGAAGATGGGCCTGGGGAGAACGAGAGTTTCCGGCTACACTCGTAATGTCATGGCCACCTCACTCACACAATTGCTGTGCGAGGTCCGCGCGGGCGATCAGGCGGCGGCGGAGAGACTGTTCCCACTGGCCTACGGGGAATTGCGCCGGCTTGCAGCGAGCATGCTCCGCAGCCAGCGGGCAGGACACACCCTGCAAGCCACCGCATTGGTTCACGAGGCTTACATCAAGCTACTTGGGGCGGAAACCCCGGCTTTCGAGTCACGTTCCCATTTCTTCGGTGTCGCCGCCCGCATGATGCGCCAGATCCTGGTAGACCATGCCCGAAAGCATCTCGCGCAGAAGCGAGGCGCCGGTGGACCGCGGCTTGAACTCAACGAAGCCCTCGCCTATTCGGCCCCTCAAGCGCAAAATCTCCTGGACTTGCATGAAGCGTTGGATGCATTGGCGCAGGTGGATCCGCGAAAAGCGAAGGCGATTGAAATGCGCTATTTCGCGGGAATGAACTCAGAAGAAATCGCCACGGCGCTGGACATCTCGGTTCCCACTGTCACCCGAGACCTTCGGGTCGCGGAGGCGTGGCTGGCTACGCGCTTGGGCGGCTAGTGCCAGTCCACTTATGTGAACTTCGTCGTAAGATGATCCTGATTGGCGGGAATGGATCCAGCACGGTGGCAGCTTGCGGAGGCCCTCTTCTTCCAGGCCTTGAGCGTGCCTCGCGCCGAACGTACTGCGTGGCTTCTGGCACAGGTCCACGACGACGAACTGTTGCGGCAAGTGAGGAGCATGCTTGAGGCGGACTCTGCTGCCGCCGAGCGTCTGCAGCAGGTGGTGGTTTCGGCGCGCCAGCAGTTTGATGACACTGAAGATTCTGGCGCTGTGCTCCCCGGGCAGCGTCTCGGAAACTACCTTCTCGTCCGGGAAATCGGCCGCGGCGGCATGGGTACGGTGTACCAGGCCATCCGGGCTGATGGAGAGTTCCACCAGGCTGTTGCAGTCAAGGTGATGCACACGGCCGCAGAATCCCCTGAGAATCTGAACCGGTTTCGGCAGGAACGCCATATTCTGGCGCGGCTTGACCATCCACACATTGCCCGCATGTTCGATGGCGGTACCACGCCGGAAGGCTGGCCTTACTTCGTCATGGAGTTGGTTGACGGAATCCCGGTCACTGCATATTGTGCGAAACGGCAACTCAGCAGCTCAGAAATGCTCACGCTATTTCTGCAGATCTGCGATGGTGTGGCCCACGCGCACGAACGCCAAGTTGTGCATCGCGACCTAAAACCCGGCAACATTCTGGTGACCCCCGATGGCAAGGTACGCCTCCTGGATTTCGGCATCGCTAAGTGGCTCGATCCTGACCTGGCTCCGGAAACCATCATTCGTACGGCCACCGGCTTCACCCCATTGACACCGGATTACGCCAGCCCGGAACAGCACCAGGGCAACCCGGTCTCCGAACGCGGTGACATTTACTCGCTAGGTGCGATTCTGTTTGAGATGCGCACCGGGCAGCGAGCAGTCGCAGTGGGGCCAACCACGCGAACGAAGCTGGCGGGCAACCTCGCTCCCGTCGTGGAACGGGCGATGGCATTGCAGCCGGAGAACAGGTACGCATCGGTTGGCGAACTCGCTGCCGCCGTGCGCGCCACCATCGAAAGCGAGCGCGTACCGCCCACCCCACTGGACGCAGAACCCGTCTCTCCCGGACGCCCCGCCTGGCGGTTTCCGTTAGCACTGGCATCGCTGGTGCTTCTCGCGTTGACAGTCTTCTTGTGGTTGCAATGGCCCAGGGGCAATGAAGTGAAGTCCATCGCCGTGCTTCCGTTCGTCGACTTAACCTCCCGTACTGAGGACACACCGCTTGCGGATGGCCTTACTGAAGACATCATTACCCAGCTAGCGCTTATACCCGGACTCGATGTTCCTAGTCGCACCGCCGTGTGGCAGTATCGGGGCAGGGCCTTCGACCCGCGAGAAATGGGACGAAGCCTCGGCGTTAGTGCTGTCCTCGAAGGAAGCGTGCGGCGCGCGGGAAATCAGGTGCGCGTCGTAGCACAGCTGATCAGCGTACGCGATGGATTTCACCTCTGGGCGCAGAGCTACGACTACGAGGACACAGACCTGCTAGCTCTCCAGTCAACCGTGGCTCGGCTTGTGGGGCAGGAACTGCGCCTGCGTTTGGTGGATGGAAGCAAATGGAACCGGCAGGGCCGCGCTGCACCGGATGGGGCCGCCCAGCAAGCTTATCTGGAAGGCTACCGGTTGTTTCAGATGGACGCGATCCGGGCAGAGTGGGCAGCCAATCCCAATCCCGAGGGGCTACCTCCGCGCATGGAGGCAACCATCCGGGCTTTCGAGCGAGCCACCGAACTTGACCCTGAGTTCGCAGGGGCTTGGGCGAGTCTCGCTGAGGTAATGGAATGGGCCGCCACGCTGCATGACGGACTGCGGGAAGAACTCTGCCAGCGCTCCCGTCTGGCGGCGCGCAAGGCGTTGGAACTCGAGCCGACGAATGCGCTGGCGATGGCCACTCTGGGCATACTCTCTATGAACCACGATTGGGACCTCCGTGCCGCGGAGCCCAGCCTGCGCTTGGCGGTAGAGCTCAGCCCGCGAACAACAGGCCTCTATGCTGACTACGCTGATTGCCTGATTGCCATGGGACGCCTTGAAGAAGCAGTCACCCTGTTGGGACGCGCGCAGCTCCTTGAGCCTGGATCCGCTCGGCCGTCCGGGCGCCTCGCTGTGCTGATGGCCTTTCGCGGCGACGAGACATCGGCGCGCCTTCATGCCACTCACGCCTTGGCGCTGGAACCGCGAAACCGCCATGCGCTCTGGGCCCTTGCTTTTCTGGAAGAACAGTCTGGCAACTCATTGAAGTCCGAAGTGGGCTACCGCGATATCCTGCGCCTGCATCCTACCGAGGATCGTACCCTGGCTTCACTCGGCAGTTTGCTGGCTCGCAACGGGCAACGCGCTGAGGCCATCCTGATTGCGGGAAAGCTTCGCAACATGAGCAGCCAGGGGAGGCGTCGCGAGGTCTTTGAAGCACTCGTACGGTGCTCTCTGGGCGACCGCCGCACCGCCCTCTCCCTGTTGGAACAAGCCTGGCAGCTCAAGGATGCGAACCTGCTGAACCTGGAACTGGATCCGCGATTCGCATCGTTGGCCGGCGAACCGCGTTTTGAGGCCATCCTCGCTCAACTCCGCACTCGTCGCTAGGCTGCGAACTTCAGCGACGCACGCAACGACAAGGGGAGTTCCAGGTCGTCTGCCAGACGTTCAAAGCGCTGCGGAAATTGCTGCTTGAACTGGTAGTTCAGCTTAGCGATCAGCCAGGCGTCCACACCGTAGGAAACCCCTTTGGCAGGGCTCACGACTCCGTCTCTCGTCTGCGCCGCACGCTGTGATTGATAGATCCAGAAGCCAGTAACTGCATCGAATTGCCCGGTCACTTTGGGTAGCCCCCACTGTGAGTTGACAGGCGCAATTTTCGGCATCACTTCCTTGAATAGGAACTGCACCAGTGCTACGTCGTCATGCAAGTTGGGACAGCGGTCGACATCGGCCCCCACATGCCGCGACACGTTGTAAATGTAGCTCAGGCCGTGTTGGGTTGAGCGAAAGTTCATCTTAAATGCCATTGTGTTCGGTCCTCCATTGCACACTACGAATTCTGGCCGTAAAGCTGATCACGCGGCGAATATTTCGTAGGAGGCATTCTCAATCACTCTGCGCTGCGGTGTTACGCTTGGCCTTGTCATGACGAATCGTCGCCGCTTTCTGCAATCCGCGATCGCATCAGCGGGTGTCGTGGGCTATTGGGGGTCAGCCTGCAGAACAATTCCCTCTCCCGCGACGCCCGATAGGCTTCATGACGTGCCCGATAGGCTTCATGACGTGGTGGTCTATGGCGCTACGCCCGCGGGAATTGCTGCCGCGCTGGCAGCCGCACGCGGAGGTTGCACGGTATTGCTGGTGGAACCTACAGCCACTCTCGGCGGACTGGTTACCAGTGGCCTCTCCCACACGGACTTCCGCACCTTCGAGTCCCTGTCCGGTACTTACCTTCGGTTCACGCAGAGGGTGCTGGCGTACTACCGCAAGGCCTATGGCAGGGACTCCGCGCAAGCACGCGACTGCATGCGGGGCACGCAGGCCGAACCCAAGGTTAACCTCCTCGTATTCGAGGAGATGCTCGCTGAGGCGCCCTCCATCACGGTCTGGAGGGAAGCAAACCTCGCGGGAGTGGAAACCCTGGCAAGCGGGGATACAAGGCGCATCGCAACAGTGCGGTTGGAGACGACAGGCAAAGCGGCGCGCGTGGTTGCAGCCAAGGCATTCGTCGACGCCAGCTACGAGGGCGATCTGATGGCCGCCGCAGGAGTGCCGTTTCGCGTGGGGCGCGAGGGACGCGAGGAGCATGGCGAATCGCTGGCGCCAGAGCAACCCGATGGCCAGTTGCAGGGCTACAACTTCCGGCTGATTGCGACCCGCAAATCGCAGAATCGCGTGCCCGTGCAGCGTCCCGACGGTTACCAGCGCGAGGACTACGTTGCGGTGATTCCTTTGCTGCTGAACGGCCGCTTGAAGGGCGTATTCGGTTACCCTAACGACTTCATCTACAAAGCGCAGATCCCCACACTGCCCAACGGCAAGTACGACATCAACGACGTCTCGCACAGTGCGGTGCGGCTGTCCTTGCCAGGGGAGAACCTGCGTTGGCCGAAAGGGGACATCGCCGCCCGTCGCGAGATCTTCGAAAACCATCTGCGCTGGAACACAGGGCTGCTGTGGTTCCTGCAACACGATCCCACTGTGCCAGCCAAGTTTCAGCAGGAAGCGCTCGGCTGGGGATGGTGCAAGGATGAGTTTGTAAGCACCGCACATCTGCCACCGCAACTCTATGTGCGTGAGGCGCGGCGCATGCAGGGGCAACGCATTTTCGCGCAAGGCGACAGCGCCCACGCGCCTGGTGACGCCCGTGCTGTGCTCCATCGCGACAGCGTCGCCGCAGGCGACTACGGAAACAACTGTCACGGCACTGACCACGAGGGCCCCCGGATTGGCGGCAAACATACTGGAGAGTTCTACCACCCGGTGCCGCCCTACCAGATCCCCTACCCAACACTGTTGCCACGGGAGGTCACCAATCTTCTTGTGCCCGTCGCCGCCAGTGCATCCCATGTGGGCTTCTGCGCACTGCGCCTGGAACCTATCTGGACCAGCCTTGGCGATGCGGCAGGCACAGCGGCGGCGCTAGCGGTGCGAGCCGAAGCGGCGGTGCAAGCTGTGCCGGTAAGCGCCCTTCAGGTGCAGTTGCGGAAGGATGGCGCGGCCACAATCTACGTGAGTGACGTACCGCCGGGGCATCCGGATTTCGCGGCCGTCCAGTGGTGGGGGATCGCGGGAGGGTTGCACGGGCTCACACCCACTCCGGACGCGCAGCACCTGAGAGGCAAGAACATCGTCGGCCAATACTTCGAAGCCTTCCCCCATCACCAGGCAGCACTGAACCGCCGCCTGGAGAACGCGACGCGCGAACGATGGCGCGCGCTAGCGTCGTCGTTGCTGCCAGATATATCAGGCCTCCCGAAAACCGGCACTCGCGGCGCCTGGATTCGCGCTGCCTTCAAGGAATTGATGAACCCTGGCTAACCTGCAACTCGTGTGCGGATAGCAGGGCGCTCGCACCAGGCCCAGTCAGGCTCCGATCGAAGCGTCTGCCTCTTGCGTAAGCCCCGCGAACTCTTCAAAGCGATAGCCCATCTCGCGAATCTCGTAATAGAGCGGACCTTCATGCGGGCGGCGGCGGAAATCCTCGGCGGGCGCTGGTCGCCAGCGTTCGGGCGAAAGCGCAAATCGCTGGATTACGCGCTGCTGGCTGTAGTAGCAATCCAATGCCCGCCGCTTGCGCACCATTTCCTCCGGGTCCAGATGCACGTCCACAGCCGTAACTCCACCATCCAGAAACGCGCCACTGAAGAACTCGCCACCCCGCGCATGATATCCGGTAAACTCGCGCAGTTCCGGGACGGGCTTCCCTTCCCTGCGCATCATCTCCAGCGCGCGACCAACGGCGTACCGGGTGCTGTCGTGGTCAGGGTGACCGCCCTCAAATGCGTGCGTATAGATGCACCCCGGGGTCAGCGCCTCAATGTGAGCGTGAACCTGATGAACCAGAGTCGCCAGATTTCGCGGCAGATCGCGATCCCCAAACGGCAGCATATGCAGGCGCTCGGGCGCCACTGCGAACACCTCCATGGCGGCTAGCAGTTCCTTGCGCCGCGCGACAGCGTATTCCTCGCGGCTCTCTGCGCCCGCCTGTCGCCAGAACCGTTCTTCGGCTGGCGCCCCGGTAGTGGTGTGCAGAATGTGGCATTGCGCTGGCTGCAACAGCAATAGGTGGGCACACCCTAGCGTTTCGTCGTCGGGATGAGAAACAATCACGAGTACGGACTTGTCCGGACTTCGCAACTTTGAGTTTGGCGCTGACATCGGTTCCTAACTACCTCGCGCCTCAGGAAAGGCTCTTCATGCGGGTTGGCATCACCTGTTATCCCACCTATGGGGGCAGCGGCATTGTGGCTACTGAGCTGGGCCAGGAGCTTGCGCATCGAGGGCACGAGGTCCACTTCATCACCTACGCAAATCCCATCCGGCTCGACACCTCGCTCGATCGGGTGCACTACCACGAGGTGGAGGTGGCCACCTATCCCCTGTTTCAGTATCCACCCTATACCCTTGCGCTGGCGTCACGGATGGCGGAAGTTGCGGAACGTTACTCGCTGGATATTCTGCACGTCCACTACGCGATTCCTCACTCCATCTCGGCATACCTTGCGCGCGGGATCCTTGCCTCGCGCGGCATCCAAATTCCCATCGCCACCACGCTTCACGGCACTGACATAACGCTTGTCGGCACTGACCGCTCCTACTTCCTCATCACCAAATTCGCCATTGAGCAATCTGACGGCATCACCGCGGTCAGCCGCAATTTGTGCGATCGCATGAAGGCCGTCTTCGAGATTGAGAAGCCCGTACGTGTCATCTACAATTCGGTGAACCTGGAGCGCTACCATCCGGCTCAGCATGGTAACGCGGAACCGGTTCTGGTACACGTCTCCAACTTCCGCCCGGTAAAGCGGACGCTGGATTGCGTCCGCATCCTGGCCAAGGTACGTGAACGCATGCCTGCCCGCCTCTGGATGGTGGGGGATGGGCCGGACCGGGGTCCGGCGGAGCGGCTTGCCCAGGAACTTGGCGTCGCGAACGCGGTGGATTTCCCCGGCAAACGCAGCGACATCGCTAGCCTGATGGCGCAAGCGGACTTGCTGCTGCTGCCGAGTGAACTGGAAGCCTTCGGGTTGGTGGCGCTCGAAGCCATGGCCTGTGGAGTACCTACGGTTGCCACCAACGTGGGCGGCATCCCCGAGGTAATCACCCACGGGCACGACGGATTCCTCTGCGAAGTGGGCGATTCCGATGCCATGGCCGCGCGTGTGGTGGAACTGCTATCTACTGCCAGCCTCTACCGCCAATTTGCTGAGCAAGGCCGCGAGACCGCCGTCACCCGTTTCTCGTCAGACACCATCGTGCCGCAGTATGAAGCCTTCTACAAGGAGTTGATCGAGCGGACCCGCGGCTAGGGTTCCCCGCCCGGATTCAGCCGCGCAAACTTGGCCGTGGTAATGGCTTGCCCCACGTGGCGCTGGGTATGCTCGGCAATGTGGATCACCAGTCCCACCACAGTGGTTGGCAGCTTCTTGCGCCCCACAAACCGCGGCTCCTGCAATTCGCCTGGGCCCAGGGTGTGCACGATGCGTTCACAGCGCGCAAAGCTCTCCTCGATGCCAACCAGCAATTGCTCGCGAGTCGGACCGGGTTCAGGCTCTTGCGCGAGTGACAATAGGTGCCGGTCAGCCAGTTCGCGCCCCTCCAGATACACGCACAGCCGGTCAACTGACCCAGCAATGTGCCGCAAATGAAAGCCCGCCGAGGCGATGCCTGGCCAATCCCGCCAAAGCTCGGCGAAGCTGAGCCCTTCTGTGTAGCGGGCAAGGTCCTCGCGGGCCATCTGGAAACTCATCAGCAGCGGCGCAACCATAGGGTCAACGTCGGTGATGGGTCCACGCAACCAAGGTTCTGGCATCTTGTCGCTTATCCTAACGCATCGCGGCAAGCTCCGTGTTTCTCCCGGTGCTATTCCAGTTCGAGCCCAGATGCCTTTAACTCCCGCCATCCGCCGTCTAGTGAGATGGGCTGCGAATAGCCCATCTTGCGCAGGTTGTCAGCCACCAGCGCGGAACGATAACCGCCGCCGCAGTAGAGCACCAGTTTTGTGTCCTTATCAGGAACCACGCTTTCGATATCACGCTCGATGATGCCTTTGCCCAAATGCAACGCACCCTTTACGTGGCCGGCAGCGAACTCGCTTTCCTCTCGGGTATCCACCAACAGGTGGGCTTCGCCGCTCGCGCGCAGAGCCAGGTAACCAGCAACGTCAATTTCCTTCACACGCAACTTGGCATCGTTCACCAGGGCCAGGAAGCCGGAGTTATGAGTCTTCATGCTGTACGTGCTCCTCCCAACTGTTTAGTCTGTAATCCGTTCCACAACTGCGCCCACGCCTGCCAGTTTCTCCTCGATGCGCTCGTAGCCGCGGTCGAGGTGGTAAACGCGGTCAATCACCGTTTCGCCCTCGGCAGCCATTGCCGCCAGCAGCAGTGAAGCGCTGGCACGCAGGTCGCTGGCAATCACGGGCGCGCCGGTTAGTTTGCGCGATCCAGCCACAATGGCTTGGCGTCCGTCGATACGAATGCTGGCGCCCATGCGCACCAGTTCCAGCACGTGCATGAAGCGGTTCTCGAAGATGGTTTCGCGGATGATGCTGATGCCATCTGCCCGCGTCATCATCGCCATATATTGCGCCTGCAGATCCGTGGCGAAGCCGGGGTACTCTTCCGTGCTCATGTCCTGCGCGCGCAGGGTAGGCGTGGCGGAAACGCGCATCGTGCAGGCATCCAACTCCTCTACATGCACGCCCGCCTGCCAAAGCTTCTGGATCAGTGCGCCCAGGTGCCCCGGTCGGCAATTGCGAATGACAAGCTCGCCACCGGTAATGGCGGCTGCAATGGCGTATGTGCCTGCCTCAATGCGATCCGGGATGATGGCGTGGCGCGCGCCATGCAAGGCCTCCACGCCGCGAACGCGGATCACCGACGTGCCCGCGCCCTCAATCACGGCGCCCATCTTCGTCAGCAGCTCGGCAAGATCAACCACTTCGGGCTCGCGCGCCGCGTTCTCGAGAATCGTATCGCCCTTGGCCAGCGTGGCGGCCATCATCAAGTCTTCCGTTCCAGTAACGGTGATCTTGTCGAAGTAGATGCGCCCGCCCGTCAGTCCTCGCGAGGCGGATGCCTCAATGTAGCCGTGCTCCTGGCGGATCTCCGCCCCCAGCCGTTCGAGACCCATCAGGTGCAGGTCGATGGGCCTCGCACCAATCGCGCAGCCGCCCGGCATAGAGACGCGGGCGCTGCCATGGCGCGCCACCAGCGGACCCAGAATCAGGCTGGACGCGCGCATCGTCTTCACCAGATCGTACGGCGCTTCCGGGTTGAGTGGCCCGCGAGTCGTCACCTCCAGATGTCCATTGCTGGGCGTCACCGTCGCGCCCGTGTACTCCAGTAGCTGCTGCATCGTAAGGATGTCGCGCACGCCCGGAATCCGCTCCAGGGTCACGGTCTCCTCAGTCAGCAAACAGGCCGCCAGCGCGGGCAGCGCCGAGTTCTTCGCGCCGCTCACCGCAATGTCTCCACGTAGCGGTCGACCGCCTTGCACTACAAGCTTATCCATGGTTCTTTCCGTACTTCAGATTCTCAGCGAACCGCTCCCGCGTCCAGCGCCCGACGAAGGTTCCCGCCGTGGGCCTGCAATCGCTCCCGGGCATTAGCGGCACACTCCCCAAGCCGCCGCATAGCGATGGCTGTCTTCACCTCGCCTCCGGCCTCATCAAGCAACAGACGGGCCTCTTCGTTGGGAATCTCCAGGGCCTGCTCTACAATGCGCACTGCCCGGTTCCGCAACTTCTCGTTGGTCTGTTGCACGTTCACCATCAGGTTGCCGTAGACGTGCCCCAGCTTCACCATCGCCCCGGTGCTTAGCATGTTCAGCGCCAGCTTTGTGGCAGTGCCCGCCTTCATCCGCGTAGAGCCGGTAATCACCTCCGGACCGCAGAGTACTTCAATGGCAACATCGGCATGTGCGGAAATCGCTGCCTGCGCGGTGCAACTCAGGGCCACTGTGGCTACGCCCAGGCTCCGCGCCTTTTCAAGCGCCCCAATCACGTAGGGCGTTCGTCCGCTGGCGGCAATCCCCACCAGCACGTCGCCCGCGCCACTGCCATAGGCCATCAGATCCGACGCACCCTCCTCTGGCGAATCCTCGGCGCCTTCCACGGATCGGCGCAGTGCGCCGTCGCCGCCGGCAATGAAACCCGTCACCAGATCAGGAGGCACATTGTAGGTGGGCGGACACTCGCTGGCGTCCAGCACGCCCAGCCGCCCGCTGGTGCCGGCGCCGGTGTAAAACAAGCGGCCGCCTGCGGAAAGCCGGTCGACAATCAGGTCCAGTGCCGCGGCGATGGCAGGCAATGCCTCCTCGACCGCTGCCGCCACCTTGGCATCCTCCTGGTTGATCACCCGCAACACGTCAATGGTGGGCAGCCTGTCAATTGCGACGCTCGCCGGGTTACGCTGCTCGGTAAGGAGGGTTTCAAGTGAAATCGGAGGTTGCAACATGGGCCAATTTTCCATTGTCTCGCAGTTCCGGTGCCGCCACCGGCTGGCCGCGTGGATCCCAGGCAGATGGGGAAGTCGCGCCTGCCACCGGCTTAGTAGCTCATCCATCAGGCTCGTGATATGATCGCCCTCGGTTGCCCTGCTGGCCTCGCGGATGCCATCATCCCGCCGGTTTCCGCAACCACCAGTATCCGGAACGGGCTGGCACGCGTTGCTGCTCTGCACAGCCCATACAGGGACTATTCGTATCCAAACAGGGGGAATTGCATGCGTCTGCAATCCATTCATTTCTTAGCCATCATGCTCTGCTTCGTGCTGCTTGCACCAGCCGTGCTGTTTGCCGCGGATGAGCCCGGCTTTAAGCCGCTCTTCGATGGCAAGACCCTCAACGGTTGGGAAGGAGACCCTCGCCTGTGGAAGGTGGAAAACGGCGAGATCGTCGGCTCCACCGATGGCATCGTCATCGACAAGAACACCTTCCTCATCTACAAGGGTGCCGAGTTCGGCAACTTCATCCTGCGCGCTGATGTGAAGCTGCGCAACCACAACAGCGGTATCCAGTTCCGCAGTGAGGCCCTCCCTGAGTACGTGGTGCAGGGCTACCAGGCTGACATGGCCGAGGGCAACTGGTGGGGCGGCGTCTACGAGGAAAAGGGCAAGCGCGGCGTGATGGTGAACGGTTGGAAGGGTAAGGCTGAACACGTTGTAAAGGACAAGGATTGGAACGAGGTAGAGATCCGCTGCCAGGGTCCGCACATCCAGATCCTCATCAACGGGTTGCTCACAGCGGAACTCACAGACGACCTGAAACTCTCTGGCGTCATCGCCTTCCAGTTGCACCGCGGGCCCGGTATGGAAGCGCGCTTCCGCAATATCCGGATTCTCACCCGCGACTAGCCTGGCCTCGGCCGTTTGTGAATGAGCGATTCCTCTACCGCGAGTTGTGGCGTCGGCCAGCGCGCCCGCACGCCAGCCCGCCGTCACCAGTGATTGAGTTTAGGAGAACCCCATGTCGAAACGCATTTCTATCGGAACCTGGGCCTACACTATCGGCCCCTATGCATCGAACCCCGTTCCCTTCGATACCGTATGTGAGAAGTTGAAAGCCCTCGGCTTCCACGGCGTGGAACTGGGCGCCTTCCCTCCTCACCCGAACCCGGGCAACCCCAGCGGACCCGACAGCGACTGGCCCGGTGCGCTCACTGAGAAGTCGCAGCGTGAAGAGCTCCGCGCCAGGATGGAGGCCATGGGGCTTGGCTTTTCCGGCGTCGCCGCCAACCTCTGGGGCGAGAAGCTCATCAATACTGACGACCAGTCTAGGTACATCGAAGAGTTCAAGAAGAACGCCCAGTTCGCCGAGGACCTCGGCATCAGCACCATCCGCGTGGATACCGTGCAATCCCCCACCATCCTTGAAGAAGTGAATCCAGCCATTGCCTTCCAGCGTGTCGTGAACACGTGGCGTCGCTGCTGCGAAATCGCTGAAGACCACGGCCAGACGGTTGTATGGGAGTTCGAACCGGGCTTCGCATTTAACAAGCCCAGCCAGATTCTGCATATCCATGATGGCGTGAACAAAGTGAACTTCGGACTCATGTACGACACCTGCCACGGGGAAATGGTAGGCGTGGTGGGCGCCCGGCAGCCGGGCGACAAGGAAGTGTTCGCAAATCAGGTGGAGTTCATCAAGAAGTTGCACGGACGCATCCTGCACGTCCACCTGATCGATTCCGACGGCACCTGCCACAAGGACGCGAACGGCGATGACGAAACCTCAGCACACCCGCCCTTCGGCCTCGGCTACCTGAACTTCGACGAAATCGTGCCGGAACTCGTAAAGGCCAGCCAGCAACGCCACGACTGGTGGACCATCGACCTCTGCTTCTGGCCCGATGCCTGGGAAGCCACGGCCACCTGCAAGGCAAAGATGGACGAACTCTCAGAGAAGTACGGCTAGACTGACGGGTCGATACAACAGGAGACTGTGATGAGCAAGGAACTGCGAATTGGAATGATCGGTTATGGGTTCATGGGGCGCGCCCACTCGAACGCCTACAAGCGCCTCAACGACTTCTTCCCCGTCGAGCACCGCCCTGTGCTGAAGGCCGTCTGCGGACGCAACACGGAGAAAGCCGCGGCCTTTGCCAGGAACTGGGGCTATGAGCGCGTGGAGACCGACTGGCGCGCCATTGTCAGCGCCAAGGATATCGACGTGGTAGACATTGGCACGCCCAACGATACCCACTTCGATATCGCCATCGAGGCTGCGCGCCACGGCAAGATGGTCCTTTGCGAAAAACCGCTCGCCATGAACGTGCAGCAGGCCGAGGAGATGACCCGCGCCGTGGAGATGGCCGGCGTGCCGAACATGGTCTGGTTCAACTACCGCCGCGTGCCCGCCATCGCGCTCGCCAAGCAGATCATCGACGAGGGCCGCATCGGCAAGAGCTTCCACTATCGCGCCACCTACCTGCAGGATTGGACCATTTCGCCCGACGTCCCGCAGGGTGGCGCAGCGCTCTGGCGTCTGGATGTAAACGCCGCGGGCTCCGGCGTCACAGGCGACCTGCTGGCCCATTCCATCGACACCGCAATGTGGCTGAACGGCCCCATCAAGCGAGTCACCGCCATGACCAAAACCTTCGTCACGGAGCGCGTCCACGCCGTCACCGGCGAAGTGGCGCCGGTGGGCATCGACGACGCTTGCATGTTCCTCGCGGAGTTCGCTAACGGCTCCATGGGCACCTTTGAATCCACTCGCTATGCCCGCGGCCGCAAGAACTTCAACACCTTTGAGATGAATGGCGAAGCGGGCAGCGTCTACTTCGACCTTGAAGAACCTGAATATCTGCAGTTCTTCGAATACCAGCAGCAGCAATCCGGCAAGAAGGTGGAAAGCCACCTCACCGGCTGGCGCAAGATTCACACCACGAATTCTGAGCACCCCTACATGAACCGTTACTGGGTGCCTGGCACCTGCATCGGCTACGAGCACACATTCCTGAATGCGCTGGCCGATTTCGTGATGGGCATCGAATCCGGCAGCCCCACCCAACCCGATTTCCGCAGCGCGCTGCAGACCCAGAAGGTTTGCGACGCTGTCATTGAGGCGGCAAAGAAGGGCGCGTGGGTGGAGACCGGCGCCGAATAGCAGCAGAGGGCCTATGACCAAGCTAAGCAGACGACAGGCAATCACGGGAGCGGTGGCGGCAACGCCCCTCATCGTGAAACCGCAAACGGCCTTCACCGCACAAGCCAATAGCAAGGTGGGTTTCGGCGTCCTCGGCACTGGCGGCCGCGGGCGCTATGTGGGCACATTCATGGCGCAGGATAAGCACGGCCGGCTGGCCGCCATCTGCGACAAATTCCCTGACCGCATCGACGAGGGCAAAACCAAAATCCCCGGCGGCGACAAAGTGCCCGCATACCGCAACCATGAGCAACTGCTGGCTGACCCCAACGTAGACGTCGTACTGATTGCCACGCCCGTCTTCCTGCATCCTGACCATTTCGTCGCCGCCGTGCAGGCGAAAAAGCATATCTATTGCGAGAAGCCAGCCGGGGCCGATGTTGCCGGCATCAAGCGCTTGCTCGCCGCCGGCAAGCAAGCTGACCCCACCAAGAGCATCCAGTTCGGTTACCAGCAGCGCTTCAGCAAGGAATATCTTACGGCGATGGACCACAAGAAAAAGGGCACCATCGGCGACATGAAGATGATGATCAGCTACTGGATTCTGGGTGGTGAGCCACCCACCAGTTTCACCAACCGTTACCAGGAAGACGAAAAGCTCCGCAACTGGGGACGCTGGATGGAATACTCTGGCGGACCCATCATTGAGCAGGATTGCCACGGCATCGACACCCTCAACTGGTTTGCCGACGACATGTACCCCACCCACGCCATCGGAACCGGCGGCAACCGCTACCCAGTCCCTTACGGCGACTGGACCACTGACCATCACAACATCCAGTACTT
Source organism: Bryobacterales bacterium (assembly GCA_026129915.1). Lineage (GTDB taxonomy): Bacteria > Acidobacteriota > Terriglobia > Bryobacterales > Bryobacteraceae > JACTMJ01. The sequence continues at coordinate 20,529 of JAHCHD010000089.1, forward strand.
CTACCCTGGCGGCCTTACCGGTTGGCTCATCAGCATCAAGCACACCGCCATGTACCGGGATGTGCGCGAGCAGTTCTTCGGCTCCAAAGGCGCACTCGAAACCTCGCGCATGTACTACAAGCTGCACGGCCCTCAGCCCAATTCCGGCTTCCCCAACGCAGACGACCTGCGGGACCGCAGCTTGATGGAGCGTCGAGACTCGCCGCGCGAAATCACCATCGATGCCGTCGAAGCCTACTTTGAAAGCATCGTCAACAACAAGCCCATCAACATGACCAAGACCGCCGGCGAAAGCACGCTCACTGCCATCCTCGGCCGCATGGCTGTGGAGAAAAAGCGCGAAGTTACCTGGGACGAAATGATGCGTAGCGCCTGACGATCGCCACTTCCCTCGTTAGCTACTAGCCAGGGTAAATAGCGGAATTTCCACGATTTACCCAGGCATTTGATTGTGCTACTGTCACCTTCATAGGGCTCGCCGGATTGGCGACCTGGGGGAGGCGCCGCATGCATCTGCTACACGGGGAAAAGAAGCGATTCCAAGGAGAGGCCTTCCGCTCGGAAAGCCGCCGCGACTGGCTGGCGCGCATGATGGCCCTCGGGCTGGTGGGCCCCGCCCTCGTCCAGGCTTCCTCCA
>JAHCHD010000009.1 GCA_026129915.1 Bryobacterales bacterium
TCGCTGAAACCCTTCTGGCGAAAGTACACGGCTGTGGTGATATCGCCCACCAGGCGCTTGACGGGGGGAACCTCGCTTGCACCCGCCTCGCCGCGGAGCCTGGCCACCCGAAGGCGGTCGCCCCAGGTGGAAACGGGTGAGAAGATCGTGCCCGCCGGGGCCAGGGGATGCCGCCATGGGTCCGCAACCAGATGACGGCCGCCTTCGGTCGTCACGTACGCCCCGGAGAAGAACCGCTGCAAGTGCAGGGATTCGTAGTCAAGCACCCGGCGCGCTTCCGGGTAGGCGGAAAGCAGCACTTGAAAACCACGGTCCAACAGGAACCCGTCCATCACATCGGTCCGGACGCGGCCGCCTACTTTGTCCGCGGCATCCAGCAATAGGACGTCATGCCCGGCTTGGTGAAGCTGGCGGGCACATGCCAGCCCGGAGAGCCCGGCCCCCACAATCAGGCAATCGACATACTCAGTGGACATCAGGAGAACCCTCCCTCAAACGGGCCAGCAAGGATTTCGCGGCTGCCATGCCCGAAAGGGCGGCCGCCTCCACGTCTCTGCCTCCGCACGCATCGCCCGCCAGCAGCAGCAGCGGCTGTTCCTGAAGCACCACCACACGCTCAGCAAGCGGCGTGCGCGGGCGAGCGTAGCGCCAGCGATGCAGATGGCGCGCGCGTACGGGGGATGCCAGATGTTGGCCGGCGGCTTGTTCCATCAACCGGATCACGCGTTCCCGATCGTCGTCGAAATGGCTGGTGGAGAACTCCGGCCCCGCATGAATGGTTACCACCGCCGAGCCCGCAGTCACGCCCTTCTGCTGGTTGTCGGCAATCCAGGCGAGCGGGTGGCCATCCAGCGACAGAGCTCCGGGACACGGGATACCGCTGTCGCCCGAAAGTTGCGCGATGAGGGTGAAGCAGGGTTCGTAAAGGACGGTGTCGAGACGTTTCGCCAGCTTCCGGTCCAACTCCACTTCACCTCGCCGAAGTAGAGCGATTGCTTGCGGAACCGGGCATGTGAGCACCAGGGCATCGGCCCGCATCGGCGCAGATTCCTTCAGTCGAAGCATCCATGCATTTCCATCCAGCGAGACGCTTTCCACCTCAGTGCGCGTCCGTACGCCTAAAGAATCGCCGAGCAGGGCGGGCATGCGGTTCATGCCACCTTCCACCAGATAGCGAGCCAGGCCCGAGGGTTCAGCCTCGCCCTCAAAGCCGAAACCCCACAACCGCGCCAGGCCCTCCGCCTGCCAGTCACGGAGTTGAAGGCGAAACTCCTGTGAACGCGACTCCAGGTACTGCGCTCCGTAGTCGGCCAGATGCCCATCAATGGGCCGCGTTGCCATTCTCCCCCCAGGCCTGCTGCCCTTGTCGAGCACAGTCACCTGGAAGTTGCCAGAGTGGAGTGCCCGGGCACATTGCAGACCGGCCATACCCGCACCCACAACGACAACCCTCGGCGCATTTGACGACCCACGATTTCCTGCCACAACGGGTTTATCCAACATGCTCTGAGAATGCTCGCTTCTCTCTGGATTTGGTCGTCGTTCGCCTTACGCGGGACGGAGGAGGCGCACGCCCTTTTCCAATGTGCCCACAGACTAGCGAGTCGATCTTCTATGATTCGCCGGGTGAGGTCTGCGCTCTTGAATTTCAGGGCAGAGTAGAATTTTCCGCCCGCGAAGCGCAGAACGGCGCGCCATCCGCCGCGAGGAGCATTCGATCCATGGGATCGCGGCTGAACCCACATATTCGATGAAAGCCCACAACAAGCTGTACTTCGGGAGATTCCAGCAAGGATGAAAGGAGAGAAAATTGGTCGGGGCGGCAGGATTCGAACCTGCGGCCCCCTGCTCCCAAAGCAGGTGCGCTACCAGACTGCGCTACGCCCCGACTCCTCCCCATTGTAGCGGTTCGGCGCGCTATCCCGCCGCCTCCTCGCCAACAGGCGTTCCGGCTATCCCAAATCCGCGGCCGCCCGGTGACGTTTCAGTGTCTCCACGTCCCGGCGAATGTAGCTGATCACCTTCTCGCGAGGCAGGTCCAAACGCTTCTGGCCGGTGCCCGCCGCGCCCATCTCTTCGTATTCAAGGTGAAGCTGCAACGGCATTGGCGCCTTGGATTCCTTAAGCATGCTGAAATATCGCGGCCAGTCCACCATCCCTTCGCCCACGGGGCACCAGCGAGGACGCCATTCGCCTTTGGCGTTCTTGGCCCAATAAAAATCTTTGGCCGCAGTGCCGCGCGTGTGCGGCAGCACCAGACGCAGGGCATTGATCCATCCGCCGTAGCCGCCCTCCACCGTGGCGTGGCCAATATCGAAGTTAAAGGAAACACGGTCAGGATTTTCGTCTCGCAGCAGCATCCACAGATCCCACACGGAGGTTCCCACACGGTGGAAGCCGGAGTGAATGTGGTACATCGCCGTCATGCCCATGCTGTCATTCAGCTTTGCAAGCGCGGAGACTCCTGGCTTCAGAGCGTCGATTTGCGGGGGAATAGGCGAGTCCTGCTTGTAGACGAAATCGCGCCAGCGATAGTGAAGGATACCCAGCTCTTTGGCGGTTTCGAGGATGTCGCGCGTGTGCGGGCTATCGGGCGTCTGAATGTCGGTGGTGATCATGGCCACCGGAACACCGGCCTTGGCAAAGGCTTCCACGGCACGGGGGAGGTCCTGCCGTACCCGCTCTGGCTCCACGTGGCCGTTGCGGCGCACCGTGAGGTCAATGCCTTCGCAGCCGGTGTCGCGCGTGATGCTGGCGGCCAGTGGGTAGTCCGCCCAATGCAGGTGCTTTGAGAACAATAGCAGCGGAAAACGGCCCGGTACCGGTAGCGAAACGCCTGCGTCCGCGCGGGACGCCCCTGCCATTGCTGTAGCAACTGCGGTGCCTCCAAGGATCCACGCCCTGCGGGAGAGCAATTCTGAAGAATCCTGGTCCTCGCTCCGGGTATTCCGTCTCTGATCAATTGCCATCATGCGAACCCTCTCTGGCCTGCATTCTATCGCGGCAACGGCGGAGCCGGTTTTGCCATCATAAAGCTATGCTTCGTCTGGGATCTATTCTGCTGCTTCTTCTTTCCGCGCTACCCCATCCTTTGTTCAGCGCGGTGGATTTCGAGAAAGAAATCGCGCCCATTCTGCGCAGCTCGTGCCTGGGCTGCCACAGCGCGCGGGCCGGCATGGGCAACGTGAGGCTACATGCGCGAGAAGCAATGGAGGTAAAGTCCTCTCTTGGTGTCATCGTCGCGCCCGGTGATCCCCAGAAAAGCGCACTGTTTCTTTCATTGCTGCTACCCAAGGGAAATCCGAAGGCCATGCCCCCGACCGGGCCTTTGCCCGCTGAAAAGCGCGAGCTTATCCGGCAGTGGATTCTGGAAGGCGCCAAATGGCCAGATGGATTCAGCTTCGATCTACGGCCACCCGCCACGGCCCGCGCGAAGGCCGAGGCCGCCCCCCTGAAGGATGACCTTGAACTGGTGAAGGCCGCTGGCATCCGCATCCGGGAGAAGTCGCAAGAACAGGACGAAGCCAGCATGAAGCCTTATGCAGAACCCATCCCGGCCACGGACGTGAGCCTCGATTTTGTCCCCATCCCTGGAGGGGCATTCGCGATGGGCACTCCCGATTCGGAAGCGGGCCGAGGCGAGGACGAGACGCCTGTGCACCGCGTACAGGTGGACCCCTTCTGGATGAGCAAGTTCGAAACCACTTGGGATGCGTACCGCCTGTTCATGTTCGCCACCGAAGCCAATGAAGCGCAGAACCCTGACACGATGGTTGCAGCCACCAGCAGGCCCACAGCCCCGTATGTGGAGATGAGCTTCGGCATGGGCCTCAACGGCTACCCCGCCATCAGCATGACGCAGCACGCCGCCAACAAGTTCGCGCAGTGGCTGAGTCTCAAGACCGGGCACTTCTACCGGCTTCCTACCGAGGCGGAATGGGAGTACGCCTGCCGTGCGGGATCCTCCACCGCCTATTCATTCGGGGACGACCCTGCGCAGTTAGCGGAATATGCCTGGTTCAGCACCAACAGCGAAGACAAATATCAGCAGGTGGGCAAGAAGAAGCCCAACCCCTGGGGCCTTTACGACATGCACGGCAACGTGATGGAATGGACCCTTGACGCGCACTCCACCGATTTCTATGGCGAGGGCGGCGCACTGGCGATGAACCCCTGGAATCGCGGCGCGGAGCCCTACCCGCATGTGGCCCGCGGGGGCGGCTGGATGGATGGTCCCGCGCTGTTGCGCTGCGGCGCCCGGATGCCCAGCGACCCTTCCTGGAAGATCCAGGATCCGCAACTTCCCAAGAGTATTTGGTACCACACCGACGCCCAATCGCTGGGCTTCCGCCTGGTACGTCCCTTGAAGGTTCCCTCTGCGGAAGAGATTTTCCGGTATTGGAACAACGGCGTAGAGTATGACTAGCCGGCGCCAATGGTTGGGCGCAGCGCTGGGCTTCGGACTGAGCGGAAGCGTCAGGGGAAGTAGCGTCCTGGAAACGCTCAGCCACACAGAACCGTGTATGGGAACGCTGTTCACCGTGCGCGCCGTTCATCCTGAGGAAGACGAAGGGTACACCGCCATCGCGGCAGCATTCCGCCGCATGCGCGCGATCGACGCCGCTCTCTCTGATTACTGCGACGACAGCGAACTTAACGAACTCTGCCGTACGGGGCACGCGCGGCCGTTTGTGGCCAGCGACGACCTCTTCCGCGTTCTTCGCGCCAGCCTGAGCCTGGCTCAGTCCACAGGCGGGGCTTTCGATGTCACTCTTGGCCCGCTCGTCCGCCAGTGGCGCGCCGCCCGTATGGAAGGGCGGCTTCCTGATGAAAAGGCCATCGAAAGCGCCCGTGCCCGCACTGGGTGGCAGGGCGTTGCACTTGACGCCTCCAAGAGAACCGTCAAGCTTCCTCGCGAAGGCATGCAACTCGATTTTGGAGGGGTTGCCAAGGGCTACGCGGCAGATGAAGCGCTGACGGAACTACGTCGCCATGGGGTGACGGCGGCGCTCGTTGCAGCCGGAGGAGACATCGCCGTCTCCGCTCCGCCACCCGGCCAAAGGGCGTGGCATGTGGCGATTGAAGCCGGCGCAGCAGGCGTGCGACCCTCCGTATTGCTGGCATCGCAAGCAGTTTCGACTTCAGGGAATTTGCATCAGTTCGCGGAGATCGGTGGCGTTCGCTACTCCCATATCCTGGACCCGGAAACCGGCCTCGGGCTTACTCGACCGATCACCGTTTCCGTGGTGGCGTCCACCGCCATGGCGTCAGACAGCACGGCTACGGCGCTCAGCGTGATGGGCCTTTCGCATTCGCAGGAATGGCTGCGGCAGCATCCGGCAGTGCAGGCACGCATCGTCAGCAAGGGGCAGGATGGCACAGCGGACGTATGGCAGACACCCGGATTCCCGCTTGCCCCACACGCTAACGTCCACCGCTAAGGTAAAACTCAGAAAGGCACGATTTCCGCGGGTGGCTCCTGTTCCGACAGCGCCGAGGCGAAGCGGATGGCCACCGCCTTACCGTCGTCTCCACCTCGCCAATGAGACCTACGCACGAGGGCAGCCCGCTTCGCACGGGCACTGCTCCATCAGGTTATGTGCGTGCCGCAGCAGTTGGCCACTCATGCGGAACAGTGGCTCGCTAAGGCCAATTCCACCGGGATAAGTGTCGTAGAGAAACAGGTTGGGCTCAATCCGCATCCCGTCGGTGAGCGGTTCATCGGAAGTGGCCAGTCCCAGGTCGCGCGGATCGCACATCAGCAGGAATGCCGCCACCGTGCGGAGCGCGTTGCCCAACCCCGCCAGACCATTTTGCTTCTGGATGGGAGACAGATCCTCAAACTGACGCAGGAACTCCTCGCCTAGATTCAGCCACCAAGCCGTGGTCTGGATCTCCTGCTCGGGCATGGAAAGGTGGCCCGCCCCGATATTCTCCATCGTGTAGAACTTGATCTTCTTGAAGCCGACAATCTGCCGGTTCACGCGCACTTCGCCGTGGCGCGAACAGGCAAGCTGCTGCTGCTTGGAATCGAATTCCTCGATGGACCGCACTTGCGTGTAGTCGATCGCATCGGTGAAATAGTCGCACTCCACAGCCCGCACATAGGCCTTGCGCCCGTCGTAGTCAAAGCGCTCCACCTGATACTGCCGCGCCTCGTGCAGGTAGATCGCCTTCTCGTGCAGCGTGGTAAGGGCGGACGGAAAATCTACTTCGGCAATCACTTTAGCTTCCCCAGTAATATCAATCACCACGAAGTTGTCGCTGGTGATGGCGCGCAGGCTCACCGTGTCGGCGGGGTAGGTATCGGCAATCCAGTGCCACGATTCCCCGGATTGATGTACAAACCCAAAGTCCTTCAGAAAGGTGCATAACTCAGAGGCGTCCTGCCCGCCGAAGCGCTCACCATGCTTTATGGGCAGTTCAAATACGGCGCACTTCAAGTGGCTGAGCAAGATCTCGAGGTTGTTAGGATTCACCGCCGCCCGCTCCGGCGACCTCCCAAAGAAGTACTCCGGGTGCTCAATGATGAATTGGTCCATGGGTGCGCTGGAGGCCACCAGCACCGCAATGGAAGCTGTGTTTCGCCGTCCGGCCCGCCCGGCTCGCTGCCAGGTGGAGGCGATGGTGCCCGGATAGCCCGCCATCAGCACAGCGTCAAGGGACCCAATGTCAATGCCCAGTTCAAGCGCATTGGTAGCCACCACGGCGCGAATCTCGCCGTCTCGCAATGCCTTCTCGATGGCCCGGCGTTCCTTGGGAAGGTATCCGCCACGGTACCCGCGGATCGCCTGGTTTGGGATGGGTCCGCGATCATGGGCGTCCTTTAGATACTTGGTGAGCACTTCCGTGGCAAGCCTGCTGTTCGCAAACACCAGGGTCTGCAGCTTGCGCTCAATCAGGTCGAGGGCCAGCCGCCGGCTCTCCGCAAGGTAGCCGCGACGGATACCCAGTTGCTGGTTCACCACCGGTGGGTTGTAGAAGACGAAATACTTCTCCCCGCGCGGCGCACCGTTCTCCGACACCATTTCAAACTCGTGCCCGGTAAGGGTGGAAGCCAGTTCCTCGGGGTTCGCGATGGTGGCGGAGCAGCAGATGAACTGCGGAGTGGATCCGTAGAACCGGCAAATGCGATCCAGTCGCCGCAGTACGTTCGCAAGGTGGCTGCCATACACCCCCCGATAGGAGTGCAGTTCATCAATCACCACGTAGCGCAGGTTCTCAAATAGCTTGGCCCACTTGGTGTGGTGGGGCAAAATGCCCGTGTGCAGCATATCCGGATTGGTAAGCACCACATTCGCGCGTTCACGGATAGCACGGCGTGCGTCCTGCGGAGTATCTCCGTCGTAGGTGAACACTTTCAGGTCACTGCCGCATGCCTCCACCAGCCCATGCAGTTCATGAAGCTGGTCCTCGGCTAGCGCCTTGGTGGGATACAGGTAGAGAGCGCGTGCGCCTTTGTCCGCCATCATCGCCTGCAGCACGGGAAGGTTGTAGCAAAGGGTCTTGCCGCTGGCGGTGGGAGTCACCACCACCACGTGCTTGCCGGCTTGCACATGGCCGAAGGCTTCCGCCTGATGCGAATAGAGCCGGGAGACTCCACCCTGGCTGAGGGCCTGGGAAAGCACCGGCGGCAGTTGCTCCGGCAGTTCCGCGAAGCTGCCCTCAAATGCAGGCTGCTGGTGTACGGCACGGATGCAGGGATCGCCGCTGGCCTGCATGGCCGTAAATCGGGTGATGGCGCCATCCAGCCCGGCCCCCCGTCCCGCCAGGGAACGTGAAGACCCTGGAGAGGTTGACGGCTCATCGAAACCGGGCAGTCCGAGTGGGAGGTTCATTGCTTCGCCTTGCGTAACTTCGCCTTTTCTTTGCTAGCTTAGCGAAGTTGAGCTCCAGCGACAAATCGGTGGGGCTTCCTCACCAGTCGTAGGAGTCATCCCCTCCCCATCCGCTTAGGTCAATCTGACACCGCGCCTGGCTCCATCCGCCTTCTACGCGCGCTTGCGCGACCTCCCAGGAGGGCACCCCATCCACGGGATTGCGTTCTTCCCCGGCAAGGGTAACGATGGCAGCCGCCGACAGCAGCAAATCGCCTGGCGTCTGCGCAGCTAACAGCCCCGCGGCCAGCGAAGCCGCGCACGCATCGGTTCGGCTGAAGGCATTTTGGGTGTCAGCGAGAAACAGGGGCACCAGCATTTCGCGATCGATCCACTCCGCCAGGTAAGCCGCCACGTTGCCATCCGCCGCGAAGCGCCGCGCGAAGGCGACCCGGTTACCGTCGTGGTGGGTGCGAAGGTACACGCCCTGCTCGCGGAGCCCAATCAGGACTGCTCCCACACCTAACTCCAGCAGAAAGCCGGCCATCTCATGGAGCAGAGATCCGTTCAGCCAATCCCTCAGCTGCCGCAACTGGCCGCCCGCATCCAGCGACGACGCCGTCTTTGGGTCAACGAATCGGAACAGATGGTCCGCCTGTCCACATAGGATTTCCATGCGCGGCGCACATGCGCGCAACCAGGCGTGCTCTGCCTTCTGTGCAACGAGCGTCGGCCCTGGTGCACTCACGGCAACGACGCGTGTCAACCCGGTGTCTTCATACTGTTCGAGACGCGTGGGCAGTACGAATTCCGCATCACTGCGCAACCGTTCGCAGTGCTCCGCGCCTGACCAGATGCCCAGAGCTCCGCGAAGCTCATCGAGCGGCGGCAATTCGGGAAGGTCAACCACAGTGTCATTGGAAGTCCAGTCGGCCTCCAGTGACGAGTCCAGCTGGCAGTGCGCGGTCCGTTCGCCTTCACGGCGCTTCACCAGAGGACGCAGATGCGGAATAGCAGTCTGCAGCAGTTCCAGCAATTGCAGACCACACGCATCGGCTCCAACGTCCACCATCGCCTGGCAATGAACGTTCAGCCTTCCCAGGATCGCGCCGGTGAGCGCTGCACCCGGCCCTGGCATACATACACGAGCGAAATCCTCACGGGCAGGATGGCTGGGACCGGTCAAGAGGTCTCGCGCAAGAGCTACCATGCAAGGCGCGACAGGCGTTGCTGAACCAGCGGAGAGCACGCTGGCAAGCCCCGTAATGCTGACGCGCGGGCGATCCATGGCAGCCTCCTCACGTGGGGTTAGGCACCGCGGGTACCGGCGGCGGCAACGGCGGAGGCGGACCGGCAGCGGGACGATGCACGGAATTCTGCGTCTGTTCCGCACTCCCATTTCCGTGCAGAAGTGAGAGCAATGCCGCAACCAGTTGGTCGGGCTGATTAGCCTGAAGGATGTTGCGCCCAAACACAAGGCCCTGCGCACCTTTCTGCAGGAGCGATGCCGTGCGTGCCAGCAGCAGGTCAGCGTTCATCGTGGCGCCGCCTCTCACCAGCACGGGTTTGCCGGAGGCGGCTTCCACCACGCGGCCGAACTCGGCAACATCCTCGGAAGCATCGGCTTTAATCAGATCGGCGCCCATTTCCACAGCCTGCCGTGTGAGCATGGCAATCGCCTGCGCATTCAGCGACGATTCCATAGTCCTTCCATTGGGCGCTTGCAGCATCACCAGCGGCTCAACCATTAGCGGCATCCCATACCGGTCGCACTGGGTACGCAAGTGCGCAATGTGCCGCAAACATGCTTCGTGCAGTTCTTCATGGCCCGGCACGGAAAGCAGGTTCACCACCACCGCCGCTGCGTCCAGGGCCACCGCCTGTTCTGCGGCCTGTTCCATCAGCACAGAGAACAACACGTTCGCGGCTGGCCGCGTATACACGTTGGTGGTATCGGCGCGAAGCACCAGTGCCGGTTTCCGCGGGCCAGGAATGCTCTGCAGAATGCGCGCTTGCCCAGGAGCAAGTTGCATGGCGTCCGGAGCCGTCTTCACAATTTGGCCCACCGCGTGCGCGATATCCTCCATCCCCGTCACAAAGGAGGTTTCGTGGAAGATGCCGTGATCCAAGGCAATCACCAAACAGCGGCCATCCTGGGCGAAGAGCCTGTGCATGCGAGGGGATGCGGACATAGGCGCGTCGGTCTCCTTTGGGCTGCGCGTTTCAATAGCCACTGGCAAGAATGTCAGCGTGGTATCACCTGACAGGGTAACAGGAGCACGCCGCTAACGGGCGGGCGGGTACACCGTGCGAATGGCGGTAAGGATCGTGCGCGTGGCCGCCGACTTGTTCAAAGTGTAGAAATGTATGCCGTGCGCGCCTTTCGCAAGAAGGTCAAGGCACTGCGCGGTGGCATGCGCCACTCCCAGCGAGAGCACCGCCTCCGGACGGTCCCGCAGTCGATGCAACTCACTAAGCAGTGGCTCCGGAATGCTCGCTCCGCACATCCGCGTAAAGCGCTCCACTTGATCCACATTGGTGATGGGCATCAGCCCTGGCACTATGGGCACGCCGATGCCCGCCTCGCGAACACGCCGGACGAAACGGTAGTACTTCTCGTTGTCGAAGAAAAGCTGTGTCACCAGGAATTCCGCACCGGCCTCCACTTTGTGGCGCAGGTTGGCGATGTCGGCGTCAAGCGAAATGGCCTCCGTGTGGCCCTCCGGATAACAGGCCGCCCCGATGCAAAATCCCCAGTGTTCGCGCAGAAAGCCGGCCAGTTCATTGGCATGGCGGAAACCGCCCTCCACCGCTTCAAATTCCGTTTCGCCCTTTGGCGGATCACCTCGAAGCGCCAGGACGTTCTCGATTCCGCTCTCGGCGAGCCGGTCCACCACGGCACGAATCTGGTCGCGGTTAGAGCCTACACAGGTGAGGTGCGCCATCGTTTCGATGCCATACTCCCGCTGGATACGCCGCACCAGATCGATAGTCAAGTCACGAGTGCTGCCCCCGGCGCCATAGGTCACAGATACGTAGGTAGGCTTCAGGTCGCGCAGCGACTCAATGGCATCGAGCAGAAGCGCGCTGCCTTCCTCCGTCTTCGGCGGGAAAAACTCAAACGAGAATGAAGGGCGGCCAGTGGCCAGCAGTTCACGAATACGCATAGTTCAATATTCTTCGGAGACCCAAATGACTTCACACTGCCTGTGCGTGATGCTTCGCGCGGCGAGCTACGGCCAATACTCCCATCGCCCCATGCCAATCACATACGCAGCTAGCAACCCGTTCGTCACCGCGTGGGCCAAAACCAAGTCGCCAAGCGATCGCGTCCGAATCATCCAGGCGTTGTAGGCGATACCCGCGGCCAGTCCTACATCCCAAAAGGCTCCGTGCTCCAGCGCAAACAGAACTGCCGTAAGCCAAAAGGCATCCCGTTGCCACGAACCCAGCGGCACCTGTTGAAAGTCAGGGCGAATCAGAACTCGCATCAGGAATCCGCGCCAGAACAACTCTTCCACCACCGGTACCAGCAACACGGAAACAGCGATGCGCAAGACAAGGAACCAGGGGCCACTGTGGGCGCTCACTCCCGCGCCCGGATCATACTCGCCAAGCAGCGAATTTGAGAATAGCCAGTGGCTGCGGTATCCGGGGAACAGCACATCCGGCCCCACCCATATCAAAAACACAGCAATGCCTACCGCCATCGACGCCATTGGCTGCATTACCTTCCACGAAACCAGTCTGCGGGCACATAGCAGCAACACTGGCACAATCAGCAGCAGGCGAAGAACGTGATTCCATGCCGGGCTTAGCGGCAACACGCTGGCCGAGCTCAGAATCACCATGTAGAGTGCGAACGGCAGCACCCAGGGAAGCCATGGGTGCCATTCACAAAGGGCAAACCCAGGGCGCTCCGGGCGCCCTGGTGGAGAGGGTGCGAGTTCAGGACTGGATGGCATCCGGGATAATCGCGGCTAGCAGGAATAGGCGAACCGTCAGGCGCGGTGTCTTTGCCACTAGAGTTTGGAAAGCACCTTGCGAATCTCTTCCTGCTCCTTGTCCGACGGCTTGTTGCGCAACGCCTCGCTGAGTTCCCGCTTCGCCATATCCACGTCGCCACGCTGCGCCAATGCTACTCCCAGATGGTAGCGGAACGTGGGATTGCCAGGCTCCTGCTTCACGAGGTTGCGGAAAATCACCAGGGCATTGTCGTTCAGGTTCTTTTTCACATAAATCCAGCCGAGCGTGTCGTCGATCTGCGCGTTGCGCGGCTCTTTGCGCTTGGCGGTCTCCGCGTACCGCAAGGCAAGATCCAGGTCTCCGCCAGTTTCGGCGTGCATGTAAGCGAGATTATTCAGCGCCACGATATTCTCAGGATCCAGGCGGATCGCCCGTTCATACGCGTCGGTGGCTTCCCTCGTGCGTCCCATCTCCGAGAGCACCAACGCCGTTTGCATCAGGGGCACCAGATTGTTGGGCTCCAATTCACTCGAACGCTGGAGGTAGGTAACTGCTGACTGCAGATCGCCAAGCCGGCGGTAGACTTCCCCCATCCTCAAGTTCAAATCCGCCGAATTCGGCACCGTCTTCGCCAATTCCTGGTAGTTGGCCAGTGCGCCCTGCAAATCGCCCTTGCGCACCAGCAGGTTGCCGATCGCATTGCGCAGCAGTACGGGATTGGTGGCGTTTGACAGTTGCTCGTTCAGAAACTGAATGGCATAATCCAGCCGTCCGCCGCGAGCATACACTTCCGCCAGACCGGACATTCCGCGGAAATCCTTCGGATTGATTTCGAGCGCCTTGCGGAAGCTCTGCTCGGCCTTTGCCGTCTGCTGGCGCGCCAGATACACACGGCCAAGCTCGAAGTGGAATTCCAGCACCTGGGGATATAGGCCAATGGCCCGCACCAGCAATTCCTCCGCTTTGCCCAACTCGCCGACGCCCGCCTGGGAGAGCGCTTTCACGAGAATTGCGTCCGGACTGGGCTGAGCAGCCGTCAATTGCAGCACACGGTCGGCGCTGGCGATCGAGTTGGCAAACTGCCGTTGCAGCAAGTACAGTTTGGCCAGCGCCAGATGAGCAGGTGCATAGTTCGACCGTCGCTGGACCGCCTGCTGGAACTCGTTCATGGCTTTCTGAATATCGCCGCTCGCCAGATAGGCCCTCCCCAGGTCGAAGCGCATCACCACGTTGTTCGGCTGCGTCGCAACAGCCTTCGTCAAGTCTTCAATCGCGGTTTTCGCAAAGCCCGGTTCGCGCTCGTCCAGCAGAATCTGCCCCTTCAGCGCGAGTGCTACCGCATTGTCCCCGCTCGCTTCCAGCGTGGAATCCACCAGTTCCTTGGCGCCGTCCCGGTTTCCCTGCTTCAGCAGCGCTTCGGCAATGTAGTTGTTGTATTCACTCTTTTTCGCAGGGTCTTTCTCCAGTCCCTCGCGCGCGTACCTGATGGCCGCGTCCCATTCAGAGAATTGGAACAGGTGCCGGATCACAGCTTCCCGGCCGTCCTTGTAGACTTCTCCCTCGTTCGCCACCTTGTTCAACAGGGCTTCGCGCTCGGTCAACTTGTTGAAAATCTTGTACTGCTGGGCAAGCTTCACAACGTTTGCCACATTTCCAGGCAACGCCTCATTCCGCGCCTCCAGGATCCGAGTGGCGTCGTCCACCCGCTGCGAAAGCATATACAGCAGGAACAACGCGTCGTAGGCTGGGCCGTACTTTGGATCCGCCGCAATCACCTCTTTGCCAATCCGCTCCGCTACGTCGCGCTGTCCCTGACGCATACGAATGCCCATAATCGCCAGTTTCAAGCCGTTGTCTTCGCCCTTCTTGGCGATTGCCTTTTCAAACAGTGCAATCGACTCATCCAGCCTGCCTTCCGTCAGGGCCAGAAAGCCATCCAGGCGGGTGCCGTCGAAACTGTCCGCCTCCAACTCATAGAAAGCGTCGCGCAACGTCGCCACTTCCTTCGTCAGGTATTCCCGGTCCTGCCCACTGGGGTTAGCCGTGAAATACCACACGTAGACGTCAGCCAATTCGGCCATCACTGCCTTGCGGCTTTCGTTGCTTAGGCGGGTATCTTCCATCGCCCGCCGGAACGAGTTCACTGACTGGATAATGTCCTGCGCGCGAATCTGCGCCCCAAAGCCTTGCCGCTTGTGAACCATGCCCAACCGGTAGTAGGCTTCGCCATACTTCAGGTCCTTCTTCAGGGCATTGCGGTACATAATGGAGGCTTCTTTGTATTTCGCCTGCTCAAAATACTGGTTGCCGCGCTCAAGGAAGCGTACCTTTGCTGCTTCCGGATCCAGATTGCAACCGCCAAGCAGCGCGAACAAACCGAATAAGACGCTGGAAAGCAGCGCAATCTGCTGACGGGATTGTAGAAACTGTGGGGCCGAAACTTGCATGGACATCTCCCTCATCATAACGATTATCCCTTTGATTGGCCGATTCTGTTACTAGGACTCGTTCAGGCGGGCGTGAGTTTTTAGTACTTCTGGTTCCATCAAGGCTGCAAATAGGCCAACAATTGCCCCGTTTCCGCCAGGAGTTCCAAGTCTCTGAGGCTCGCGACGGCTCGGCTCCGATAGAATTCCGCCCACTTCCGGGCTTCATCCACGCGCGCAACCTCGATGTCAGCCAGGGAGGCGCGCCCTTCCGCCGACCGCGACAGCATTACACTCACACGCTCGCGGGCGGCGTCGAGTTCCAGAGACGCCACGTCGTGATAGGCCCAGGCGTCGTCACGATCCTGAAGCCGCTTCCCGGTGTCCAGCGCCAGTTTGCGCTCAAGCTGCTCCCGCTGGATGCGCAACCGCTCCTGTTCCACATCCGCTTCCTCAGCAGCGGCACGCGGCGCCTTCCCAGTAAACAATGGCAGTTCAAAGCTGGCGCCAATCTGGCCATTGTGACGCTCGAATCGGTTATAAAACGAGTCATAGTTGTTAAATCGCGAAAACATCGAGTACTGGCTAACCAGCCGGATCACCGGCCAATGCGTGGACTTTGCCGCCCGCAGGCGGAACTGGCTGGCGGCCATCTGACGGTCGAGATTGGCTAGCGCCGGATGGTTCTGAACGGCAGCCTGCCGGGCACCCGGCACGCTGGAAGGCAGCAGAACGGGAGGGCGCGGCTCCCCGGCTGGCGTCACACGCGCCCCGGCATCCAGCCCCAGCAGGAACGCCAGCAACGCCTCGGCCTGGTGGAGAGCAGACTCCGTCTCGCGTAGCCGCTGCTTCGCACGCGCGAGGTCCGCCGCCGCTACTTTTACATCTAGGGCCAGCGCCCGGCCAGCCTCCGCTTCCGCACGCCGTATGCCCGCCATTCGTTCGAGCGATTCCGCTTCCCTCATCAGTTGCTCGCGAGCTTGCCCAAGGGCTTCCGCATCCAGGTGGACCCGCGCCACGTCGATGGCCACGGTGCGCCGCTTCTCTTCTTCGCCCAAAACCGCCGCCTTGGCCCGTTCTTTCGACTCCATTAGGCGCAGGCGCTGCGGCCGGTCGTAGAGCGTCATCGACGCCTGCGCATTCACAAGACTCGGCCCCGAGCCGCCCACATTCATGGGAAAGCCGGTCGTGTAGGCAAGGCCGCTTCCCACCGAAACTTTCAGCGAAAACGGATCGGCCACCGTCTGCGTCCGCGCTTGGGCTGCCTGTCCATCCAGGCGCGCCAGCAGGACGTCCGGGTTCTGGAGCAAGGCTAGCGCGACGGTCTCCTTTAGGGTCATCACGCGCACCGCCGGTTCCGCACCCACCGAGGGCTGCTGTCCGCATACGTTGGGCGGGCCCGCCAGCGCGACAAGCAGCAAACTGCACAGCACGCCTAACGCAGAGCCGCCACCTGGTAACCATTGAACGTGAGTGAGCACGGGTATCCTCCGGGAGGTCTGTGAATCTCAACTTTGGTGGCTCTTCCAGCCCCCGTTATTCATAGCGCAGTGCCTCCGTAGGGTTCAAGCTGGAGGCGCGACTGGCTGGCAGGTATCCGAATATCAGTCCCACGCCGCAACTGGTCAGGAACGCCACCACTACGGAGATGGGGGAAATAGGGATCTGCACCTGCTCCAGGAAGTACCCGGCGGTCAGCGGCACCGCCACTCCGATGGCAATCCCCACAAGCCCCCCCACCAGGCTGAGGATCATCGCCTCCAGCAGGAACTGCTGCCGTACGGCCTCGCGCGATGCCCCCACCGCCATCCGCAGGCCAATTTCACGGGTGCGCTCTGTCACCGTCACCAGCATGATGTTCATAATCCCGATGCCGGAGATAATCAGTGCAATTGCCGAAATCAGAATTAGTACGATGGTCAGCACCAGGGCGATGCTGCGCGCCGCTTCCAGAATGGCAGTCAGGTTCTCCACGGCATAGGCCGCGCCCGGCCGGTGCCGGCTCTCCAGCACCGTTCGCACAATCTGGGTCACCGCTGGCACTTCTTCAGGCGACGACACCTGCACGTACAGAGGGTCAATCCGTTCCACCGGAGCAAAGTAACGCAGCACGGTGATGGGAATCAGCGCAGTTTCGCTTCCCAATTCGGAAAGCCCAAAGGTCTCCGTGCGCTCGCGAAACACACCGATCACCGTGAACTGAAGCCGGGCGATGCGCATCGTTTCGCCGATTGCGGCGGAAGGCGAACCATATAGCCGCGACGCCAGGCGCTGCGTGAGCATCACTACCTTGGCCCTCGACGACACCTCGGTTTCATCCATGAACCGGCCTGACAGTACGATCAGATTCCGCACCGCCGGATACGCGTCGTCTGACCCGATCACTCGCAGATCCTCCTCACGGCCGCCAATCAGGATGCTGTCATAGGTGGTCATGATGCCGGTGGCTGCCACAATCTGGCCACCGAGGGCATCGCGTACCGCCTCCACGTCCGCCCACTTCACAAAATCGGCTTGCACTTCCGGCGCCGCCCGGCTACCCGCTTCGTAGTAGGCGTACACGAGGTTTGAGCCGATCCCGCGAATCTGGTCGAGAATGTAGTCGCGTCCGGTTAGCGAGACCGTCACCACCAGAATCACCGCCGCGTTGCCAATCACCATGCCAAGCGACGTCAGCAAACTGCGCACTTTGTTGGCGCGCAACGCCTGAAAGCTCGACCGTACTAGTTCCAGCTTGTCCATACAGGGCGCGGAGACCGGGAAACCGGCGCTCTAGCGAGTGCGCTGATCCTTCTCCAGTTTCTCCAGTTTGGCCAAGAGTTGCGCGGTGTCATAAGGCGACGGGTCATCAGACGTTCGCGAAGCCCTCCGGTATTCCTCAATCAGCCGCCTCGCCTTGGCGGGGTCTCTTCCAGAACGAACCAGCAAGCTAGCCTCGTCGAAAAGCAGACGCGCCGCACTCGGCTGCAATGCCTTCGCCTCCGCGAACGCCGCATCGGCCTTCAACAGCACTCCGCGCCGGGAGTAGAACCTGGCTAGGTCAATGCGGCGCCCAATACTGCGGGGCGCGGCGTCGATTGCCCGCTTCAGCCACTGCTCGGCGGCGGCGTAGTCCTTTTCCTTTTCCGCAATCTGCGACCGCATTCCTGCGTACTCGGCGGCATCCTGGTTCTTTACGGTTTCGGTGAGTTCCCGCGCCTTATCAAGGCCACCACCCAGAAAGCCGGGCGCGGCAAGGTAGAACGAGAATAGGTCGCTAACGGCCTCCAGATTCTTGGGGTCAAGCGCCACGGCCTTCTGGAACTCGTCCCTGGCCTTGCGCGCTAAGCCCAATGCGCTGAATGGATTGGCCCGTTCCGCCTGCATGCCCAGGGCGCGTCCCAGCCAGTCGCGGCATTCGGAGGTGTCGTTGCCCGCATCCAGCGAACTGCGCAGCGAACTGGCTGCACTGTCAAAGTCTCCCACTAGAAACTGTGCCTTACCCAACAGCAACAAAGCCTCCGCGTCAGGCTTTGGCTGGGCCATCAGCAAGCGGATCGCTTCCTGGAAGTTCGCCTTGCCGAACGCAATGCGTGCGTCATCGACGGGCGCAGCGAAACCGCAGCCCGTCACGAACCACAGCGCCAAAAGCCCGGCAAGCAAGGAAGCCCTGACATCGCGGATAATCAAGAGGTAACCGCCATCGCTTAACATTCGCCCTATCTGGTTGGATGATACTGTACTAGGCGGTCGTTACACGGCAACGCAACGGTTGCCCCATCCCAGGCGTCGCATACTTAGGCGCCACCACCGCTTATCACCTGTAGTACGATGCAGGTAGCAGGAAGGGAATCAGAGTTGGAGGTCTGGAACATGAATTCGAACCGAGGACTGGCGTTTGTGCTCACCGCACTGTTGCTGATGTGCACCGGTGTGGCGTCGGCCCAGTTGTCCCGCGTACGCGGCAAAGTGATTGGCGAAGACGGCAAGCCCATGCAGAACGCGGTGATTAAGATCGACCGCACCGACATGAAGGGCAACTACCAGTTGAAAACCAACAAGAAGGGCGAGTATTTGCACGCCGGTATCCCCTTCGGTGGCACCTATGACGTGACGCTGGTTGTGAACGGTGAGGACCGCGACCGCGTGGGAGGCGTCCGCACCAAGTTCGGCGGCGAGGAAGAGATCAACTTCAACCTCCAGGAACTCGCGGAGAAGATCAAGGCAACGCAAGCTGCCGCCCAGGAGGGCACGCTCACCGACGACCAAACGCGCGGCATGAGCAAAGAGCAGAAAGAAGCCATGGAAAAGGCTTTGGCCGAACGCAAGAAGCAGATGGCCAAGAACACGGAGTTAAACAACGCGTTCAACGCCGGCATGGAAGCACTGCAGGCAAAAAATTATGACGCGGCCGTCGAGAATTTCGAGAAGGCCTATGCGCTCGATGCTACACAGACGGTGATTATCGAAAATATGGCCCGCGCCTATTCCGAAAAGGCCGAAACCCTGCGGGGTGACGAGCGGAATGCCGCTTTGGGAAAGGCTGCTGAACTCTATGGAAAGTCCCTCGAAGCCACACCCAATGCCCCGGTATACAACAATCGCGGGCTGATTCTGGCCAAGATGGGTGACATGGATGGAGCCAAAGCTTCCCTTGAGCAGGCCGCCCAGCTCGACCCGCAGAACGCCGGAATGTACTACTACAACCTCGGCGCGGAGTTGGTGAACCGCAACAACACCGATGGCGCCATCGAAGCCTTTAAGCTTGCCACCACGGCTGATCCCCGGCATGTGAATGCGCACTACCAGTTGGCGATGTCGCTGATTGGAAAGGCCCAGATGGACGATAAGGGGAACGTGATTCCCCCGGAAGGCACCATTGAGGCGCTGCAGAAAGTAGTGAGCCTTGCCCCTGGGACACCAGCGGCCGAGCAGGCTTCAGCCATGCTCGAAACGCTCAGCGGTTCGGTAGATACCCGCTACACCGCGCCTGGAGCCCAGAAGGCCAAGCCCGGTGCCGCGCCCGCCAAGCGTCGTAATTAGTGATTGGTGCTGCGGAGTGGCCGCAGTGCCCGGATGTAACTCAACACGAAAGGGCGTCACGGAATCCTGTGACGCCCTTTTCGTCTGGAAGCCCATGACAACAGGAAGCCTGAGCGTTTCATGATTCGTGCCATCATCTATCTGCTGCTCTCGATCTTCCTCATCACCATTGTCCGCCTGGTGATCGGAATTGTGATGAAGGGGCTGAACGCCTACCTCAACCCGGCGGGTGCGGAATCAGCATCCACGCGTACGCAGGCCACCGGTGCGCGCAAGGCTGGTGTGCTGCGAAAGGATTCCTTATCCGGCGTCTACATTGCCGAGGATTCCGCCGTCGTCAAGGTAATCAACGGCACCACCCACTACTTCGCATCTGAGAACAACTTCCGCGAGTTCATGCGCCAGGAGGGGATGCGCAGTTAACCCGCCGGAATCCGGCGCTCTTCGCCTCCAGCCTTACTTCCCTTCCTTCAGGCTCTTTTCCCGCGCTGCCAGAAATTCATCCCCAGCCTGCCAGGTGCTCGTGCCTGTGGCGCTCGCCGCCTCAAGGCCCAGTGCGAATCCAAATCGTCCCAATTGCTCCAGACCAGAGAAATCCCAGCTTTCCTGAAACTCGTCAGTAGGCTTGTGGTAGGCGTTTGCCCGGTACTCAGCCTCCAGCTCCTTGCCGTAGCTATCGGGTTTCCCGAGATACTCGTGTCCCGGGTTGATGCTGAACGCGGGAACGCCCACCTTGGCCATGGAGAAGTGATCGCTACGGTAGAAATAACCCTGCTCGGGCGCGAGGTCCGGGTCGATCCTCAGTGAAAAGCGCTTCGCCATCCGTTGCACCACCGGCCAAAAACTGGTGCGTTCGGCGCCATTTAGCACCACGTTGGCAAGTCGCCCACCCGGCAGCAGTCCGTCATAGTTCAAGTTGACATAAGTCTTCGACAGCGGCGTCACCGGATTCCGGGCGTAGTAATCCGAACCATGCAGCCCGCCCTCCTCCGCCGTAACGAAGACAAACAGGGCGCTACGGCGCGGTTTACGGGCCAATCCAGCCCAGGCTCGGGCGAGTTCCAGCACTACCGCACAACCCGTGGCATTATCCACAGCTCCATTGAAAATCTTGTCGCCGGTCACCGATGCGCCAATTCCCAGGTGATCCCAGTGCGCGCTAAAGAGAACCGTCTCCTGAGCCGAGGACGGCTGGGAACCCGGCACCATCGCCACCACGTTGCGTGTGTCCATCGTGCGCACTTTGGCGGGCAACGATCCCTTAATTGTCACGCCCAGCGAGATGGGCTGGAAGTCGCGCGATCCGGCCATAGTCATGAGTTCGTTGATACTCTTTCCGCTCCCGGCAACCAAGCTGCCCGCCGCTTGGCTGGTAACCCAGGCGGCGAGAGAAAGCGCCGCCTCACCTGGCTGCCGTAGCACCTGCTGCTGCTCGCGCCCCCATGAGTTGCGTACCACCCCCCACTCATATCCGGCGGTATCGTCGGTGTGGAGGATAATCGCTCCCAGCGCCCCCTGCCGCAACGCTTCTTCGTACTTGTAGCTCCAGCGCCCGTAGTACATCAGCGCCTTCCCCTTAAAAAGGTTGGGGTTGTCGCGGCCAGGTTCGTTCGTGAACAGCACCACAATCTTGCCCTTCACGTCGACGTTCTTGTAGTCGTTCCACTGGAATTCCGGCGCCACAATCCCGTGGCCCACAAAAACGGCTTCGGCCTCGAAAGTCGTGTTTTCCTGTTGCAGGTAGCTACTGCCCACCCAATCGGCGAGCCATCGCAGATCCGCAGCTTCACCTCCGCGAACAACACGCAGGACCGCGGAATCCTGCGTCTGCACGCCGGCCATCTGGAAATTCTGGAAAAACGTGCCGTTGTCGCCAGCGGGTCTGGCGCCCGCCAGTTCGAGCTGGGTGGCGATGTAGTCTGTCGCGAGATCGCCGCCCCGCACTCCAACGCCACGCCCTTCGAGCGCATCGCTGGCGAGAAACCGCGTGTGCGCGGCGATCCGGCGCGCCTGAATGGCGTCCGATTGAGCGCGCGCTTCAGGGCAGAGCGCAGAGAGCAAAACAGCAACGAGTAGCAACAAAAAGAAGGTACGCATAGGAGTTCCTGGCCTTCAGTATACGGTCTGGATCGCTGCCGCTGGCGTTCCTTCGATCCCGCCCCCTGAGTACACTTGGCCAGCAGGGGCTATCCTGAAGAATCATGGCTGCCTGGAAATTCGTGGTGGAATACGATGGCTCCCGCTACCACGGCTGGCAGGAGCAGAAGAACGCGCCGCGAACGGTGATGGGTGCGCTGCGCGCCGCCACCGAAGAAGTGCTTGGAGTGCCTTTGGAAATGCAGGGCGCCGGTCGCACGGACGCGGGAGTTCATGCGCTGGGCCAGGTGCTACGTGAAGGGAAATCCTGGCGAAACTTTGAGGTCTGGCTGCAGCAAAGGACGCCGGAACACCAGCGGGGCCAATGACGTCGGCGCTGGTGTAGCAGCACCTGAGCGTTTTCACGCATCGACACCACGCCGAGGCACGCACATATCTCTACCGCATTTCCACTCGCAAGAACGCTCGCACGGGCGCTGCACAGCTGGTGGGTAAAGGAGCCGCTCGACGCCATGCTGGCCGCGACCCACTCCTGCCCGGGCGGCACGACTTCTCGGCATTCCGGGCGGACGATCCTCGCGTGCTGACGAGTCTCCCATCGTGGAAGGGAATCGGCTACGATTAGCGCCGTGGGAGATGCGGCAGTTCCGCATCACCGCTTCGGCACTTGTCTGGCGACAGGTTAGGCGGATTGTGAGCACTGGTGCGCCCTTGGCAGGTGAGATGGCGCTAGTGGAGTTCCAAGCTGCCCTCGCTGGCGACATTCGATGGCAGCAGCTGCTTGCCGAATGGATCTGCGCCAGTTACCAATGGTTCTGGAATCATCCACCCGCGCGACCGCAAGGATGAAGCTTCTACCGCAGACAGCCATCCGTTCCCGCAGCCGCTGGCAGCTACCGTATACTCTACCCTCCAGAAAGCGCACAATCCCGACCGTAAAGCAGCCCGCCACGACGGGCGGGCTGATCCTT
This sequence comes from Bryobacterales bacterium, assembly GCA_026129915.1. Taxonomy (GTDB): domain Bacteria; phylum Acidobacteriota; class Terriglobia; order Bryobacterales; family Bryobacteraceae; genus JACTMJ01. The sequence continues at coordinate 22,300 of JAHCHD010000009.1, forward strand.
CATCAGATTCCGTTTTCCAGCAAGGTTTCTCCACAAGGGCGGCCCTTTCGGGCAGTTGCTTTATCAGAATATTAACCTTGATCGCCCGCGGCTTTGCCACTTCCTTCTTGGGCACCGTCACGGTGAGCACGCCGTCCTTGTAGTCTGCGGCCACTCGCTCGGCATCGGCATAGTCAGGGAGCGCGAAGGCACGGACAAAGCTGCCGTAACTGCGCTCAATGCGGTGATAGCCTCGATCCTCTTCCTTCTTCTCGAACTTTCGCTCGCCCTTCAGGGTTAGCGTACCGTTCTCCACCTGGATGTCCAGATCTTCCAGCCCCATCTCGGGAAGGTCGGCCTAATCACCAGCTCATTTTCGGTCTCGCGGGATAATCCACCTACCGGAGTCCATGGACGCGAGCTGACCAGCCCATCAGCGAAGGATCCAGCGGTCCTGCACACGGAACGAACTCAATGGAAGCCCAGCGGCTTCAACCGGGTCGTACTTACTAATTGCCATAGTCGATTAACCTCCTCAGGCAGCTTGCTGCCTACAACTCGATGATATTATCTTAGTGCTGTCGTGTCAAGTAGTTTTATCGTGACATAGTCATTTTTTTGCTGGCGCTACCTAAGCCACCTCCGCTGAATGATTCTTGTGCCCGGTTTCAGCCCTTGGCGTCACCCTTTCGCCCGTTGCACGTCCTAGCCTCTGAGTGCACACCCCAGGCTCCATCGGTGCGGAAGGCACGCTGCCGGCGAGCGCCACCAGTCCCGAGGCGGAACTTATCCGGGCCGCGCAGGCCGGAGACAGCGACGCCTTTGAAACACTGGTGCGCGCCTACGACCGTGGCGTGCTGCGTATAGCCATGAACTTCCTGCGCAGCCAGGAGGATGCGGCGGACGTGTACCAGGAGGCCTTTGTGAAGGTCTACCGGAACTTGAACAGCTTTCGTTTTGACTGCAGCTTTCAAAGCTGGCTGTACCGTATCGTCACCAACAGTTGCCTCGACATGCTGCGCAAACGCAAGGTGCGGCGCGAGGAAACTACGCTCGTTGACACCGAGGATGGCGTCTGGAACCGGGCGGAGGCCTTCGCCGACGACCGCTCGCACGGTGACCCGCAGCGCTTGCTCCTAAACCAGCAGTTACGGGCGAGGATCCGCAAGAGCCTGGAATTGCTTACAGATAAGGAGCGGATGGTGTTTGAGCTGCGGCATTTCCAGGGCATGCGGCTGCGGACCATCGGCGAGGTGTTGGGCACATCTGAGGAAGCCGCCAAGACCTGCCTGTTCCGCGCCACCCAGAAGATGCGCAACGCGCTAGGGGAGTTTGTGTAATGGTCACGGATCTTGGAAGGGTCACCGATCTTGGGAAGGCCACGGGAGGATTGCGATGACGTTAGAAGAGGCCCGACGCAAGCTGCCTTTCCTGCTCTATGACGAGTTGGATTTCGAGGAGGAGAACGAACTCTCCAAACTGCTCGCCGAACACGCCGAGTTGCGTACCGAGTTGGACCACCTTCGCGCCATTTTCCGCGCCGTGGACCAGGGCGCAGTGGAACCGCCAGCGGGACTGCTGTCACAGTGCCGGACGCGACTGCACAGTGCCCTCTGCGATCAGCCAGCGCCTTCCGCCCGCCGAGGCTGGGCGGGAATACCAGGCTGGCTTCGTTTCGCAGATTGGGCAACGTTGCCGCGGATGCGCATTGGCTGGCAGTCTGCGGGCGCCGTGGCCATGTTACTGCTTGGCGTGGCTGCCGGGCGCTTGACCATGGGGACCTCCACCACTCCCGCACCGGGTTTCGGGGGCTTTGTTTCGCAGCCGGCCGATATGATGGCGAGCAGCGGCTGGACTCCCAGGGTTCGCGACATCAGCACCAACCCCGATGGCACGGTGCGCATTGAGTTCGAAGAGGTGAAGCAGCGCCTGGTGGAAGGCCCTCCGCAGGATCGCAACGTGCGCGCCCTGCTGATGGCGACCGCGCGCAGCACCACCGATCCGGGCATCCGCGTGGGTACCCTTGGCTTGCTTAGCAGCCAGAGCAGCCAGCCCGGCGTTCGCGACGTGCTTCTCTATGCGCTGCGCAACGACACCAACCCTGGCGTGCGCCTGAAGGCTTTGGAGGGGCTGGGGGCCTATTCCACTGAACCGGAAGTCCGCGAAGCACTGCGCATTTCCCTGCTGCACGACGAAAGTCCGGCCGTACGCCTGGAAGCAGTGGGCTTGCTAACCCGCGACCGCGGACGGCCAGAAGTTATCGGCCTCCTTCAGGAGCTGATGCTGTACGAAGAGAACCGCACGGTGCGCGAACGCTGCCAGAATGCGCTCGCTGACCTGCACGCGACAACCGAGACGTTTTAGCCAGGCAGTTGGCGGGGCAGTGGAAATCCACGCCGGAACCGCCTGCGTGCCAGGCGGCGAAAGACCCCGGGCGGCGATGTGTTCGCCCACAATCGGGGCAGGAAGGGAATCAGGATGTTGACGAATACTCGATTTGGATGGAACAGCGCGGACGCCCGTCGCTTGGGACTCTCGGCCGCCCTCGCGGTTTGCCTGTGTAGCGGCGTCACCCAGGCACAGGAACTCCAGCCCACGCCGGAGCCCATCCCGGAAGTCCTGGTTGGACGCCTCTGGCTGCAGGATGAAACGCTTTCCATGCCCAGCATGGGATCTGGCAGTTTCCTGGGTATCGGTGTGGCGGACGTGACCGCGGAGATGGCCGAGCGGCTGAAGATGGGGGAGCCTCGCGGTGTTGTCGTCACCGCCGTCAGCGAGGGCTCGCCCGCGGAGAAAGCAGGAATCCGCGTGAAGGATGTCCTTCTCTCTTACAACGGCAGCTCGCTCGAAGGGCGTCAGCAGTTAACCCGCATGGTTAGCGAAACCCCTGCCGGACGCACCGTACGGCTGCGCGTATTGCGCGATGGCAATCCCGTGGACCTAAGCATCGTCACCGCCGCCCGTCGCCCGATGAAGGAGTTTGAGTTCGGCACGGCGGCGCTTGAAAAGGCGCGGGATGCCGCGGAGCGCGCCAAGGAAGCTGCCGGCCGGGTGTGGGTGGTGATGCCGGATATCCCACGCATGCTCACGGTTTACCATTCAAAGTCGCTGGGCATCGACAGTGAGCCGCTCACTCCGCAGTTGGCCGAATTCTTCGGTGTGAAGCAGGGCGCGCTGGTGCGGGAAGTAACAGAGAACTCCGCCGCCGCCAAGGCAGGCGTAAAGGCGGGGGACGTCATCACCTCGTTCGCCGAGCAACCCGTTTCCAAGCCTGCGGACTTGAGCAAGATCCTGAAGGAACAGAAGACCTCGGCGTCCCCCCTGAAGCTGAGTCTGGTACGGAACCAGAAGGAGATCACCTTGCCTGTTGTGCTTGAGGACGCGGAAGAAGGCGGGCAGCGCTACGGAGTTCGCCCCTTGGCGCCGCGCCCGCCGCGTGCAATCGCGATTGGGAACGCACCCAGAAAGTAAGCCGCCTCGGTGGCTCCACTCACAGAATTCTGCCTGAATCGTGCGCTCAATCCGCAATTCCGGCATCCTACAAACACCACCACCGTCCCTTGTGGTCTGGTGAATCGATCCCTCTCACGGCGGCGTCCGGGCCTTCCCTGGATGGCCGCCATTTTTTCGCGGGGTCGTACTTCAGTCGAGCCGCTTATGGAAGCGGCTGGCGCTTAGCAAAATTACGGTAGTTCCCAGAACCGCCATCGCCAGCAGTTGCGGCCAAAGCTCCATAAGCCCCAGCCCTTTCAGGAACAGGCCCCGCACGATTTCCATGAAGTAGCGCACCGGATTCAGATAGGTAACCCACTGCACCACTGCCGGCATGCTTCGGATAGGGAATGCGAAGCCACTCAGCAGCAGCACCGGAAAGAAAACGAAGAAGGTGGCCATCATGGCCTGCTGTTGCGTATTCACCATGGTCGAGATGAACAGCCCCGCGCCTAGTGTAGTCAACAAGAACAGCACCGCCGCCAGATACAGCAGCAGCAGGCTGCCGCGAAAGGGGACGCCAAACAGTACTCTGGCCAGAATGGTAAGCATGGTGACGTGAAACATCCCCACCACGGCAAAGGGGATCGTCTTGCCCAGCATCAGCTCAAGGGGCTGGATGGGCGTAACGATCAACTGCTCCATGGTGCCGATCTCCTTCTCGCGCACGATGGCCAGCGCCGTTAGCATCAAGGTCACCAGAGCGATGATGTTAACAATCACTCCGGGCACGAAGTAATTGCGGCTCACCAGGTTTTCGTTGAACCAGACACGAGTTTGCGGGTGGATGGCGGGCAGCGCCAGGCTAACCGGCGGACCCTGACCCTGGGTGCGGGCTGAAATTCGTCTTCCCTGCTGCGACTGTTGCAGTTGACGTCCGTAGGCGGTAATGGCACGCCGTGCGTACTCGCCCACGATCGACGCCGTATTGGAATTGGCGCCATCCAGCACCATTTGCACTTCACCGGTCTCCCCGCGAAGGATAGCCTTGCCGAAACCCGGCAGCACACGCACCACGGCATCCACTTCGCCGCGGTCGAGCAACGCGGCCACCTCGCTCTCCCGCTCGATCTGCGCCACCAGGTGAAAACTGCCTCTGCCCTCAAAAACCATCCTCAGCTCGCGGCTCTGCATGCTGTGGTCCGCATCGTGCCACGCAATGCGGGCACGCTCCACATCCATGTTCACGGCAAAGCCGAAGATGATGGATTGCAGGATCGGCGGCACGATCAGCACGGTGCGCAAACGCGGGTCGCGCAACACTACGCGAAACTCCTTGCGCACGATTTCGAACACCCGTTCCCATTTTGGCAGTCGCATCAGGTCACCAGCTTCTGGTTCAGCCTGCGCGCCGCCACCAGGAACACCACGGCTGCATACAGGAATAGAAACACAAGTTGCGGCCACAGAATGCTGTAGCCAATATCCTTCAAGAACACCCCCTTCAGAATCACGATGAAGTAACGGCTGGGCACAATGTAGGTAACCACCTGGATGGGCACGGGCATGTTCTCGATCGCGTAGATGAACCCGGATAGCAGGAATGAGGGAAGGAACGACGAGAGGATGCCAACCTGGTAAGCCAGCAACTGGTTGCGGGCCAGCGCGGAAATCAGCAAGCCCCAGCAGAGGGCGCCGAAGAGAAAAAAGAAGATGGCCACCCCAAGGTCCAGCAAACTGCCGCGCAGAGGCACGCCGAAAATGTAGCGCCCCACAAGGACAGCGAATGTGGAATCCGCTACGCCGATTGCAAAGAAGGCCGACATCTTGCCCAGAATCAGTTCCCACGGTCGCATGGGCGTAGAAAGCAGCAATTCCATGTTGCCCAACTCCCATTCGCGCGCAATGGTGAGCGAGGTCAGCAGAGCCGCAATCACCTGCAGGATTACCGCAATCAACCCAGGGACGATGAAGTTCTTCGATTTCAGGTCCGCATTGAACCAGACGCGAGAGTTCAAGTTGAGCGCCGGCTGGATCGGTCCAGCGCCGCGCAGATTGGCGAACTTCGCCTGCAGACGGCTGCTGTACTGGTTCAGCACGCCCTCGGCGTAGCCTCTGGCGATGTTGGCCGTGTTGGAGTCACTGCCGTCGAGCAGCACCTGCACTTCCACGGTGTGGCCCCGGTCTATCTCGCGGGCAAAGTCCGAGGGAATCACGATGCCCAAGAGTGCCTCGCCCCGGAGGATGGCGCGGTCAAGAGGAGCATAGTCAGTAACCACCTCAGTCACCGTGAAGTAAAGTGAGCCGTCGATGGAGGAGATCAGGTCGCGGCTCTGCGGCGTGCGGCTGGCATCGAAGACTACCGTCGGCACACGGTCCACATCGAGCGACAACGCATAGCCGAACAGCATGAGCATGGCGAAAGGAATCGCCAGCGCCATGGCAAGACTCAGCGGGTCGCGCAGGATATGCAGAAACTCCTTGCGGGCAATGGCGCGGATGCGGCGGAGCGGCGGACTCATTTGCGTTCCTCCGCTTCAATCAGGCTCACGAACACGTCTTCCATGGAGGCGTCAATGGGTTCGAGGCGTTCAATCGCAACGCCCTGCGCGCGCAGGCCGTCCTGAATCCACGCGGTGCTGGCCGCGAGGTCGCGTACTCGCACATGCAAACCGCTGCCAAACACGGCAACGTCCTCAATGCCGGGTCCGCCGGCAAGGGCATCCATTGCGGCAAGCAGATCGCTGGCATCCAGGCGCAGCAGGCTCGCGCCGCCCAGCTCGCGCTTCAGTTCGTCAGGCGAACCCAGCGCAATCACTGCCCCGCGGTACATCAGCGCAACGCGGTGGCAATACTCGGCCTCGTCCATGTAGTGGGTGGTAACGAAGATGGTCTTGCCTTGCGCCGAAAGCTGGTAGATGAGTTCCCAGAACTCGCGGCGGGCGATGGGGTCGACACCGGATGTGGGTTCATCCAGGAATAGCACTGGCGGTTCATGCAGAATCGCGCAACCCAACGCCAGCCGCTGCTTGAACCCCCCAGGCAACAGGCGCGTGAGGGTATCCTTGCGCGCGTCCAGCCCGGAAAGCTCCAGCGCGAAACGTTTGCGCTCGTCGCGCCGTTCCCGCGGTACACCGTAAATCCCGCTGAAGAAGTCGATGTTCTCGCCGACGGTCAGGTCGTCGTAAAGAGAGAACTTCTGCGACATATAGCCGATGCTTTGCTTCACCTGCTCGGGCTGGCTAGCCACATCGAAGCCCGCCACCGTCGCACTGCCCTCCGAAGGCACAAGCAGCCCGCACAGTATGCGGATAGTGGTGGACTTGCCAGCGCCATTCGGGCCCAGAAAGCCGAAAATCTCACCGCTCGTCACCTCCATCGAAACATCGTTCACCGCCACAAAGCTGCCGAAGCGCTTGGTGAGATGGTGCATGGAAACGCTCGCGTTCATGGGTGGTCTCCAACGAGCGCCGCTGACGCCTTTTCTTCGCGGCGGACCAGCGCAATGAAGACATCCTCGAGGGACGGCTCAATCTCAACGGCTGAGGCATCTGCAAAACCAGCCGTATGCAGACCGGTGAGCAGCGCTTCCACGCGATGGCTCTCCGGGGGAAGGAAGGCATGAATTTCGCCGCCCGAGGCCTCCGCGCTCAGTACGTCCGGTTGCCTCCCCAGCCACTCCCGCATGCCGCGGGGGTTTGCGCCACGCACCGCATAGCAGGGCTCAGCGAGTGCGCGCCGCAGTTCGGCAGGGGCATCTTCAAGGATCAGACGCCCCTTGTCCATCAGGCCCACGCGATGGCATCGCTCCGCTTCATCCAGATAGGCGGTGCTCAACAGCACGGTAAGTCCGTCACGCACCAGCCGGTATAAAATCTCCCAGAAGTCGCGCCGCGACACCGGGTCAACTCCGTTCGTGGGCTCATCCAGGAACAGCACCTCGGGGCGATGCAGCAGCGTGGACATCAGCGCCAGCTTCTGTTTCATGCCTCCGGAAAGGTTGCCGGCGAGTCGCTTACGAAAGGGCTCCATGCGCGTCATGCGCAGCAGTTCCGCCATCAGTCGGTCGCGCTCCGCCCCCAGCATGCCGAAGAGGTCGGCGTAGAAGAGCAGGTTCTCCTCCACCGTTAGGTCGGTATAGAGACCGAAGCGCTGCGGCATGTAGCCGATGCGGTCGCGAACGGCGTGCACATCGTGCGACGCATTGATGCCATCCACCAATACCTCTCCCTCCTGCGGGTCAATCAACCCACAGAACAGGCGGAGGGTGGTGGTCTTCCCCGCCCCGTCGGGACCCACCAAGCCGTAGATCTCGCCGCGAGGAATCCGCAGATCCAGCCCGCGCACGGCAACCAGGTTGCCAAACCGTCGCGTGAGACCCCGTGCTTCGAGCATGTAGTCAACTGCCATGGTGACTTCCCGCGTTTACGGATTGAGGCCCAGCAGAGGGATCTCCGCCTCTGCGGGCATGTTCGACTTCAGCGCGCCCTGAGGGTTGGCCAGGTCCACCTTCACGCGGTAGACGAGCTTCGCCCGCTCGTCACTGGTCTGGATCTGCTTTGGCGTAAACTCAGCCTCGGCCGCCACAAAGGAGAGGCGCCCGTCAAAGCTGCGGCCCGGATAGGAATCGACGTGCACCTTCACCTGTGCGCCCAGTTGCACGCGCCCCTGTTGCTCCTGGCTGATGTAGCCGCGCAACCACGGCGAGCCAATGTCTCCGATGGTGGCAATGGTGACGCCCGCGGCAAGCACTTCCCCCGCCTCAGCCGATTTCACCAGCACCACGCCATCGATGGGCGAACTCACCGTGGCATCAGCGATCTGTGTTTCAATCACGGCAAGGCTGGCGCTGGCCTGATTGATCTCCGCTTGGCGGCTGTTGACTTCCTGACGTAGCCGGTCGAGCTCTAGCTTGCCCGCCTTGGCCGTGCGCAGTGCGGCAGTGGCCCGCTCCACCTGGGCGCTGGCAGCCTGGATGGTTTGCGTTCGTGGACCCTCCTCTACCAGTGCGAGCCGTTCGCGCGCCTGGTCAAGCGCGGACTGCGCCGCCAGAAATATCGCACGTACGCGGTCGTGTTCCGCCGCGGAGATGTCCTCGGCGCGAAACAGAGTCTCGGCCCGATGCCAATCGGCCTCGGCCCGCGCGTAGTCTGACTCCGCGTGGCGCAAGGCAGCGCGCGCCTGCTGCTTCTCTTGCTCCCGGGAACCCTCGCGCAGTTCGTCCAGTTGCGCCGTGGCTCCTCGCAACTCGGCTTGCCGCTGCGCCGTGATTCCTGAGAGGCTTTCTTCCTGGTAGGCAATTGCCGTGCGCAGTTGTTGCATGCGGCTTTCCGCCGCGGCCAGCATCGCCTGGGCCATCCGGCGCTGGCTTTCAAGCTGCTCAGTATCCAGTCGCGCAAGCACCTGGCCGGCCTTCACCGTATCACCTTCCTTCACCTGCAGTTCCGCTAGCCGACCGGGCGTCTTGAAGGCGATATTCACCTCCGTCAGTTCGATGTTGCCCGAGATACGCGCCACCAGGCCATCCTCACGTGGACGCAGAGCCACCCACCATACGGCAGCAGCCACCACCGCCAGCACCAACACTGGCGCCAGGATTCGCTTCGGCTTTGACATAGTCCCCTGTCCTTCGTCCGGCCATCGATGGCCTACTGCACAATGGTTTCCGCCCTGCCCGAGGCAAAGGCAAAGTCCACGCGCGCCAGTTGGTAGCGGAAGAGTGCATCAATCTGCGCCACGCGTGCCTGCTCTACACTGGTCTGCGCTCGCGTAATCTCCAGGCTGCTCGACACACCCGCCTGATAACGCCGGCGCGCCTGCTCCAGTTCCAGCTCACTTTGCTGGAAAGCTTCCATGGCCACAAGCACCTGGCTACGGGAAGAACTCAGCGCGTCCAGAGCCAGCCGCAGATCCAGTTCAATCTGTTGTTTCAGGTCGTGCGTGCGGATCTCTTCTTCGCGCGCCTTGGCAGCGGCTTCCGCGCGGCGGGCATCGCGACGCCCTCCGTCGAACAAGGGGATACGCGCCGTCACTCCTACCGCTCGTGTTGCCAGTGAACGATTGGGCGTGTTGCCGCTGGCGCCATAGTCCCCAAAGGCCGCTACCATCGGCGCCCGTTCCCACTTGGCAGACGCGAGCAGCAGCCTTGCACCCTCCGTGCGCGCCTCCTGCCCGCGCAGGTCAGCACGCTCACCCAGCGCCGCGCTCAACGCACTGGCCAGCGTCGGCACGTCGTCAAGCGGAGGCTGCATCTTCTCTGCCAGGCGTACCCGTGCATCCAGCCCCTCGCCCATCACGCGCAGCAACTGCAGGCGAGCGGCTGTAAGTTCCGTTTCGCGCGCAAGCCGCGCCTGCTCCGCCACGCTGCGCTGTACGCTCGCACGGGTGACGTCGAGGGCAATACCGGTTCCGGCTGTCTTTTGCTGGTTTGCCAGTGCTTCGAGTTCATTTGCCAAGGCCAGCGTGGCTTCCGCCGCCGCAAGCTGCGCTTCCGCGCGCTGCACCGCGAAGTACGCTTTGGCCACGAGCATGGTCACCACCTGGCGGGCATGCTCCTCCTCGGCCCGCGCCGCGTCTAGTCCCTCGCGCGCTGACTGATACCGCCGGACGGCGCTGATGCTGAATAACTGTTGCGTCGCCGAGATACGAGCGTCGAAGACATTGAAGGGTCCCACGAAGCGCGGCGGCTCAAAGCCGGGTAGCGGGATGGCAAGGTTGATGCCCAACGCCTGAAGGTTGCGCGTCTGGCTGGATTGCGAAACAGCGCCATCCAGATTCGGCAACAGGTCAGCCCGGGCCTGCGCGCTGCGAGCCTTCGCCTGCGCCGCAATCTCCTTCACGATGGCGACGCGGGCATTGCCATCGGGTGCAAGTGCGCGATGGATGGCCTCGCTCAGGGTGACACGCTGGACGGCTTCCCGAGGCGCCTCCTGCCCGCGCAAGGTGTACGCAACGAACAGCAGCAAGGCGGCAAGCACAATCCATTGGCCAATCACCCATAGACGCCAGAACGGGAAATCGCCGTCATTTCGCGGCTTTCGCATCGCCTGCCTCCAATGCCACTTCCACCGCGGCCTGCAGTTTACGCAACAGGTCGCGCAATTTCACCCGGTCCTGGCGGCTTACGCCGCATAACACCCTGGTGACCTCCGCAAGATGCCCGGGAAGCAGCTTCGCCAGCTGCGCAGCACCTTTGGGCGTCAGGCGCACCAGCTTTACGCGGCGGTCGTACTCTGCCTCCTCACGCCGCACCAAGCCCTTGCGCTGGAGGCTGTCCACGAGACCCGTGATATTCGCTTTGCTCGCCAGCAGCAGTTCGCCGATCTGCGACATGGGGCAGCCGGTCTCGCGATAGGACGGGCTGTTCAGAATCATCATCAGGTTGAAACTGGGGAAACTCAGTCCAACGCGTCCAAGGCGACGCCCAAAGTGGCTGGCGATAGTGTCGTACGCCATCGCCAGGCTCAGAAACATCTCTCCGTTCTCAATCTCGTATCCAGGGAAATGCTCCGCCACCGCCGGCAAGGTGCGCCGGTAGAACTCCTTACGGGCTAGTGCGGGCGGAACTTGCGTTTGCGTCGCCATTGCTCTAACCGCAGAATACTTGTTCGGGTACGAATAGTCAAGGCATTAATCATTTGGGTACGAAGTATCGGACTGCCCCGGCGTAGGCAACTTGGGGTGGCTTTGCCGGTTGGTGGAACCTTACTTTGCGACAGGAAGAGTGTTAGTCGCAGCCGTTGCGTCGAAAGCAAACCGGAAGGCGTTAGCTGCCACCGTTCCCAGTTCGGCCAGGCTGAAGCCCATTTCTTCGTGGGCAACCAGAAACTCCCGGGTGAGGGAAGTATGGAACATGGCGGGGTCATCGGTATTCAGCACGATGGGGATGCCCGCTTCGAAGAGACGCCGAACCGGATGCGCGGCGATGCCAGGCACAGAACCGGTAAGGACGTTGCTCGAAATCGAGATCTCCAGGGGAATCTGTTGCTCAGCGAGGTGGCGCACCAGCAGAGGGTCATCCACCGCGCGGATGCCATGGCCAATGCGATCCGCTCCACCTTCGAGGGCTTCCCAGATGGACTCCGGACCGGTGCTCTCGCCACCATGGATGGTGAGCCGCAAGCCGGCCTCACGCGCTTCGGCGAATACAGCGTGGAAATTGCGCGCGGGACCCAGTTCTTCGTTCCCGCCGATGCCAAAGGCGACAACGCCACGGTCCTGATAGCGCAGGGCGAGTTCCAATACGCGCCGGGCATCCTCTACCGGAAACTGGCGGATGGCATCGAAGATCCAGCGCACCGGAAACCCCGCATGCCGCGCAGCCTCAGCGAGTGCCTCAAATGTGGCGGCGGCATCCTGTCCTTTCCAGAACAGCACACCCACTGAAAGCATGATCTCGGCATAGCGCACATTCTGCGCGCGGAGCGTCGCGAACAGATCCTCCGCCACCAGTGCGTAGTGCTCCGGGCGGGCAAGGTGCCTCGCCACCCACTTGAAGCTCTGCAGGAAAGCTGGGAAGTTTGTATAACGGTAGTGACCGCGGATCTCGTCGAGGCCAAGCGCGGGCTGGATGCGTTGGATCACCCGCGGTTCGGCCGCTCCTTCCAGGTGGAGGTGCAGTTCCGCTTTGGGGAGCTTCGCCAGAAAATCTTCGGTTGACTGCATCTTCGGGGAATCGGCTCCCAATACTGAGATAATAAGGCGCAATGAAACCAGAAGTCATGGAAGCCCTCGTTGGCGGCTATCACTCGGACCCGTTTGCGGTGCTTGGACCCCACAAGGAAACTGAGGGGAAGGGCCGCAAGGCAGCCGCTGCCTGGACCATCACCACGTTTCAGCCACAGGCCGAATCCGTGGAAGTTCTGCTGGCCGGCAAGGCCGAACCGATGGAGCGGGTCCACCCGCAAGGACTCTTCCGGTGGCGCGGCGCCGCGGAGCCCGGACACTACCGCTTGCGCACCCACCGCTACCAGGGCGGCATCATCGATATCGAGGACGCCTACCGCTTTCCTGCTCTATTGAGCGACTTCGACATTCACCTCCACGGTGAAGGCACTGATTCAGAAACCTACAGCAAGATGGGCGCGCACCTCAGGGAAATGGATGGGGTAGCTGGCGCCAGTTTCGTGGTGTGGGCTCCAAACGCCGAAATCGTTTCCGTGGTGGGCGAGTTCAATGACTGGGACACACGCCGGCACCCGATGCGCCTGCGCGACGGCGGCCTTTGGGAGGTCTTTCTCCCCGGCGTGGTTCAGGGAACGGCTTACAAGTATTTTGTACGCAGCAGGGTCCAGGGTTACCGGCAACTAAAGGCAGACCCCTATGGCTTCTACATGGAGGTTCCTCCAAAGTCCGCATCCATCGTCTGGGATGTCGACCAATACCAGTGGAACGATACCGCGTGGATGGAGGAGCGTGCGCAGAAGAACTACCTGAAAGAGCCAATCTCCGTCTACGAGGTCCACCTGGAGAGCTGGCTACGCAGCCCGGAGGGCTACTGGCTAAGCTACCGAGACCTGTGCAAGACGCTGATTCCCTACGTGAAGGAAATGGGCTTCACGCATATTGAATTGCTTCCGGTAGCCGAGCATCCCTTCAGCGGTTCCTGGGGCTATCAGGTGGTAGGCTACTACGCTCCCACCTCCCGCTTCGGCAACCCCGACGACTTCATGCACTTCGTGGACCAGTGCCACCAGAATGGTGTGGGCGTTTATGTGGACTGGGTGCCGGGCCACTTCCCCAAGGATTCGCACGGGCTGGCCTATTTCGATGGCACCCACCTGTATGAGCACGCCGACCCGCGTATGGGCGAGCACAAGGACTGGGGTACCCTGATCTTCAATTACGGCCGCAACGAGGTGAAGACCTTCCTGGTATCCAACGCCCTTTTCTGGCTGCGGAAATATCACATCGACGGCCTGCGCGTGGACGCTGTGGCCTCCATGCTCTATCTCGACTACTCGCGCGAAGCAGGCCAATGGATCCCGAACAAGTACGGCAGTAACGAGAATCTGGAAGCGATGGAAGTGCTGCGCCGCTTCAACGAACTTGCGCACCAGATCCCCGGCGTTGTGACCGCGGCCGAAGAAAGCACAGCCTTCCCGGGCATCTCACGGCCTGTCTATTTGGGTGGCATCGGCTTCACATTCAAATGGAACATGGGCTGGATGCACGACATGCTCGACTACTTCGAGAAGGACCCGGTATTCCGCAAGTTCCATCAGAACAGCGTCACCTTCAGTCTGCTGTACGCGTTCACTGAGAACTTCATCCTGCCCATATCGCACGATGAAGTGGTTCACGGGAAGCGATCACTGGTGGGCAAGATGCCAGGAGATGAGTGGCAGCGCTTCGCAAACGCACGCGCCTTCATGGCCTATATGTTTACCCACCCCGGCAAGAAACTGCTGTTCATGGGCAGTGATGTAGGGCAGCATGAGGAATGGTCCAGCGGCACGCAAGTGAAGTGGGAGTTACTTCAGTATCCGCCGCATCGTGGATTGCAGCTTACCCTGAAGAAGCTGAATGAGGTCTACCGCAAGGAACCCGCCCTCCATGAGGTGGACTTCCACTGGACGGGATTTGAATGGATCGATATCCACGATGTGGATAACTCCGTGATCTCCTTCCTGCGGCGGGCGGAGAACCAGGACGACTACCTGGTGGTGGTTTGTAATTTCACACCGGCGGTACGCTATGGCTATCGGATCGGTGTTCCTGACGGGGGCTGGTACGACGAACTCATCAATACCGACGATGCCGAGTTCTGGGGCAGTGGCGTGGTGAATGGTGCGTTGATGGCGGATGAAGTACCCACCCATGGCCGCGCATACAGCGTACAACTCACGCTTCCGCCTCTTGGAGTCACCATTCTGAAGCGCCGGAAGTGACGCTTTGCCCCGGTGACGCGAGCCCGCAGCCGAAAGTGTCGTAACAAATGCGTGATCCCGTACATCTAGAAAGACATACGGGGGTGCGCATGCGCCGTTCACTTTATGCTCTAGCCATCTTTCTGATTCTTGCAGGCGCAGCTTACAGCCAGTTCAAGCCGTTGAAGCCAAATCCGGCGGACCGCGCCAAGCCGCCGGCATCGGAAGCTCAGGACGCCATCATCACTGACTCGGGCGCCATCATCTCGATGGATGTCCAGGTGGTGAACATCCTGGCCAGCGTCCGCGATAGGAAGGGTAAGTTTGTTAGCGACCTCAGCAAAGAGAACTTTGTCCTGAAAGAAGACGGGAAGCCCCAGGAAATCCGCTACTTCAGCGCGGAAGCCAACTTACCCTTGACCTTGGGGCTGATTATCGACGTCAGCGTGAGCCAGGAAAACCTGATTGAGGAAGAAAAGCGCAGCGCGCAAGCCTTCATTGAGCATGTGATCGACGACAACGACCTTGCCTTCGTCATTACCTTCGGCCCCGACACGCGCCTGGAGCAAGACCTCACTTCGAGCCGCCGGTTGCTTACGAAGAGCCTCCAGAATGTGCAGGTGCGAGGCGCGGCCTACAGCCCCGTCACCCCTGGCACGAACCCGAACAGCGTCCCCCGTGGCACGGTGTTGTTTGATGCGGTCTATCTGGCGGCAAATGAAATCCTCCGTCCCACCGTAGGACGGAAGGCGCTCGTCCTGATTACCGATGGCATCGACCAGGGCAGCAAAGTGGATATCAACGCCGCGCTGCGAGAGGCGCAGCTTTCTGATGTGGTGGTCTACAGCATCCTGCACTACGACATGGGATTCTACGGACCCTTTAGCCTGGGAACCGCGGACTACGATCTGGGTAAGATGGCCAGGGAGACCGGCGGTACGCTCTTCAAACCGAAACGCAATCAGCCGTTGTCGGAGATTTTCCAGGCCATTCAGGACGAGCTGCGAAACCAGTATTCCATCGGCTATACGCCCACCAACTCCAACCAGGATGGGTCCTTCCGGCAGATCGACCTCAGCACGGCGCAGAAGGGCCTAAAGGTGCAGACACGCAGGGGCTATTACGCGGTGAAGGATCGCTAGCAGGAGATTGCCTACTGGCCTCGGTTCCCCTGGCGCAACGCGTCTTCGCGACGGTCGAAATAGGCCACCAGCGCCTCCCGTACGGAAGGCATCACGCCGTAGCCCTCCCGTTCCAGTCTTTCGTTTGAAAGAGCGGAGAACAGGGGGCGCTCAGCTTGGGTAGGGTACTCGGCGCGGGTGGTGGGTACTAAGTCCGCTGGCAACTGGCAGACTGCGAAGATTTCTCGCGCAAAGTCGTACCACGAAACCGGCTGGCCGCCGCCGGCGTGGTAAAGCCCAAATCGCTTGTCACCCGCCAGTGCTACTGCTTTTTCGGCCAATGCTGGTGCGAAGGTCGGCGAGGCAATTGTATCGGTAACCACTCGTAGCTGACGCTCGGCATGCGCGTTGCGCAGCATGGTTTCCACGAAGTTGCCGTGGGCCGTATGGATGCCCTCTGGACCATATACGCCGCATGTACGGATAACCAGCGCGCTATCGAGATAAGCGAACGCGTAGTGCTCACCACTCAATTTGGAAACGCCGTAGGCATTGCGCGGATGGGGCCAATCGGCTTCCGTATACGGTTGGTCCTTTGCGCCGTCAAACACATAGTCGGTAGAGAAGTGGACGAGGCGGGCGTTGCCCTTTCGGCAAGCGGTAGCAAGGTTGCGGACCGCCAGAGCATTCGCGTAATAGGCAGCCGCGGGTTCCTTTTCCGCACGGTCCACCGTGTTGTAGGCAGCGCAGTTCACCACCAGTTCGGGCGATTCCGACTCGACAAAGCTGTGTACCACGTCCGATTGCCGGACATCAGCCGTGTGGCGGTCAAAGCTCACCACCGCCCAGCCAGCCCTGCGCAGGCTGCGTGTAATCTCGATTCCCAATTGTCCCCGGCTTCCGAAGACTAAGGCTTTTTTGCTCATAAGATCTCAGTGTATGCGTCCTGGATTGCGAGGCGATGACTCGCCGGAAGTGGAATTCACAAGCCCGGCTTCTCACCATCACGAGGGGCGCCTTAGGCCGCCCGATATAGAAAGACAAGGAACCCAAGACCGGCAGTGGCAATGGCCGCAGCCCAGGGCAGCATGCGCCTCCAAATAGGGAGCGGCTCCGCCGCGGCAAGAACACTGCTGGACCGGCCCAACGAAGCTGCCGACATGGACGGGCGTCGTGTTGGAACAAGGCCAGACATCGCGTGCCCGGGCTCCAGAAGCCGGGAGTCGGCCCATACAAAGCGCGCCATGGTGGCTTCCTTGGTTACCTGTTGAACGCGATCTGCAACCGCACGAGGGAGAGGCGCTGTGCCCCGGATGACATCCACCCCGGAACGATCAGCAACTAGCACCACACGGTGCCGGAAAGCGCCGCGCCGCCATGCATCCCGGGTGGGCGCATCGCCAATTCCGTGGGGGATCCGTCCCCCATCCGGGTCTACCAGTTCCATAGCCTGCCAAATCCCGTCTGCGTTTCCTACGTTTCCACGGGCACGGGAAAATCAGCCTCGCTCTCGACGCGCGACGAGTCACCTGCATGCTCGAGGATCACCTGGATGAAGCCCAGCGCCGCCTTCGAAAGCGCCTTGTCCTTCTTGTAGATCAGGCCCAAACGGCGAATCATCGACTCGGGCTCAAGCGACAGCGCGCGGAGCGTGCCCGCTTCCACCTCCTCGCGGCAGTGCGTGTAGGCCAGGAAACCCACCCCCATGCCCGCGAGACAGAAGCGCTTAATCATTTCCGTGGAGTCAAGTTCCATGGACACCTGCAGGTTGTCACCTGCTGCTTCAAACCAGGTGGTAAGGCGCTTGCGCGTGGTGCCGTACTTTGGCATCAGCACCGTATGGTTGGCCACCTCCTGCGCGGACACACTGGTGCGGTCTGCCAGAGGATGCGTGGGAGGCACAATTACCTTGATTTCGTCGGAGTGGATCCGCACCACCTGAACCTTCTTGTCCTGCACGGGAAGCTGCGTGATGCCAAAATCCGCAAGGTTGTCGATAACCGCTTCCACCACACGTGCCCCATACGACCGGTCCACCTGCAACTGCACGTTGGGAAACTGCTTCTTGTACTCAGAGAACACCCGAGGCAACACATGAATGCAGGTGGCCTCGTTGGCGGCAATCACCAGCTCTCCCCGCGGCACCCGGTCCAGTTCGTTAATCGTATCCTGTGCGCGGCGGCGCAAATCGAGAATCTGCTCGGCATAGTCGGCGAAGATCTTCCCTGCGGGTGTCAGGCGAATCCGCGTTCCCAGCCGCTCAAACAACGACGTGTTCAGTTCCTGCTCCAGTTGCCGCACCTGCGCGCTGATGGCTGGCTGGGTGCGGAAGCAAGTCTGCGCCGCCTTTGAGAAGCTCTTCAACCGGACGATTTCAAGAAAGGTGTGTAATTGATCCAGATCCATGTGCTGTTGCCCTTTCCGGCACTGAAGGGGCCACTCCTGCTAGCTAACTTTATTAACCACTAGCGACCCATCCATTGTCGCAGGAGCAAAAGGAACGATGGGGCCACGCTCGTTGGGCTGGCCAGCAATCACGCCAACACTGGCAATGGCAGAAGGCCCTTTGCGACATTCAGTGAATCGCCAAGCCGCACACTACCCCAGTTTACGCAATAGCGTCCATAACCTCCGATTATAGCACCCAACGGCAGGGCATCATCGGCACGGTCACCCACAGATTTACTCGTCCAGGGCTTGCCAGCCGGAAGCTATTTGGAATCTCGCGCTCGCTTCGCCGGACTGGGGAGTTGGAACACACTCTCCGGGATGGTTGGGTTCAGCGTCACGGATTCCGTGAACATTTCAAAGGCTTTCTCCCCACGGGATTCCCGCAACACGTACTGCGGCCACAGAACGCCTCCACCGGCATCGCGGAATTTATCCCACTCGGTGATCTCTTCAATCGGCAGGTTCGACTTAGGGTCGCGCCGTACAAACTCCTGACGCACCGGAAGCTTCGTGGACTGATGCACCCACAGTTCCGTGACACGATACTCGGGATCCACCAGCCGAATCCCTACCAATTGCTGGTTCCGCAGGAGCCGTGTGCCAATATACTCAACCACATACTTCTCTCGCGGTAGTCGCTGCCTGGCAACGTAGAGGAAGTTATGCATTCGGCTCTCCCGAATACGGGCGGTGGTTTCCTCATCCATCGGGGTATAGCCACGGTAGGTGATCTCAAAGCCTCGGTCGTAGAGAATCAGCGACGAGAGTTCTTCCTTCTTGCCGAGATACTGCCGCTCCATGATTGCGGGGGCGCCAGCGGGGGATTGTTCCGGGTCAGGATACCTGGTCACCTGCCGGATCACCGCCAGCCCGGAAAGGCGACCACGACGGAACGAATAGGCCCGTCCGGATTCCTCCACAGCTTGCACATTCAGAAACCGATCTCCCCCGAGCGCCGCCACGGTTTCCGCGAGAATCGCCTCGGCCTTCGGATTGGAAACGCCCTGTGCACCAGCCTCCGGCGCCAACCCCACAAGAGCCAGAGGGGCCCCGATCGCCAGCAACAGGTTAAAGAATGTGGAACGCAATAGCATGGAACGAAACCTCCACCTGCCAGGTCGCATGCACAAGGCAGTGCCCCAGGCAATCGCTGCGATGGCCTTGGCCCTAGTGTACGGTATGCGTTACAGCAATTCGAGGTTGCACTTCACAGCCCCACGGTACGGAACTCAGCATTCCGGCTGCGAAACGAAGACGGACTCACCGATTCTCGCTCGAAAGCGCGACTTTCCCTTACGCGGTTACTTCCGGTTCGCCCTCGGCTGTATCGCCCGACTTCCGTCCCAGGTCCTCGGCAATGATGATCGCCTCAGAGAGGTCGCGCATTGGCTTGCGCAGACGGCGGCTCTCGTTGCGGAGCTTTAGGTAAGCTTCTTCTTCTGTAAGATGATACTTACGCTGAAGGATTCCTTTCGCACGCTCTACGTATTTCCGCGTCTCCAACTGCTTCTTCAGTTCGAGCGCTTCCTCCATGAGCTTGGAGTTGGCCTCCACCAGTTGGCTCTTGGAGATGGCGACGCCCATTTGCTCTCCCACGAAGGTCATCAGCGCTACTTCGCTGGAACCGTACTCATGGGTGTTCTTGTGGTGCGCATTCAGCACGCCTATCAAGCTACCGCCGCTGACCAGCGGCACCGAGAGGAAGGCTTCGTAGGTATCTTCCACGAGGTCGTTGAAGCGCTTGAAGCGCTTGTCCTCAGAGGAATGCTGGGCGAGCGCAACCACTGCGCGATGTTCAGCCACCCAGCCGGTGACACCCTCGCCCACCTTAATCCGAATTTGGCCCAGCTCTTTGTCGTGCGGTAATTGGGAAGCACGCAGCACCATGTCCCCGTTTTCGCTGTCGAGCAGGTAAACGAGACAGGCGTCGCAGCCGGTGACATCCACGGAGATGCCGATTAATTCGTCGAGCATTTCGTCAATCGTCAACCCGGAACTGATGACGTTGCTGATTTTGTGAAGAATGGAGACTTGACGTTGTACTTGATCCATGGTCTTCCCCTTGAAGACCTTAGCCTAAACGGAATCCGCAAATGAATCAATTGAAAGAATTTATCCATCGGATGCGGGCTTTTGCGGCGGCGTAACACTTGGCTCGTAAAGGCACAGCGGATCGGTGCCAAACGCACTCCCCGTCGCCTCGTAGGCTCTGGCGCGGGAACCTCCGCACAGCGCGTGGTATTCGCAATAGCCGCAACGCCCTTCAAAGCTGCTGGAATCGTGGAGGCGATCGAAAAGCGGGGCGTTCCGGTACACGTCGGCCAGCCTCTGGGTGCGAATGTTTCCGGCGCTGAGAGGCAGGAAGCCCGCGGGGCAAATCTCACCGGTATTCGAGACAAACACGATGCCATGGCCGTCCCTGATGCCGAAGCCACGCGCAACACCACTCTTCCGGATGGCGTCTCCGCCCGCCCCTTCTGAGCGCATCATCTCGATGGCTACCCGCCGGTAGCTGGGCGCCTCCGTAGTTGCCACCAGGAAAGGCGAGTTCCGCGAGGTCTCGAAGATCCAGGCCATTAAGCCCTCTGCCTGATCAGCGGATAGAGGCTGCAGCACCTTACCCCGGCCGACGGAAATCAGAAAGAACAGGCTCCAGCGGGCGATCCGGTGCGGACGGAGCAATTCATAGATGGCGGGGATGTCAGCAGCGGTCTCTGCGGCAGCCAGGGTGTTGATTTGAATCGGGATTCCCAGTTCACCAGCCCATTCCACCGCTTGCATGGTGCGGGCAAATGTTCCGGGGACGCCCCGAATGGCATCATGCGGGGCCGCCCGCGATCCGTCGAGGCTCAGCCCGAGGCCGTCAATGCCGTGATCCCGCAGCCTTGCTAACACGTCTTGGGTAAGCGCGGCGGTGGCTGCGGGTGTAATGGAGACGCCGATTCCTCGCTCCCGGGCAGCATCAATCAGGGTGAAAAGGTCAGGGCGCTCCAGGGGGTCGCCCCCGGTGAGGATAAGCTGCGGCAAGGGTTGGCCGAATTCCAGGATCTGGTCAAGCAACTGCAGACTTTCAGGAAACGAAAGCTGGTCTGGGTGCGGCTGCGGCATGGCTTCAGCGCGGCAGTGCCGGCAGGCCAGTGCGCAGGCCTGGGTCATTTCCCAATAGATATTCAGAGGAGTCTGCGAGTAATCGCGCGGAGCATGGTGGCCTCCGGCATGTCCATGAGCAGGCTTAGCCGCCTGCTCATCCACCGGCCGTTCCGTGCTCGCCTTACCGCGATCCGCGGCAGGTTGATGGGGCATAACCATTTTCTTGTACTTCCCTTTCCTCTAGCCTACACCGGTGCCATTCGTGTCCCCGCGGGTGTGGGCTAGGGTCTTCCTGACTCTCAGGTGGACCCCAGGAACCGGGCTAAGCGAACCCCTTTTCTTCGACACCTGCCAGCATTGGTCTTCGGGACGTTCCGCAAGGCCTTTCCCATTGGAGTCCACGGCTCAAGAATGCGAAACGTGCTGCGCGTCCCGCTATCCTGTTCGGTTCTCTCCGCGGTCCCGCGATCACGGGTGCGCCTATTGTTCGCTGTTTGCAATGGGCGGCAGGTGCATCGGACGGTCCGCCTTCACCCGCCGTTCCAATCGCAGAGAGCGGCCACGTGCGCCGCCGAACCGTCCCGCATCCAGGGGTCGAGTTGCGCAACGTCCTTGAGTTGCTGGCCGCGGCGGCGGGGCACCAGCACATACTGGGTTTCCACCTCCTGCAGCGCGGTCATATCGCCCCACAGCTTCTCAAACTGGGCCACGGGCAGCACGTCTTCATGTCCCTTGCCCCAGCGCTTCTTCACATCCTTCAGCGTGATGTAGGTGGGCATCCGGCTAGCGGCCCGGCGGACGGCGGTAAGTACTTGCACCGGGTCGATCAACGACTGCCGGTGGAGCCCAAAGAAGTCGAGCAGCTTTTCGATTGAGATCCACATCGTTCCTGAGTTGTAGTAGGAGAGACTCAGCTCCAGGCTCTCATCGGGCAGCGCCAGGCCCTCAATCAGCCTCAGACGGCCATCCACTCGGGCCAGCCCGCCGCCACGGTCTTCAAGCGAACGGGAAACCACTTCAGAGGTGAGCATCGCCCCGCTTTCCAAGTGCAGGCCGAACAGCGCCGGATCCACGTCTGCCCCCAGCGTATCGATGTTGTGCAGCAGCAGGTGTTTCAGGCCGGGCTGCACGGCAATTAGTTGCGTCAGGGTGCCGTTCAGCAGCATGTTGGGGATCTCATACCAGTGGCCCACCGGATGCAGGCATTGCATGGGGCTATTGTCCCGATAGTCGCTGCCCTCACCCATTTGCGTGGCCCACTGCAGCAGCCCGGATCGCATGCTCTCGCGGACTTTCTGCTTGCGCTCGTCGAGCAACTGCTGCGGCGTTTGCTCCCAAAGGAAGCGCAGATCGCGCACCATCGGCACCAGGCGCAACCCAATGGTCCGGCCCGCCGAGAGGCAGATGGGCGCATCGTAGCCATGATTGGCGTGTGCGGCCAAGTGCTCCGCGATGGGCTGATGCGTGAGGTAGCTGGTGGTAAACACGTGGGGGATACGGGAACGATAGAGCCCGCACGCCCTCCGGCTTTTCGCCAGATGAACCTCCAGGAAACTCCGGTACGCGCCTGCCAGTTTGCAGAACGGATTAATCGCCTTCACAACGCCGGCGCCGTGCGTCCAGCGGCTGCCCACGCCGCCCGACAGCGAAACCACCGCCAGGGCATCAGCGGCCAGCGCATCGCGGCCCAGGGCAGCATAGCGCGCACCCAGAGGAACACAGCTATCCACGATCTCCTCGCGGCCCACATTCTCCACACGGGTAGAGGCGTGAAGGGTGTTCTTCATTAACCCCACGCGCCCGGCGCGCAGATCAGCACGAACGGCCTCATGCTGGACGGAATCGAACCCGTGGCGCCGGAGCAAATCGTCAAGGTTGCCCCTCACATCGCGGGCGCTCTCGTCGTCATGCGGCAGGAGGTGTTCGATGAGGGCGGGCACCATGCCCGTGAAGTCCTGCCGCTGCTGGCAGGCAACGCCCATGTGGACCAGTTCGGCGCGGCGTGCCGGCGTGAGGCCGCGCACCTCCTGTCGCAGCAAAGGCGGAGCCACCAGTGTGTAATATGCCGCGGGAAGCAGTGCGCCGGATCCGCGCAGAAGCATGGCCGAAGTGCCCCGATCGTTGATCGCAAAATCGTAGACGACGGGGTCCATCGCGAAGGGAACCGCGTGCTCCATGCGCTTTTTGATCTGCTGCATCAGCCCGGGGAGGGTGGAGAGGGCGCGCGACTTCTCTGATGGATCGAAGATAAAGCCCATGCCGCCGCCGGACATCCCGCCAAGCATCCAGAAACCGTGAAAGGCCGCCCCAAAGGCATTCCGCACTTCGTGGATGAGGGTTTCGGTGTACTGGTTGGCCGCCCAGGGAATGATCGTTTGGATGGGCCCGTCGAAATTCTCCTGCGTGCAGGCGCCGATGCGCTGCGTGTCCCCGGCCCGCATCGCTTCCACGATCTGGTCAAACAGATCATGCGCGCGCTGCCGGCCCTGCCATTCGGGCATGGAGCGCAGCAGATACTTCTCCGTTACCATCTCGAGAATCGGGCCGACGTCCTGCGCCATGCCCCCATGCACCAGCACCAGGCTGTTCTCCAGTTTGCGCCGGGCGTCATCGGATATCCGATCGCGTTCAAGAATCGTATGCGAGGGCAGCAGGCAGCCGCGGCTGACGCCGTACTCCACATCTCCCAGCACGGCGGCCACTCCCTGGATCAGTTTGATTCCCGGCCAGACCCCGCCCGAATCCTGCCAGCCTCCACCCGAACCGCCCAGCCATTCCCCAAGGATGGCGCGTGCCGCCACCAGGCGCCGGTCACTCTCTTCAAGCGGCCCATCGAGGACGCAGATCTGGCCGGTGGCACGCATGCAGGCGGTAATCAGACAGGCCAGCAGATTGGTTGAAACGGCCAGCCGCGAGCCCTTGGGGATGTCGTTCACTTTGCTGACAATCTCAATGCCCATGCCGCGCGACCCGGTAAGCGCTGTCAGCAATTTCTGGAGGGACTGCCCGGATCCTTCCATCCCTGCGGGCACCAGCCCGGATGCGATCACCGCCGCCTTCAGCAGGCCCAGATAATCGCGCGCGAAATCGAAGCACTCATCGAGCGTGGATACATCCACCTGGCTCTTCAAATCCACGCTCACCAGGCGCAACACCGGTTCATCGATCACCCGAAGATAGGCCTCCACGGGCGGGCGAGGGGCCGCGGAAGCGCCGTCCCGCACCGTCAGATCTACTGAAACGTTCAGGACGCGCGCCCCCTCGGGGTAGTCCATGCCGAGAAAGAATATATCGCTCCAGCCACTGTGGCTGAGGTCCATGCGAACCGGGGTAGATTCGGCCAGCACAGGAAACAGCCCATCCTGCTTGGTCAGCAGTGCCGGGTGAAGTCGCAGCGGGTAATCGTCTACATGCGCCGAACGGAACATCCACTGGTTGCCGCGTATTGAGCGAACGCTGTGCCGCACCTGCTCGGCCAGGGTTTGGAAAGCTAACCCGCGGTAGGCCGCGGCTAGCGCGCTGGAGATCGATTCGGCTGGTCCCAGCATGCGCTGGGCATTCAGAAAGCTGGCGATTGCCTCCTCATAACGGCGGTGCAGCAGATGCGTATGGCCTTCGTAGGGGATCGCGGCGCTGGCGCCGTCGGGCAGCTTTTCTGGAAGGTGATACCGGTGAATGGCCGCCAGAAATACCAGCGCACGTACCCTCCGATAGAGGTTCGAATCACTCTCCTGAAAAGAATGCAGCGCCTCGCATTCGGCCAGCAAAGTCTCCACGGACGCCTGCTGGCAAACTCCGTCGATTGGGGAATCCCGCACCGCCTCCTGCTCGCTTAGGATAATCTCCGTGAGGGCGCTCATTGCGGCTTCGTCTCCAGGGGCCGCAACTGTTCATTGGCAAGCAACTGCACCATCAACGACAGGATCTCCGCTCGGTCCTGGCCAGAGAGCGCCAGCGCCAGTTGCGACGTCAGCAGGCCGTAGGTGGAACCTAGGTCAAACCGCTCCGCATGCACTTCGAGCGCCAGATACTTCTCGCGCCGGGCCAGCACGGCCAGCGCATCGGAAAGCGTCACCCTGGAGCCGTGCGCAGAGGCAGCGCCCTGCGGGGAAGTCGCACCGGAGCGCAGCAGTTCGTCCAGAATTTCCATCACCAAAGGCGTCAGCAAGTGCATGCCAAAGAACGCCAGATAGTGTCCGGCCCGCAGGCTGGGAATCACGAGTTTCTGCTCGGCCAGGGTGGGAGTTGGCTTCTCCAGTACGGATTGCACCCGATAGACGCCGGGATAACCCGAAACCGGTTGCCCGCTCACCGCGCCAAAGGCGCGCAGCAGACTCTCATGGGTAGGCCGGACGGCGGATACGCAGCACTCTTCCGCCGTGGCCAAACGAAGCAGGGCGGTGGCCGTGTCTCCCGCGGACTCGCAGCCCACAAAGAGATGGTCACTCACGAGGTGCAGGAAAGCATCCCCGCCCACAAAATTACGGGCACGCCAGATCGCGTCTCCATACCCCAAAGGTTCCGGCTGCTCCACAAAGCGGAGGATGCTCCGCTGCTCCGGCACTGCTTCGAGATAATCTGACTCATCGCCGGGCCGCACGACAATGCAGATCTCTTCGATCTCCGCCCGTACGGCGTCGTTCACGAGAATGGCCAGGACGGTGCGCGCTTTGCCGTCGCGATCCACCAGTTCCTGCAGAGGCAGCCGCCTTTGCCGCTCTCCCGCCGCGGTGATCACGGCCTTCTTGATGCGCATGCGGCTATTCTCGCATGGGAAGGCCCATGCTACGCGTATGCAGGAACTATATGTCGCGATGCGAATCAGCCACACGAGCACCCCGTCCGCGGGAGTCCGGTTCTGCAGGAGTCGCTCGAAATTCCTCCAACTTCGAACGCCTGCGATTGCGCAAGGAACTAACCACTGGTTGTCACCAACCCGTTGTGGCTATCTGACGATCAGAAAGCTCCATGTAAGTCAGTAGTCACCGCCTGCAACGCCCACGAGAATGGGCCTGACTTGCGCAGGAATGCAAACGGAGAACTCCTTCCGGAGACGAACATTTCCATTCGTCTAGGTATCGTTGATCAATGCGGAACTGTCTTTCGGGCTACCCGTAAAAGGACGTTCCACACTGTTCAATTCCAAGGGCAAGGAGGTGTCCCCCGAAACCGCGGCGCTCGCTGTCGCTTTGCACGTTGCAGCTTCGAGCCGGTTCCCAAGACCGATGGTTGCCATGACCGCAAGCTCGCGGCCGGATGCCTCAGCGCTGGGGAATCCGGGCGCGGTTTGGCGGTTCATTCGCAGGCGCGGGACGGCTGATGAAATGCCACGAGGGCGAATCCTCCCCAAGTTCCAGCAGGTAGCTGGGGACGCCCTGCCGGGCTGACTCCACGAACAGCACGCTCTGGCTGGCAAGTGGGCGGATGGCGCGGGCCGTCGGGATGGGGAGCGTGGACTGGGCACATCCATCCCCAAGCGTACAAAGAACAACCGCCTGCTCCCGGATGAGCGCAACCACGAAGCGCCCATTCAGGAAGTGAACGGCGGCGAGGCTATGCGCTGCGCTGGGTGGAGCCATGGGTAGTTGCTGCGTAGCGGCAAGACCAAA
The DNA here is from genome assembly GCA_026129915.1 of Bryobacterales bacterium. Lineage (GTDB taxonomy): Bacteria > Acidobacteriota > Terriglobia > Bryobacterales > Bryobacteraceae > JACTMJ01. The sequence goes on from JAHCHD010000009.1 coordinate 48,850, forward strand.
GCCCCCGCTGCCCCGATGGAAATGCTGCAGCGTGCCGGTTTCCGCATCGAAAACCGCAATCTCGCTGCCATCCGGACGCATGGCTGCGGAGAGTGCAGTTCCGTGGGTCAGCAGTTGTACCGCGTTTGTGCTGCTTGACCATGCCAACGCCTCCATCCAGCCAGAGGTGGATCGCAATGCAACCAGATGCAGTCCTTCGGTGTCCAGATGCAGTGCCATTAGCCGGCCGGCGCCCAATGAAATGGCATGCCGCTTCTCCGGGCTGCTCTCCGTAGCGGGCTGCAATACAATAAGCGGCTCCGTCTGGTGCGTCACGGCCAGCGTGGAGCCGTCACCCGACAAGGCCAGTTCCCCCACAGGAATGCCCGGGAAGATGGTCGTGGGTAGAGCGCCCTGGACGAGGGGTGTAACCATCACCCGGGTGGCACCCGGAGTGGCGTAGGCCCATGCTGAGGACACTGCACTTGCGAGCAGTGCGTCGCCTTTGGCCCGTATGGAGGCCGTCTGCAAGACGGAAAGGCGCGCGCCTCCCGGAATGCCATCAACACGGTAAAGCGCACCTTCGATGGCAACTACCCCCAGGGTGGGCACTGCGGCGCCGAGGATGGCAGTGGCTGGCTGGGCCGGGGCAGCCTGCAACGCAACGTCACTATTTCCCTTACCATCTCGGTTCCGCGGGGACACATCCACAGATAGCGAAACCCGGTCGCCTGCGGGGCGGATTGCCTCCATCGGCTGGGCCAGAAGTGGACCGGGGGCCAGTAGAGTGGTGAGCACCGCAGCGGCTAACACAAAGCGCGGGGTCCTTCCGGTCCTAAACAAAGTCCTGGCGGAGGCAGCCAGGCTGCCGGGAGCGGGGAACGACACCGCAAGCGCGAGCCGGATGATGGCGTTGAGTTGCTGGCAAGCTGCAGCGCAGCCGCGGCCACGATTACTGCGCGGTAAGTACATTGCTGTTTTCTCCGGTTTCTCCAACAAGTGTCAGCCGAACCTCGGCAAGGTCTGCCGCCGTCCCACCGCTGATGGTGAGGGGAATGGTGAGGACAAATTGGCTGCCGAATTCGCGGGAGGCATCCTGGGCAAAGTAGGTAGTAAAGGCCTCCAGCAGTTGGGACAGCGGGATGGACGTGTTGCCGCTGATCGCCACTCCCGCGCGCGGGACGAGATCCAGCGTCCCGGTGGTAATGCGGCGTCGCGGCGCATAACCTGTGGCGGTCACGGTAACGGTGTTCCCTGAACGGGTCAAGCTCATCCCAAGCAGCCGCGGCGGCCCCGGCGGAACTGCATATTCCAAGGTATCTATGAGGGTTTGCGAGCCGGTGTCCATCATTGCCGTGAGGATGATGGTTCCCGCTACCGTCCCGCTATTGAATCGAATGGTTTCCCCGGTGGTGAAGAGCCCCGTAGTTTGTCCGGAATTCACGGTGAACCCCGCGTTGCGGCTACGCGGGTCCGTGGCGAAACTCACCTCGGGGTTGTCCCGGCCCTCTTCTGCAAGGGAGGCGAAGCGGATCTGCAAGTTGCCCGCAATGGCGCTCGACGGCGGGTTGTTGGTGGTGACCGACGTCTCGTACTCACTGCGCAGTTCCACATTGGGGACTGTTGCTCCCAGGGAAATCTCCGTCGGGCCAGCAGGCCGGATCACCAGGGGCAGCGTGGTATCGGCGCTGCAGTTGCCACTGGCATTGGCCCGGAGGCGGATGGAACCGTTGAATGCGGCCTGCGCTGTACCGCCCAGCTGGCCAGTTGGCGATAGCGTTAGTCCGGCGGGCAGAGGGTCGAGGGCGGTGAAACTAGCCGGACCGCTTCCACCGCTCACCTGCAACTGGACTCCGGCGTATGGTTCTCCAACGGTTCCCTGGGGCACGGATGTGGTCACCCACGTGAGAGCGCTGGCCACTATCAGCGTTAGCAGCTTTGGTGCGCGCAGGGCGTTGGAATCCACCACTTCAAACCCAAGGTTGCTGGAGCCGGCAAGTGTGGGCGTGCCCGTTAGCAGCCCTGTTGCGTTCAGAGTTAGGCCCGCCGGAAGTATACCCGAGGACACCAGGAACTGATAGGGTGGCGTCCCCCCGGCTGCGGTCAGGCTGAAGCTGTAAAGGCAGCCAACGGTCGCCTCGGGCAAGGAGGGGGTGGAGATCAACAAGGTTTCCGGTGCGATGGTCAGCCGGTATTGCATCCGTGCACCGCAAGCATGCAAGCCCAAGGTAAACAGGAACTCCCCGGCCTGGGTGGGGGTTCCCGCTAATCGCCACGTGGAGCTCTCCGTGCCGCCGGGGGGAGGCACGAGTAGAATCCCTGGGGGCAGTGTGCCCTCCACCAGAGAGATCGTCTGTGCACCCACAGCCGTATACAGGATCGATGTCGTGTAGGGCAGTCTGATTTGGCCGGACGGGAGAGGGGATTGGGTGACGAACAGGCACGCGCTCTCGTCAATCACTATCACGAATTGCTTTTCCTGGCCGCATGGAGTCAGACGCAGGGTGAAGCTGTACGTGCCCGGATTCAGCGGGATTCCCTGCAGCCGCCAAGTGGCATCGGTGGAGTCATGCGGCGGTGGGGCGAGTTCCAGCCCCGGCGGCAGCGCGCCCGCTGCCAGCGAAATGGACTGCGCACCCGCGGCCTGGTAAAGAATGGATTGCGAGTACGGAACCCCTGACCTCCCGTTCGGCAATGGGGACTCGGTGATGAACAGGCAGGCACCGGCGCTGATGATGATCTTGAATGTAGTGCGCCCCCCGCAGTTCAACAACACCGTCACGTCGAACTCTCCGGCCACCGTCGGAATTCCCTCGATGGTAATTTCCAGGTCAATTCTGCTGCCAGTGGCGGTAAGTCCGGGAGGTAGCCCCAGAACCTCGAACGATTCGACACCGTCTGACTGATAGGGAATGCTCTTCCGGAACAGCGTTCCCACAACGCCGGTGGAGTCCCCAGGAAAAGGAATCTGGCAGGCTGTCGCCCCCAGAAACCCGCGACGGATGCGGGCGGCCGAAGTGCTGGTCGGGTTGGAGCCTGAACCGGGGTTGCCTTCCGAGTAGAGAATGTCGCCCGATTCAGCATCAATTGATAGTCCGCGAACGGCGCGCAAACGGGTCTCCCGGTCCACCGTATTCTCAGCCAGGATGTCGGGAAGCACGTCCGTATCGATCGGGCCAATCACCACTTGGATGCGGTCATCGGCATCCAGCGCAAGAATGGCACTGGTGGAGGTGTTCGTGAAGAGCAGGCGATTGTTCAGCTCGTCGAACCGGAGTTCCCGCGGGGAAATGCTGGCGGTTAGGGCGGGAAGGCCATCGGGTAACCCGCCTAGTATGCCGTTGCCGGCAATCGTGCGGATGATGCCTAGCGGATCCACTCGTCGGATGCGGAAATTCTGCTCATCGGCGATATAGAGGTTGCCCTCGTGATACAGCACACCCTGGGGCGAATTCAGGAGGGCAGAAAGGGCAGGTCCCCCATCGCCGGAGAATCCAATGCCGAAGCTGCCGGCCACCGTAGTCACCACGCCAAGCGAGTCCACTTTGCGAACGCGGTCGGGAAGGAAACTATCGGAGAAATAGATACTCCCGTCGGGCGCGAGGTCAAGGTAACTGGGACGCAAGCAGGCCGAGAGCGCGGCGGCGCCGTCCTGAGGGTTGCAATTGCTCTGTTGGATGGGCGGAACTCCAGCAACGCTGCGGATGACACCCAGCGAGTCCACCTTACGGATGCGAGATGCCTCCGTGAAGATAACTTCCCCCAGCAGATTCACGGCAACATCGATGGGCCTGTTTAGAGAACTCTCGAGGGCGGATACGCCCTCTGGCCCGGCGCCACAGATTCCATTGCCGGCCACCGTGGTGATGGTGCCCTCCACATCGATCTTGCGGATCCGGCAGTTTTCGGAATCCGCAATGTAGACGTTGCCCAATCGGTCGGTCTCCACGCCACGCGGCCAGTCCAGCGCGGCCATGTCCGCAGGGCCGCCATCGCCCCCGTAGCCGGGTGTCAGGCTACCGGCAATGGTGCGGACAACGTAGCGGGGATCTTCGAGGGGTCCGTCCGGGTGAGAAGTCTGCCCGAAGCCGTAGCCAGCCGCACCAGCCAGCAGGAGGAAGCCCGCGAGCATCCCGCGCCAAAGCCGGGTGCGGGAACTAACGGCGCGGGCAAACTGCTTGCCGCGCGTTGTGGAGATTCTGGGATTCGGCCTCATGTGGTTACTCCTCACAGGGATTGGGTGGGTGGGAACCAACTGGATTCCCGGCTGGCTGGCAACCAGTGTCTAAGGAGCAGGCGTGGTGACGCTGGGAGCGCCCAGCGTTACACCAATGGTTGGCGTTGGCGTCGGCGTTGGCCCCGGGCTGGGTGTCGGACCACCACCGCCTCCGCCAACGCCCAGTGCCACCCCCAAGGCAGCGCCGGCAACCACAGCCACAATGCCAACCACGGCGCCGGTGGACAATCCACCTCCTGCGCCCCCGGCGGCTCCGCCCGCGCTTCCTGCGCCGGCGGAACCTGCCAGGGCCGCGGTGTTGGTTTGTGTGATCGCGGTGGAGGCGGTTTGGCCCTGAAAGGAGGCCGTCACGCGGATCTGGAAGTCTCCCGCAACAGCATTCAACTGAAAGCCGCGGGCCGCCGCCACACCCTGCTGGTTGGTGATCACATTCAGCATCTTTGCGCCGCCAGAAAAGCTGCCGCCCGCGCCGGACTGAGGCAGGAGAAATGCCACTGCGGCGCCTGCCACCGGGCGGTCATTACGGTCCACCACACGGACGATGGGTTCCCGCCCCACCCGCTGGCGGATGTTATTCACGGCGCCTTCGCCTTCAAGGATTTCGATGCGAAGAGATGGAGTGTCCGATGTCTGGCCCAGCGCGACGTCTGCGTTCACAGTGATGGGCAGCGCCAGAACGGCAACCAGCGGATAAATTGGCAGAAGGCATAGCAGCTTAGGCAGTCGCACGTTGGTGTTCCTCCAATTCTTAGCCCTGACAGTGTCTGCAATGGAAACAGGCGGCTTAGTCTTGACTGCGCTGAATCACGGTGTATCTAGTCATTGGCGGAAATTCTTTCTGGATGGCGCTACACATAACTCCGGGCAGGAGATACAGGCGGAAGGGGCTATTCACTTCCTGGTTTGTCCCCAACAGGCTTGCCCTTCTGAGCACCGGGTTCACGACACACCTCGCACCACGGGCGCCAGTTCGTCGACGAGAGCCGTTGCCTCGACAGAAGCGTCGTTCTCGGTCCCTCGCAGGCCTGTATCCCATCGCTCTGAAGCGCAATCCGCTCCCATCACCACGCTGCCCCCCCGGTCACGCCAGATTGGAATTCTCTCGCGTGCAGCGCAAACCGAACAATCCACGCCGATTAGAACGCAGGCCGCCATTCCCGAATGCCCCACTTTCAGCAACCCGACGCGACGGCCTCGCCATAATTGGGGATGGCACGCCTGAACACACCTACGGATGCCGACGGTCAACGTTCGACACGCACAGTCCCCACCAGGGAGCGGAGGATCCGCCGGATGACGCGTCCACGGGATAGCACTACATAGAACACTGCGCGCCCCGCGGCGCATCGCTGCATTCCTGTCAACCTCGCCCGCATCTGACACATTTCCAGTCGGAAGCGTCGGAAACGTCGGATTCGTCGGACTAGTCGGACTCGTCGGACTCGTCGGATTCGTCGGATTCGTCGGACTAGTCGGAAGCGTCGGAAGCGTCGGAAACGTCGGATTCCGCCAAAGTTCAAGGTCGGCAGCATGACGCCCTGGATTTGGGCAGTCTATCCATCCCGGGGTTCGTTTCGTAACGGCGAGCCCGGAGCCCACCAGCTCCGACAGAATCTGGCAAATCCTGTCGGAAACGTCGGATGTGTCGGATCTGTGGGGTTGCTTGCGGGGTATTGGGCTGGATTTCTCGGGAAGTGCTGGATAGCGAAGAGAGCGGCTGGTGATGTCCTTGCGGGAACTGCCTGCGATGGCGAAGCGTCTGGGTTCTGAGGTAGCCTGAATCCTACCCTCACGGGTGCCCGGTCGCGAAAGTCCGCGCTGAGTCATTGGACGGAACGAGCCACCACGTACTATCCTGATAGAAGAGCCGTCGCGCTCCGAGGTGAGAATTATGTCCATTCCTAACGTAAAACGCTACCGTCTCTCGAGCGCGGATGGCACTGAGCACGCCACGCTGATGGCGGTCCTGCCTAAGGGCACGGACGTCGAACTTTATCTGAAGGAAGCATCCGAGCGCTTTGACTGGAAGTCTTACCGCGACATGAAGGCCAGCGTGAATAAGGTTCGTGTTGGTCAACAGAAGCAGAAGAAAAAGTAAGTTTGGGTTCCATTTGGGCTTGGGGAGGGGCCGGTTGCGCGTCTCCCCAAGTCACCGTTTTGATTTCCTCCGCCCTTCCCTGCCTCCCCCCTGTGGCATCGATTCTTGACCCTTCCGTCTGTGCGAAACTGTAAGGATTCTGTTGGGTCAGCCTGCCGCCTAGAACCGGCTTCCCAGACCCTTTACCCGGTGACTTTCCATGATTCGCTTCTTGCTTTCCGCCTTGCTGAGCTTCACGCTCAGCGTCTCATGCTTTGCCAGCGCCTGGACTACCGATGACATCCTGCTACTCGAACGCGCCTCATCACTCGAACTCTCGCGTGATGGCTCCATGGCCGTTTGGGTGCAATCGAAAATGAACCCGAAGAAGGGTACGTCCGTGTCGCAGGTCTATCTGCGTTACCTGGCGGATGACCATTTGGTGCAACTCACACGGGGCGACGAGTCTTCCAGCTCACCGCAGTTCTCCCCTAACGGGAAGCAACTGGCATTTCTGACGAGCCGCAAGGCGAGCGGGGACGGAGAAGAAGGGGCTGGCGGCGCGGACGGGCCGAAGTCTCAGGTTTGGCTCCTGGATCTGCGCGGCGGGGAACCGCGGGCAGCCACCGCCATGACCCAGGGAGTGAACGCATTCCGCTGGTTGGATGACGACAACCTGCTGCTGGTAGCGCAGGAAGACAGCAGCGCGCTGGCACAGAAGCTGAAGCAGGAGAAAGACACTTCCAGGGTAGTGGACGATCCCAACGAAAGCCCCGTGCGGCTGTTCCGCTTCTCGTTGAAAGACCGAACCACGAAGCGGCTTACGCAGAACAACGACCGGATCTCGCGAGTGGACGTCTCGTGGAACGGGAAATACGCGGTGACTGTGCACAACCGTTCCAGCCGCTTTGTTTTCGATTCCCTGGTGGCGCCAGCCAGCTACTTGCACGACCTCGAAAAGGGGACTGCGGAACCGATTTTCCCCAACACCCGGTTGATTCCCGGCAGTATTGAATGGGCATTTGACGATCGCGGATTCTACTTCACTTCGGGCTACTCGTCGCACCCGGTATACCGAAGCGGCACCATCAATAAGCTTTACTACTTTGACCTCGCCGCGCGTACCCACCGCGAGATGGACCTGGGCTGGGAAAACGGCATAGGCTCCGGTATCGCAGCGGTCTCAAATGGATTGGTGGTGTCGCTTGCGAACGGCGTGCGCGATCTGCTGGCGCGCTATCAGTTGGAAGGCGACCGGCTGGTTCGCCAGGACCTTAGCGGTGAACACGCTTCAAACGTCGTCAGCTTCCGCGCTTCGTACCAGAACAACATGCTGGCCTATGAATACACCACCGCGAGTGTGCCCGCCCAGTGGTATGCCGCGAAGCTGAATGGAGCAGGCCTGGACAGCCCCAAGAAGGTAACAGACACGAACTCAGCCCTGGCCAGGAAGACGATCTCAAAAACTGAGACCGTGCGATGGACAGGCGCTCTCGATGAAGAGGTGGAGGGAATCCTGTACTACCCCCATGGCTATGAGGCAGGAAAGAAGTACCCCCTGGTAGTGATGATTCATGGCGGCCCCTCTGGAGTTGACCGCGATGCGTTCCGCGAGAGCTGGAGCTATCCCCACCAGCTCTACACCCAGCGAGGTGCGTTTATCCTGAAGCCCAACTACCACGGCAGCAGCAACTATGGCCTGAAGTGGGTAGAGAGCATTTCGCGGGGCAAGTACAACGACCTCGAATGGATTGACGTGGAAAAGGGCGTGGATGCGCTGATCGGCAAAGGGCTGGTGGATCCTGAAAAGCTGGGCATCATGGGCTGGAGCAACGGCTCGATTATCAGCATCGAGATCAGCACGCGCACGGATCGCTACAAGGCAGTGGGTGCGGGCGCCGGGGACGTGAACTGGATCTCCGACTGGGGCAATGCCATGTTTGGCCACGCCTTCGAGGACTACTACCTGGGCGCCACCCCGATGCAGAATCCGCAGCTCTACATTGAGAAATCTCCCTTGTTTCGAATGGATAAGGTGAAGAGTCCCACCATCATCTTCTTCGGGACGGAGGACGTGAACGTACCCACGGAGCAGGGCTGGCAACACTACCGGGCCTTGCAGCACTTGGGCAATACGGACGTGAAGTTCCTGCTATTTCCTGGCGAACCGCATGGCCTTCGCAAGTACGTCCACCAGAAGCGGAAGATAGATGAAGAACTGGCCTGGTTCGACCGTTTTCTGTTCGGCAAGACCGAAGAACGTCCAGCATGGATGAAGCGGGAATCTGCGCTTTCCGGCCTGCTCTATCGCTCAAAATTGGGAGAAGTTCCGGAAACAGCGGCACTGGGCGACTTGCAGGTGAGCCGTTTTGAGATCACCCGCGGGCAGTATGCCGCTTTCGACCAGGCTTACAAAGTGCCACCCGGCACAGAGCTGTTCCCGGCCACAGGCATTCGCTTCGCTGATGCCAAGCGCTACGCCGAATGGCTGAGCACGCGAACAGGTGAGCGCTTCCGGCTGCCAACCGCGAAGGAGTTGAGCAGTCATCTGCGAGCTTCCAAAGGCGGAAACACGCTGGACCGATGGGCAGGTTATGACGTGAACCCTGACGATGCGGTTGCTCTGGCGCGCAGCATCAATGGGCTGAGTCCCGATGACCTCCTGCTTCCCGTCGGCAGCTTCGCGGGGAAGGGCTCCGATCCGGTGTTCGACCTTGACGGCAATGCCGCGGAGTGGGTGGTGAGCGAGGACGGAAGTGGGAAGTTGATGGGTGGCAGCGCGGATACCCCGGTGGATTCCAAGCTGGGGTGGAGCCCCCGGCACGGCTTTGCTGGCTTCCGCGTCGTTCGGGAAACCGCTGCGTCGAAGCCCTGAGTGCGAGATTGCGTGTGGACTTGCGACACCAAGCGTGGCCACGGATCTCGGGGACAATGAGTTCTAGACGTTCTGGTGCGTAACAAGTTGGGGTGTGGGGATTTATCGATTGGCTGTATCCTAGAAAGCGCGGGCAAGCATCTTACTGATTACTAAGTTGCGGTTCCATCAAGCCCGAATTTCTGGAGCCGCAACCTGGAACTGGAAACCCGCGGGAGGCTGGCTGCATGTTTGCTTGGATTTGTCCGAAGTGTGGGAAAGAGATCCCTCCCCAGTACGATGGTTGTCCCGAGTGGTGCCCCGAGTACGACAAGCAGAAGGCCTACCTGAAGCAGACGGGTCCCGCGGCAGTCGAAGCAACCTCTCCCGTGATCAAGAACCTCATGCAGATTGAGGGCGGCACGATGGGTGGCAGCACCTACACGGGCGCGACTTACATGTCGGGCGCGACCGTTACTCCACCGAGGCCGGGCGCCGCGGGCGCGACTGATGCGCAAGGTTCCCGTTTTCGTCCCGCGGCAGCAGCGATCTCGTATGAAACCACTCCGCCCGAAGGTTCCGCGCCGGGTACGTCTTTGAAGCCGATCAATGAGCTTCGGGCCGGTGCATCTGAGAATGAGGATGGCGGAGCGCGCCAGATGAACCCTCTGCTGGTGACAGTGCTAGCGGCGGTGGTCTTTATCGCGCTGGGCTGGGCAGCCTTCAAGTACTACGAGAAATCAAAGGGCACTTTTGGTGCGTCTGCGGGCATGGTGGACCTTGGGCAGGGCCAGGGCGGGCACCGCCTCAACCGGGTGTTGAGCGTGACGGCTTTGCGCTTTGTACCCGGCAAGAACAAGCAGTTGGAAGCACGTTTTGTGATCGTGAATGGAGGTGCGGCGCAGACCCCTACGTTCAGTGGAACGGTACACGTCCGTCCGAAGGACTCCGCCGCGGACGAGACCCCCATGCTGAGCTTCGATATCGCCAAGGTATCGCTGGGCCCCTACGAGAGCCGGGAAATGCAAGCACCATTGGACAAAGCCCTGAAGCCCTATGAACTGCCAGACGGGAACCTGATTCGGGCGGATCTGATGATCACCGAACCTGCTCAATGACGCGAATCACCCGTTCATCCAGCGGGACCCCGAACGGTTCCGCCAGTTGTGATGCGTGGACGCCAACCCGACCCCAGCCTGCGGATGATGCAAGCGAAACGCGCGCCTACCGCCATCATCTGGCAGAGGAGCACACACTGCGCCGTGCCCTGCGATTCCACTTCCATTGGCGCATCCAGGCGTCGGCATTCCCAATGCTACGATAGAGGTCCAGGCAACCTTCATGGCTCGGTCCCGCAGTGCTTCCACACCCCTATCCCCTGAGAGAAACATGGACGAAGTAAGCGGCATCCGCAAGCGTTCGGTTCCCATGGCGGTGCGCAAACCCATGGGAAAGCAGCCTCGCAGCAAGTTGGAACGCGACGAACGCCTGAAGCAGATTCTGAAGATTCTGGAGGAACTCCACCCAAACCCCAAGTGCGCACGGGACCACCGCAACCCCTTTGAGTTGCTGGTTGC
>JAHCHD010000090.1 GCA_026129915.1 Bryobacterales bacterium
ATTCGCGTCTACCAGATTCACGACGTCCCAACGAACCTCTGGATTGTGAATGAAGTACGCGTGTACCTGGGCTCCCTGGAGATTGAGCGATCCAATGCGTGGAGGCTGCGCTCCCGTTTCGCGCCATGGTTGCTTCCCGCGGCGTTTGACAATAGTCCTTCCACTTCCTGGTCGCCATGGGAGGGCGCACGCAGCGACCAGTTCCTGGAAGTGGATTTTGGCGCCACCGTACGTCTGGACCGGATTGACATCCAGACGTGCAGGGACTCGGACTTTGCAGATTACCGCGTGGAAGCTGTTGATGCTGCAGGTGGCTGGCAGCCGGTGGAAACCACAACTGCGCGGCGCGAGATGGAGGCAGACAATACTGCGCGGGAATCCGCGATGGCGCTTCACCGGATGGGATTCCGCTACATCGTCGCCACCCGTGACCACTTCAGCTTCCCTATGCTTGTAAGGACAAAGGCGGCGATGGGGTTGGAGATCGCCGGGCAGAGCGAGACAGGGGCTGTTTTTCGCATCATTCCGCCATAAGCCCAGCAACTGCGCTAGTGATGACGTGGAATGCTTCAGTGGCGCAAGATCCTGGGCTCAAACCACAGCACTGCACCCATAAGGGCAAACCCCAGCAGCGTGAGTAGTGCGCCGATGCTGAAAGAAGTGGGCGAATAACGCATCTCGATGGTTTGTTCACCGGCTCCAATCACCACACCGCGCAGTGAGTGATAGGGCCGCAAGATCTCGGCTTGGCGCCCATTCACGAAGGCATTCCAGCCGGGGAATGCGTTGTCGCTGATCACAAGCAGACCACCGCAGTTGCTTCTAGCCCGAATGAGCACGCGGTTCATGTGGTATTCCGCAATCGCAGCCTCGTCCCCGGATACATCTCCGTTGTTGCAGGCGGGCAACTGAGGTGCTGGTCCCACAAACGGCACAACTGCGCGATCGCCGAATTGCCCGGTGTCCAGTTTGGCCCGAAAGGCAGCGATGCTGTCTAGCGAAATCGCCTGACGGGCGATCCACACCCGCGGAAAAGCGTCTTCGAGTTCCCAGGCTTTGAAACCATCGGCGAATTCACGCACCTGGCGCTGGCCTTCGTACAAAGGCTGGCGCGCCACCCAGGTTTTCACCCCGTACAGTTCCAGCACACGCCGCTGCGACATGCCCAGTTCCCAAATGGAGGCAGGCACGCTGGCGGTGTACCCCTCAAACATCTGAATCTGGTACAGATCGCCCAACGCGATGCCAATGGCGTTGCCGTCCACCTGGCCACGCTGAAATCCGGGAACGCCGCGGAGGTAGTCTGCAATGTCCTGGTGGTGGTAGCGCAGGCGGTAAGAGCCAGGACGTTTCGAGTCAAGTTTGCTGGGAAACGGAAGCAAGGCGGAAACTGAGAGTTCCGCCACGAGCAGCACGAGGAGTCCACCCATAAGCCAGGCGGCGGAAATGCGTTGCTGCCGCCACGCTACCAACAATCCCGCCAACAGCAGCGCGCAGATAGCCACAATATGAAAGCGATCATCGGTGGGAAAGGTGCCGCTGTGGCTCATATAGAGCCATCCGCCCACCAGGAACAGGATAGCCCCAGCCGTGGCAAGCACCTTGGCTCCAACGGACGCGGCATGGTCAGCCTGCCTCTTCCGCAGTGTGTCCACTCCAATGGCGGCAAGCACCGCCATCGCCACGCTCAGCAATGCGCTGATGGCAGCCGGGTTCCGCGCTTTCTCCACCATCGGCACAAAGGCGTAAAGCAATCCATGGAAGACGGTGAAGCCACCCATCGCGGCAAACATCGCCATCACGGCCATGGTAACCAGCGCTCGCGTCTCCCAACGCTGCAATGTGGCCGCTACCCCCAGCGCAACCAGAAGCAGTCCGCAGATGCCAATGAAGTGGTCGTAATGGTCGAAGATGTTGGGAATCACCAAACCCAGCAAGCGGTGTGGATGGCTGGCAAAAGTCTCATGGACCTGATAGGGGACTGTATCCTTCCATGAGGCCGGCTGGTCAAAGCCAATCCAGCGCACCGCCTCTTTTCCGTACTCCAGTGAGGGCAGCACCTGCACCGCGGCAATCAGGCCCGCACACACAAAGAACAGAGCGGCCGCAACCGCCATGCGGGGCCTGAAGATGGCACCACGGAGGATCTGCGCAAGCCATAACAGCCCCGCGGCAATCGCCAGGAATATGGGCACCTGATGATGGCCAGAGAGAAAGGCGATTCCAAGGGCAAGCCCGCCCAAGGCGGCAACGCTCAACGGGCGCACGCTTCCAGGGGTACGGAAGATGGCCAACAGCACCAGCGGAGTCCATAACGCGCTGTTCATCATCTGCGGCCAATCCGCGCGGCCGAGGAAGCCACCCAGCGAGAAGATAAGCCCGCACACGATGCCTGCAAATCGCGAAGTGCCCAATCCGCGGGCAAGCAGATACGCAAACCAGGCAGCCATCAGATGCAACAGGACAAAATACCAGTCGAGGAATCCGTAACGAATGAAACCGTCTTTCTGCGGCAAGCTGAACAGTAGCCAGTTCAGCGGGTAGGCCGCGCCGGGCTGCACCTGACCATGCAGCGGTTGGCCACCCCAAATGTAAGGATCCCAGAGAGGTATCTGCCCGCTCTGCCAGGCGGCGGCCTGCACTTCCAACCACGGGTAAACCTGATTGACGAGGTCAGGGCTCCAGATCCAGTCATATTGGCGGGTAACGGCAATGCGGCTGTAGACGCCGATCACCAGCAGGGTGAGCGCCACCAGGGCAAGACCCCGCATTCGGAGGAACCGCCGTATCTTTGGTTGCCCGGCTAACGGTGCGAGGGGAATTTCACTGAACATCGCCAATCAACAGCTTAGACCCTAACGCGATTCCGCGGAGAAAAAGGAATTGTCCGGCGCGGGTGCGGGGTGTGAGAGACTAACCACAATGCTAGGGTTAATTGCTACTTCCCGCTCCGTGCTGATTGCACTTTTCCTTTGTGCGATAGTTCCCGCGTTTTCTCAACCGGCGCCGCGAGGCCGTGCTCCGTTGCCAAAGCCGCGCCTGGTGCTTACCTTGATGGTGGACCAACTGCGCTATGACTACCTAATGCGGTGGAACAAGGATTACCGTGGCGGGTTCCGGCAGTTGCTGGACCGTGGCGCGAATTTCACCGATGGACACCTGGGGCACTACCCCTCAGTGACCGCGATTGGCCATGCTTCACTGCTGACCGGCGCGTATCCCGTGAATAGCGGGATTGTAGGGAACGACTGGTTTGACCGGGTGAGCGGCAAGAAGATCGAAAGCATCACCGACTTCAACGAAACCAACCATGGGGCGGAGAATGACGGCGCAGGCGCGTCGCCCCGACGGTTGCTGGTGAGTACGGTGGGCGACCAGATGAAGATGGCCGTGAGCGCCGACCCAGGGGCCGTTCCGCCGGTGGTGGTGGGTGTTTCGCTGAAGGATCGCGGGGCCATTATGCCTGCGGGCCACATGGCCGACGGGGCGTTCTGGTACGACCGGCAGACAGGGGATTTCGTTTCCAGCACGTATTACTTCAAGGAAATGCCCGCGTGGGTGCAGGCTTTCAATGCCCGCAAGTTGCAGGACCGCTACCTGGGCAAGAACTTCGAGTGCGCAGACCTTGCCGAACCGATAACCAAAGTGCCGGGCACGCGGGGCCCCATGTACTACTCTTCCCTGTGGAACACGCCCTACTCCAGCGAACTGATTGCGGAGTTCGGCAAGGCCGCGGTGGAGCACTACAAGATGGGCCAGCGAGGAGCGGTGGACCTGCTGGCGCTGAGCTTTTCCGGCAACGATTCCCTTGGGCACCGGGACGGCCCTGACGCGCGCAGCGTCCGCGAGATGACCCTGCAGACTGACCGGATTCTGGGCGAGTTCTTCACTTGGCTCGACGCGAAAGTGGGGATGGCAAACGTGCTGGTGGTGCTTTCCGCCGACCACGGTGTGGGACCGATTCCGGAAGTGAACCAGGAGCGCAATATGCCTGGAGGACGACTGGCGCGACGGGCAGTATTTGAACCGCTGGAGCAGGCTTTGGCCGCGAAGTATGGAGCGGGCAAGTGGGTGCTTGGTTCGGCTGGCAGCTCGCCGTATTTGAACTACGAACTGATCGACCAGAAGAAGCTGGACGCCGCCGAGGTTCGCCAGTTCGCGGCGGCGGAGATGATGAAGACGGAGGGCGTGACCCGCGTGTTCACGCGCGATCAACTGCTGATGGGTCAGGCGCCACCAGACGAGGCGGCACAGCGCGTGCTGAAAAGCTTCCACCCCAAGCGCTCTGGCGACCTGGAAGTGCTGCTGGAGCCCTATTGGATTGGCGATGGCTCACGCGCCACCCATGGCACGCCCTACAGCTACGACACGCACATCCCCATGGTGTTTATGGGACCCGGCGTTACGCCTGGCTACTACGACGCGAAGGTGATGATGCAGGATATCGCGCCGACTCTGGCCAACATACTGGAGATTGAAGCACCCAGCGGCAGCGAAGGACGGATTCTGTATGAGATGTACGGCCAGGCAACGCCCACTCCGCGGCGTGGGGCTTCGGTGGGGCGGTAGCTTCCGGCTGTGCAACGAAACCAATGGGGAACACGTGCCCGCCTGGGCCGGGCAAGCCTATGGTAGGACGAAGTACGCCCTCGGGATGGCAAGAGCTGATCGCGACAGCGGCAGTGCGTGATAGGCTGACGCCATGCCCCATCTTGTTGTTATTTGCCGTATGGCGTTGATGGCATCCCTTGCCTGCGGGATGGCCGCGCAGACGCCGCGCGAGCCGATTCCGGAATCGACGCCGTATGTGTACCGCACGGTGGGCGGCACTTCGCTCGATTTGCAGGTGCTTTCACCACCTGCCAGCTTTGCCCGGCCACGCCCGGCCATTGTCTATTTCTTCGGCGGTGGCTGGTCCAGTGGAACTGTGAAGCAGTTTCTTCCCTTCGGCAAGGAACTGGTGGGGCGGGGCATGGTGGCGGTATTTGTGGACTACCGGGTTTCGAGCCGGCATAAGAGCACGGTGACGGATGCCACCGCCGATGCGCAAGCGGCCATGCGCTATGTGCGGGCAAACGCAGCCAAGCTGGGCATTCACCCGAACCGCATCGTGGCGGCTGGAGGTTCAGCCGGAGGGCAACTGGCGCTAGCCACCACTTTAGTTCCGCCGCTTGAAGAAGACGCGGTTTCCCCCGCCGCGAATCTGCTTATCGGTTACAACCCTGTGGCGGATCTGCGGGACGAGCGATGGACCAGCCGCTTCGGCGAAGCGGGCGCAAAGGTATCGCCGATCAGCTTTGTAAAGGCCGGTGTGCCAGCCACTCTCATCTTCCACGGAGTGGACGACCCCACCGTGCCCATCAAGCAGGTGCGGGATTTCTGTGCGGCCATGCGTAAGGCGGGCAACTCATGCACCCTTGAGGAAAGCGAGGGGGCCACTCACGGCTTCTTCAATTACGGTCGTCATGAAAACCGCTGGTATACGGAAACGCTGGCCAAGACAATCGTGTTTCTAAAGGCACAGGGGTACCTGGAGTAAGTGTGCGCGATTCCGATACACTGAGGGCATGTCTGGAATTCTGAGCGGAAGAAAGGCCCTTGTAACGGGCGCGAGCAAAGGGGTGGGCAAGGGGATTGCCCTGGAACTGGCGAAGGCCGGATGCGCGGTGATGGTGAACTATCGCGGCGACGAATCTGGCGCTAAGACAACCGCCACTGAGATTGCCGAGCTGGGCGGCAAGGCCTACGTGGTACAGGGCGACGTGGGCAACTACGGTGACATGGAACGGATCTTCGACACCGCCATCAATGCACTCGACGGCCTGGATATTGTAGTGGCCAACGCGGGCGTGCAGACGTGGAAGCCGCTACTCGAAATCACGGAAAAAGAGTGGGACATGGTGATCGACACCAACCTGAAGGGCTCGTTTCTGTGCACGCAGTTTGGGGGCCGCTACATGAAGGAACATGGGGGCGGCGACATTCTGCTAATCGGCTCGGGCTGCAATAAGATCGCCTTCCCTTCGCTCTCGTCGTATACGGCCAGCAAGGGCGGCATCGAGATGTTCACCAAGGTGGCTGCCGCGGAACTGGGCCAGTACAACATCAAAGTAAACTGCGTGGCTCCAGGCGCCATTGAGATTGAGCGCACCAAGACTGAGATGGAAGACTATTCGAACACCTGGGGCAGCGTGACGCCGCTGGGCCGTGTGGGGTATCCGGCGGATGTCGGCGGAGCCTGCGTGCTGCTGTGCTCCCCCAGTGCGGCATTTATCAGCGGGCAGACCGTTTGGGTGGATGGCGGCGTATTCTCGAAGATAATCTGGCCCAGCCGTCTGCAGGAAGCCTGACGCCGGCGCACCGCAGCGCGGTGAAGCCGATCCGTGATTGCGAAAACGAACATGCGAACGCGCTTCATGCTGGCTGTTTTGCTGGTATTGTTACTGGCCGCGGCCCGAAGCGCCTACACCCAGCAGACGCCTCCAGAAGCCCCAGCGTGGCGCAAGTACCTCGCCAACGGGCTGGAATTGTATTCGGATGCCAGCCCAGAGCGTGCACGATGGCTGGCAGAGCATTGCGCGTCACTGCAAGAGAACTACGACGCCGTGGGCCTGTTTCCCCAGCAAACGGACAATGCGTTCGCCTCCAGAGCACCCCGCCTACAGGTGGCGCATTTCAAAGACCTCGCGAGCTTTCTTCCCTTTCGCATTGCCGCCGAAGCACCGGCATTTCACATTGGAGGGCGCGGGCGGAGCTTGGTGCTGATTCAGGATCTGGAGGAACACTTGGCCGAGGTGGCCGCACACGAGTTCTTCCATGTCTACACGGAGAAGGCGGGTGTGAAGCTTCCGGTATGGGCAGCGGAAGGACTCGGTGAATACTACTCGACAATGCGCCGGGAGAGAGGAGCCGATGGCTCGTGGCGGCTTCGCATTGGAGAGCTAGTGACGCGGCACGAACGCCAGTTGCACCGAACCGGACGCACTCCCCAGGGGGTACGGGCTTCCGTCGTGAATGCCGCGAAGCTGTTCGAAGTCACGCACAACTCGCGACATCGTGGGGACGATCAGTCAGCGCCGGGCTTCTACGCAGAAAGCTGGCTGCTTGTGCATCTGATGGTTTCCAAGAGCCCATGGCGCGAGGGGTTCCCGCAGTTCCTGGACGCTGCAGGGAAGCTTGGCAGTACCGGCGCGCTTGCGCAGGTGTACGGTGTAGAGCCCGCCGCGCTGGACCGGGCCGCGGCGCAGTATCTCGAGGAAGGGTTCTTTGCGTCGCGGACGGTTCCGCTGCCCGCATCAGAGGCGATCACAGTGCAAGAGGAGAAGATGCTTGCGTGGGAATTGCGCCTGCTACTGGCCGACGTACTGAGCTTCCGGGACCGGCGCGATGCCGCGCGGAGCGCTTACGAGCGGCTGCGGGAGGAATTCCCCACGGTGCCGGAGATCAGAGAGTCTCTGGCAAACCTGGCGCTGGATGAACTCGCGATGACAGAAGCCGCGGAACACCTGACGGCCGCAGCGGTGCTTGGGAGCCGGAACGGTGAGGTATACCATCGCCTGGCCACACTGCGCTGCGGAATGCAATCAGCGGATGCAATCTGCCTGGAGTGGCTGCGGAAGGCGCTGACGTTCTCGCCGGGTGACCGTGAGTTTCTGATGTATGCCGTGGCGTTCGCACTAAACACGAAGCACTACGGGCAAGCCC
Source organism: Bryobacterales bacterium (assembly GCA_026129915.1). Taxonomy (GTDB): domain Bacteria; phylum Acidobacteriota; class Terriglobia; order Bryobacterales; family Bryobacteraceae; genus JACTMJ01. The sequence goes on from JAHCHD010000090.1 coordinate 7,705, forward strand.
TGGAATGGCTGCAGGTTTTGCCCGCCCAGCCGGGGCGCGAACGCTTTGATGTGCTCACAAAGCAGGCCTACGCCTTGTACCATCTGGAGGATTTCCCCGCGGCACGGGCGAGGCTGGCAATGGCGCGCGCCGAGGACAGTGCACCGGGCCAACAGAAGGCCGTGAACGACCTGGAGCGAGCCATTGCTGACCGCGAGGAATTTACGCTGCAAATGGAGCTGTTCCGTGACGCCAATGAGGGCGACGACTCACCACGGCAACGGGCGCTGGCGAGGCTGCTGGATGCGTTCTCAGCCAATGCCAGTGCGGTGATTGAGCGCGGGCAGCTAGCGGAGATCCGCTGCGAACCGGCGGGCATTTCCCTACTGGTGGATGGCCCCAACGGACGCCGCAAGCTGCAGATCGAGAACCCGATGGACCTGATGGTACTGGAGGGTTCACAACGCCGGCGGGAGCTGGAACTTACCTGCGGTCCCGCAAGCGGCACGCCAGTCCAGGTAGGCTACTTATGGGAGGAGCAAGGCGGCGCGCTGGAAGGGAAGCTGCGGATTCTGCAGTTTGAGGAAACACGAAGGCAACCCTAACGGCCTGCGCGCGTCCTGAATTGCAGCGGCGCTGTCCGTCATCAGCAGTGCCTGGAGCGTTGCGTAACCGAACGAATGAAGATGCCGCGATTGCTGGGAATGCTTGCTGTGCTGGCCCTGCTGCTTGCCGGGGTGTCGTCCGCAAAGGACGTAGCCTGGCGCAAGCTTCGAAGCGAGCACTTTGAGATCTACACCGCCGATAGCGACAAGACAGCGCGGCGCGTGCTGGAACACCTGGAACGCGTGCGTGCAGCCTTTCAGATGCTCACCAACAGCAAGACGCAAGCGGCGAGGCCCGTCCGCGTGGTGCTGTTTCGCGGCAAGCGGGAGTATGAACCATTCTCGTTGCCGGGCTTTTCCGACGCCTATTACATGAGCGCCCGGGGCCGCGACCACATCGTGCTATCTGACTTCGCAGAAGATGCAGAGCGGGTGCTGAACCACGAGTATTTCCATCTCTTCTCAAAGAATGCAGGCTTCGATCTGCCGGTTTGGTTGGAAGAGGGTTTGGCTGATTATTTCTCCACACTCCGGATCACGGCAAAGGACGTGAGCGTGGGCTGGCCCATTGTGAGCCACCTGCAGTATCTGAATTCCTTCGCGGGTAACCCGGCGCCGTCGAGCCAGATGTTTACGGTGACGCGGAGCAACCGGCATCAGGCTGACTATCGCTCGACCTTGCTGCTGTACGCACAGGGCTGGGCGCTCACGCACATGACTTTCCTTAGCCAGGAGATGCGACCCAAGTCCGGGGAGTTCTTCCAGGCGATGCGAAACAGCGGCGATGCACGTCAGGCCTACCGCGAAGTGTATGGCCTCACTCCTGAGGCACTCGACCAGCAGTTGGCCGGCTATATCAACCGCCGTAGCTACCAATACCTGAAGCAGCCCGCGAAGGGCCTCGACTTTGCCGTGCGTGTGGAGCCACAGAGCATGGAAGATTGGGAGGCCCCCCTGCTGCTGGCGGAGTTGCAAACCTACGTGCGTCGCAGCGAGCAGGCGCGGGCGAGCTTCGATGCGCTGGCGCGCCGCTTCCCGCAGGTGCCGGAGATTGATGAAGCACAGGGCTATCTGGCGATTCTCGATATGGACCGCACGCGCGCGAAAGATTCCTTCCGTGAGGCCGCGAGGAAAGGCAGCGCCAACGGCGAGGTATACTTCCGGCTGGCTACGCTGGACTGCGACTACAACGCCTACCGGCCACAGTGCCGGGACTGGATCAACACTTCACTGCGCCTGGACCCCGGCAACCGCGAAGCGCGCCGCTGGGCCTCGGGCTACCTGCTAAATGCACGCAAGTTCGAGGAGGCGCTTGCCACGATGATGGAGTCTGCGGAATTGAGGGCAGCCGACGCCCCGGAGTTTTTCCGCCAGTTCGCGTACGCGCAGGCCAATCTTGGCCGGATAGACGAAGCACGGGTGGCGCTGAAACGAGGGCTTAGCTACGCGAAGACGCCTCAACAGATTGCGCAGCTACAGGAGTTGGAGAAGCTGGTGGAGGGATCAGCGGAATACAGGCAGCAGATTGACAACCTGAAGACAGGCGCGGTTCGCGGCGTTGGGCAACGCGTGGCCGGGGACGAAGCCGCCGGTGACACCATCGATGCCGCGCTCGAAGTCTTCCTGGAGACCGAGGGCAACCACGTGGTTTCCGGGACACTACAATCGGTTGAGTGCGGGGCATTGAAGACCTTGGTTGTGGCGGCAACGGGACAAGTGCTGCGGCTAACGATTGAGAAGGATGTGGGCGTGACGACGTTTCGGGCGGGCGCGACAGCGCAGACGCCGGAGCTCCTGTGTGGTGCGCAATCCCCTTTGCGGGTGATGGCGGGTTACCACCGCGACGGTGCGCCGGAAGGCAGCGATGGCTGGCTGCGCATCCTTAGCTTTCCGTAGCTCGCGCAAACCGCGCGTGTTTGTTTCAGTTGTGTCGCGCGAACCGCGCGTGTTTGTTTCTCTGGTCTCGCGCGACCGGCACAACAATTTCCTGCCTCGATATGAGCGTTTCCGCACCATGCCTTGCGCGTAGGAAAGGGAGCGGTGTTCCAGCAGCAATTGTTTGCGCGGTGACGCACGCCAATCCAGGGAGAACCATTCGCATGCACGACCCAACCCCCACCGCAGCACCCACGATGGTGATTCCCGCCGGCCGCGCCGCGAGAATCGGCGAATCAAGTTCGGGTAAGATAGGGAGCATCTGGAAGTCGTCCGCCGCGCCCCAGGATGCGCGCAGGGCAGTGGGGAAAGGGATGCGCCCCATGGAAGACGAAAACCAACAACAAGAACCTCAGCACAGCGAAGCTGGCCAGAGCGTCACGCAGTTGCTTCACGCCTGGAAGAACGGCAATGAAGCGGCACTAGGCGAACTGACGCCGATCGTCTATGACGAATTGCTGCGGATCGCGCGGCGACAGTTGAGGGCAGAACGCTCTGACCACACTTTGGCTCCTACCGCACTGGTCCACGAAGCCTGGATGCGGATGCTGAACCAGAACCGCGCGGACTGGCGCGACCGTACGCACTTCTTTGCATTGGCGGCCCGCTTCATGCGGCGGATTCTTGTGGATTATTCCCGCAATCATAAGGCGCAGAAGCGCGGCGGGGCAGCGGTGAAGATCTCCATGGACGAGGGCTTCGACGTGGGCCAGCCGCGTGATGCTTCGATTGCTGCTCTTGATGACGCGCTGACGGCACTCGCGGAATTCGATGACCGAAAGGCAAAGGTGATTGAACTGCGCTATTTCGGTGGCCTGACAGTGAACGAAATCGCTGATCACCTCGCGGTGTCGGTAGCGACTGTGGGAAGGGAGTTACGCGTGGCTCAGGCGTGGCTACATCGCGAGATGTGCGCCACGGAGTAGCAACTGGCACTTGACGCCTCGCGCGGAGAAAGCATGGACGCGATCCGCTGGTCGCAAATCGAGAACCTGTTCCATGAAGCCATGGATGTGGACGAGCGCGCGCGTACGCACTGGTTGATTTCGCGTTATGGCGACGCGATACCGACCTGCTTCGGGAAGTGAGTTCCTTGCTCCAGCACGAGATGCCCGCCGAGGAGGAAATCCGCCACCTGGTGGAGGACGCGGCGCACCGGATAGAAGAGCCCGCCAGGCGCTCTACGGGTCCGGGAGTGGGAGACAACGTTGGACCCTACCACCTGATTAAGGAAATCGGCAGCGGTGGCATGGGTGTGGTGTACCTTGCCATCCGCAGCGACCCGCAGTTCTTTCAGACGGTGGCCATCAAGATACTGCGGCGCGATTTCGACGCCTCCGTGCTTGCTACAAGATTCCTGAGGGAGCGCCAGATTCTGGCCACGCTCAGCCATCCGAACATCGCCCGCGTGCTTGACGGCGGCAGCACGCCCGAGGGCACACCGTACCTGGTAATGGAGTTCATTAGCGGCAAGCCCATCACGGCGCACGCCGCGGAAAAGAACCTCAGCCTCGAAGAGCGGATTCGGCTGTTCCAGAAGGTCTGCGAGGCGGTGCAGCATGCCCACCGCAATCTGGTGATCCATCGAGACCTGAAGCCGGGCAACGTGATGGTGGCCGACAACGGGGAACCGAAGCTGCTCGATTTCGGCATTGCGAAGCTGCTGGGACCGGAACTGCTGCCCATGGAGTTGCCCCCCACGGAAACGCAGTGGCGGCTGATGACTCCGGACTACGCGAGTCCCGAACAGTTGCGCGGCGAGTCGCTTACTACGTCCACCGACGTGTACAGCCTGGGTGTACTTCTTTACGAACTGCTGGCTGGTGAGCGGCCGTTCCGGTTCCAGACCCGGGATCCGATGGAGTGGGTAGAAACCATCTGCTCGCGCGAGCCGGAACTGCCCAGTAAGTCCACTCGCCTAAACACGAGAGAACGGCGCGAGATGCAGGGCGATCTGGACCAGATTGTCCTGAAGGCGCTGCGAAAGGAACCCGAGCGGCGGTATGGCTCCGCGTCGCGTCTGGCGGACGACCTCGAACGCTTTCTGCAGGGTGAACCGGTGGATGCGCACAGGGGCACGGTTCAGTATCGCGCCAGCAAGTGGATCCAGCGTCACCGGCTGATGCTGGCCATGGCTACGCTGGTGATTGTGGCGCTGGCTGGAGGTATGGCCAGCACCGTATGGCAGGCACAGCGCGCGGAACGGCGCTTTCAGCAATTGCGCAGCTTCGCCTACGCCGTGGTATTTGAGCTGGACGACCGCATCCGCGTCCTGCCCGGCTCCACCGAAGCGCGGGGGGCGCTGATCCGCACTTCGCTGCAGTACCTCGACAACCTATCGCGCGAGGCCTCTGGGGACACTGTGCTGATGGTGGAACTGGCACGCGCCTATCGCAAGATTGGGGATGTGCAAGGCTCACCCTTTCAGCCGAACCTGGGCGACAGCGGGGCGGCGGAACTCAGCTATCGTAAGGCGCTGGATCTGGCGGAGGCAGCCGCAAGATCATCTCCTCGCGAACTGGAAATCCAGGTAGAAGCGCCGCAGAGCCGGTTCGCGCTTGGCCGGCTGCTGGCCCATTCCGGGGGACTGCGCGAGGCTGCCGCTCTTTATGAACAAGGAACTGCTCACGCCGAAAGGCTGGCCCGAGAGCATAGCTACGACCCGCGGGTGACTGAATTGCGCAGCCGGGGCGCCATGTACCTGGGTGATATCCAGATGGTATCCGGCGAACCGGAGAAGGCGCTGGAGAGCTACCGCTTCGCTACCCGTGTGCTTGAGGCCGCGGACGCTACCCAGCCGGCCACGATGCGGGAAATTGCCCGTGCCTATGCACGGCTAGCCGATGCAAAAGCCGCAACCGGACAACTGCGCCTTGCGATCCAGCAATACGAGCGCTCCATCGAAATGCGCCGCACGCTCGCACGACGTTTCCCGAATGATGACGAGTACCAGCGCGATCTATTCAACGCCTACATCTCAGTAGGCGCGCTGTTGGGTTCGCCACGCGCATTGAGTCTGCATGATAAAGCGAGCGCGCGCCTGTGGTTCGCGAAGGCGCTGGTGATTGCCGAAGACCTGGCGGGCAACGACCCGGCCAGCACACGCGCTCGGGTGGATGTGGCGTTCGGACGGGCGCACCTGGCGGAAGCGCTTCCTGACCGGCAACTCGATGATGCCATTCTGATGATGCGCGAGTCAGTGCGCATCTTTGACGAGATTGTGTCGGCTTCGCCGAACAACGTGGGCTACCGGCAGTGGCAGGCAAGGCGCTATGAAGGGCTGGCGCGTCTGTTGAAAAGCAGCGGCGCGACGCAGAATGCACTGGCAGCGATGGAGCGGGCGTTCGAGATCCGCCAGCTGGTGGCGGATGACGAACCGGCGCGCTCCGACATCCGGCTGGAGTTGAGCGCCGCTGCCTGCGGCATCGCAGACCTCTTGATCGAGCAAGGGGACCCCCGCCTGGCGGCGGCATTGGAAACAGCACAGCGTCTGCTTGAACCACTGGAAGCTGGCCCAAACACCCTAAGTACGCTAACCCAATGCGCCGAGTGCTACGAGGTGTTCGCGCGGGCTTCCCGCTACACCAACGATGGCCAGGAGTTGAAGTGGCTCAGCAAGGCGGGCTCCGCATGGGAGGCATGGCGCGAGCGCGGCGTGGCAACCCCCTACACACTTGCCCGGTTGCGAACAGTACAGCCCAAAGCCCGATAAGGCGCGGGCACGGCACCATTGCCGCCAATCCCCTTGTTCCGCTACGCTGAAAGCGCCTTATGCCCTCACTCAGCCGAATTGGCGTAGCCATTGAATCCGATTTGCTCGAGCGCTTCGACACTCATATTGCGCAGCTTGGGTATGAGAACCGCTCGGAAGCTTTCCGCGACCTTATCCGCGCGTCACTCACCGCCGCATCGGCGGCCAATCCGCGGGAAAAGGCTATGGGCACGCTGACGCTGCTCTATGACCACCACGTGGGCGGGCTAGCGGGCAAGCTCACTGAACTGCAGCACGACTCCGAGAGCATGATTCTCTCCACGATGCATGTGCATGTTACCCATCACCTTTGCCTGGAGGTGATTGTGCTGCGCGGCTGCGTGGAAGATCTTGAGAAGCTGGCGGGCGCCTTGGGCAGTCTGCGCGGCGTACAGCACGCAAAGCTGGTGATTGCAGCCGCGGGGAGCTTGGCATGATTGTGGGAGTGGGCGTGGACCTTGCTGAAGTGGCGCGAATCCGGGCTTCGTTTGAACGCTACGGGGCGCGCTTTCGCGACCGCATCTATACACCGCTTGAGATTGCCTATTGCGAGCGAAAGGCGAACAAGTACGAGCGCTACGCGGCGCGGTTCGCGGCCAAGGAAGCGGGCATGAAGGCAATTGGCACCGGGATGCGCGGCGGCGTGCGCTGGCAGGATTTCGAAGTAGCGAATCTGCCCTCGGGCAAGCCCACTCTGCGCTTCCATGGCAAGGCCGCGGAATACGCGGCGCGCTTGGGAGTGAACAACGTCGCCCTTTCGATGACCCACACCACAGAAACTGCGCTTGCCCATGTAATCCTGCAGCGGCTTGCCCAGGATGTGGAAGCCACTATGCGGTAGCGCGGCAATTGCTTACGGACGCGATTCGCCGGACGGCTCCCCTGAAGGCCACGATAAGATAGCGGAAAGCATGCGATTCCATCGTATTTCAGCGTCCGGTGAGGCTTCTCAATGACGGGAAGCCTTTTCGCATTGCTTGGTGGCATCGGCCTGTTCCTGCTGGGGATGACGCTGCTCACCGACGGGTTAAAATCGCTTGCCGGCGATTCTCTGCGGCGGGCGCTTGTGCGGTTTACCGGCAAGCCGCGCGCGGCGTTCACTTCCGGCGTGCTGGCTACCGCACTGGTGCAATCCTCAAGCGCCACCACTGTTACCATGATTGGCTTCGTTTCGGCGGGGCTGCTGAGTTTCCCTCAGGCGCTGGGAGTAATTCTGGGCGCGAGCCTTGGCACTACCAGCACGGGCTGGCTGGTGAGCGGCCTGGGACTGAAGGTGAGCATTGGCCAGTACGCACTTCCTGTGGTGGGCATTGGCGCCTTCATCCGCCTGCTGGCGCCGCTACGCTGGCGGGCACTGGGCATTGCACTGGCCGGCTTCGGACTTATCTTCGTTGGGATCGAAACGCTGCAAACCGCCATGCAGGGCGCCTCCACACGATTTGACTTCAACGGCCTTCCCAGCGGCGTCGCGGGAATGGCCGTGGGTGTGGCGCTGGGGGTGGTGATGACCGTGGTGCTGCAATCGTCGAGTGCGGCCATCGCCGCGGTGCTCACGGCGCTGCATACCGGATCCATTGCCTTTGAGAATGCGGCCCTGTTTGTGATTGGCGCGCACATCGGCACCACAGTCACCGGTGCGCTCGCTGCCATCGGAGCCAGCATTCCCGCCAAGCGCACTGCGCTTGCATTAGTGCTCTTCAACACCGCCTCAGGCACCATCGCGTTGCTGCTGCTGCCGGTGTTCTTCCGCATTCTGATGTGGGCGCAGCAGGATGCCGGGCTCGAACCGGGTGCCATGAGCCTGGCTGCTTTCCATACGCTGTTTACTGCCGTGGGCGTAGCGATCCTGTTCCCGTTCATTCCGCGGTTCGCGCGGCGCGTGGAACGGCTGCTGCCGGAGCCTGAGGACAGGCTTACCGGAAACCTCGACAACAGTCTGCACTCCCTGCCCGGAGTGGCTTTGGAAGCCCTTCGGCGCGCGCTAAGGGCGGTGGCTGCGCACCAGTTCCAACTGCTACGCGAGGGCCTCGCTCCGGGCGGGGCTCAGGACGTGGAAACGCGCCGCGGCCAAACCGAGGATGCGCTTGTTCGCGCGGAAGAGTTCTTCGCAAGGATCCCTCCGGTGACTGAGGATCAGGGGATTTCCGCGTTGCGTGTGTCGCTGCTGCATGCCTTGGACCACATCACCCGGCTTTCACCCTACAGCAGTCCGCCAGAGCATCTGCGGCGCATGGTGGCGCATCCGCGACTGGCCCCAGCAGTGCATCAGTCGCGGCAGATGATGCAACGTGCCATTGACGGATTGCAGGGCCATTTGTCACCGGGATGGCTTCTAGAGCTGGAAGAGATCGCCGGGCACCTGGCCACCCTCAGCAGCCAGGAGCGCCCCGCCTTACTGCGGCAAACCGCAACCGGCGACTGGAGCCCCTCTGACGCGCTTGACGCCCTGGACGTTCTGCGCTGGCTAAGCAAGGTAACCAATCACGTGTGGCGCGCGGCCCATTACCTGGGCGACCCCGCGAACGGGCAGGCTACCCCGAAGCCCGAGGCATGGGCTACCCAGGAAGCCGAATGACCTCGGTTCGTTGCCACAAGCGCATTTCGTAGGAGAATACGGGAAATGCAAGAACCCATTACACTGCTTGCCCTTGCCAGCTACGAGAAGGGCCACGACTTCCTGCGTGAGGCCAAACGGCAGGGAGCGCGTGTACTGCTGTTGACCTCGCATTCCTTGCAGCATGAAGCGCAGTGGCCGCGCGAGAGTATCGACGAGATCTTCTACATGCCAGATCACAACAAGCAGTGGGACTCCGCGCAGGTTCTCGCAGCGGTGAGTTATGTGGCCCGGCGGGAGCACATCCAACGCATTGTGCCGCTCGACGATTTTGACCTCGAAACCGCGGCCAAGCTGCGCGAGCACTTGCGCGTGCCGGGTATGGGTGAAACCACCACGCGCTACTTTCGCGACAAACTGGCGATGCGCATGCGTGCGCATGAGGCCGGCATCGCGGTGCCGGATTTTGTGGGCGTACTGAACGATAATGCCGCGAACGACTTTTTGGAGCGCGTGCCCGCGCCCTGGCTGCTGAAACCGCGTTCGATGGCCGGCGCCATCGGCATCCGGAAGATCCATAGCAAGGAGGAATTCTGGAGCTGGAGCGACACGCTTGGCGACGAGCGTAGCCACTATCTGCTGGAACAGTTTGTGCCAGGCGACATCTGCCACGTGGATTCGATCGTGTACGAGAACGAGTTACTCTTCGCCTGCGCCAGCGCCTACGGACGTCCGCCGCTGGAGGTCTCGCACGAGGGCGGCATCTTTACTACTCGTTCGGTGGAATACGGTTCCGCGCTGGAGCAGGTGCTGCTGGAAGCGAACGCGCGCGTGCTACCGGCTTTGGGGTTGCTGCGCGGAGTGTCGCACACTGAGTTCATCCGAGCCCACGACACCGGCAGGATCTATTTTCTGGAGACCGCCGCACGCGTGGGCGGTGCGCATGTGGCGGATATGGTGGCCGCCGGCACCGGCATCAATCTGTGGGAAGAATGGGCGAAACTCGAGGTCGCCGGAGGCAAAGCGCCCTACAGTGTTCCTCAACATCGCATGGAGCATGCCGGCCTGCTGGTGTCACTGGCCCGGCAGGAATGGCCGGACACTTCGCACTTCAACGAGCCGGAGCTCGTCTGGCGCATGCAGAAAAGGTACCATGTGGGGCTGCTATTTCAATCGCCGTCGCACGAGCGGGTAAGCCAGTTGCTGGCTGACTACACCCTGCGCGTGCGTGACGAGTTTCATGCTTCGGCTCCGCCCAAAGACCGGCCGACGGACTAGCTGGCGGGCTGGCAAACTATTTCGCGCCGCTTGCCGATACAATAGGGGGCACCACATCTCTTGGAGGTTTCTGATGATGCACCGACGCGCCTTGTTGAGCGGATTACCTCTGCTGGCTACGGGAGCGCCATTGCTTGCAGGCACCCGCACCGACGATATGTTTGGCAAGAAGGCCCGGCTGAAACCCGCCATCTGCGCGTACAGCTATCGCAAGGAACTGGCTGACAAATCGCTGAGCTACTCAGACCTGGTGCGCATCGCGGTTGATCACGACGTGGACGGGCTGGACCTCACCGTTTACTGGTTCCCCAATACGGATGACACGTTCCTGATGCCCCTGCGGCGACTCGCTTACATCAATGGCGTGGAGATTTACAGCATTTCCGTCCGTACGAATCTTTGCCAGCCGGAAGCAGCCAAGCGCCAGGAACAGGTGCTCGAGATCATGAAGTGGGTGGACGTGGCCTCCAAGCTTGGGGCAGGGCACATCCGGATTTTTGGCGGCAACGTACCCAAAGGACACACGGAAGATGAAGCCGCGGGATGGTGTGTGGACGTGCTGCGGCGCACCATGGATTATGCGGCCAAGCATGGGGTGATCCTGGGCCTGGAGAACCACGGAGGCATTACTGACTATGCCGAACGCATCGTGGAAATTGTCACCAAGGTGAACTCAGACTACGTGGGCATCAACCTCGATACGGGCAACTTCAAAGAACGCCCGATTCAACAGATCGAGATGTGCATGCCGTTCGCGGTGGCCGCCCAGTACAAGACCAAGATGGCGGCGGAGAATTCCAAGGATCGGGTAGCATCTGACTGGGACAAGCTGACAGGGATGTTCGCGGCCAGCGGCTACAAAGGCTACCTGGCCGTGGAATACGAGGACGCTGAGCCCACCGCCACCGCCATGCCTCGCCTGCTGGCCGAACTGCGGCGTCTCTGCCTTAAGCACTCGACGGCCCGCAGCTAAGCCAGGGCGACATGCTAAGCCAGTGCCGGCGCGGCTAGCTGCCCAACCGGAAGCGTCACCAGGAAGCGCGTGCATCCGGGGCTGCTATCCACCTCAATGTAGCCCTGGTGCTGACGAGTGACGATGCGGTGGACGATGTCGAGCCCGAGTCCTGTGCCTTCACCCACTGGCTTGGTGGTGAAGAAGGGCTCAAAGATGCGGCCCTGCAACTCAGCGGGAATGCCACCGCCGTTATCGGTGATGGTAACCAGCAGCGCTGAGCCGGAGGGGGCTGTCTCCACCCGCAGCACGCCCCCCTCTGCGGGCATCGCATCAATGGCGTTGTCTATCAGGTTCGTCCAGACCTGGTTCAATTCGCCCGGTAGCGCGGAGATGGCGGGCAGGTTCTCCGCGAACTTCTTTTCCACCTGAATGCTCTTCTTGCGCAGCTTGTGCCCCAGCATGGTGAGGGTGGTGTCGATTCCCTCGTGCACATCAGTGGGCTGCTTGTTCGATGCGCGGTCCATATGCGAATAGCTCTTGATGCTGGTGACGAGACCGGAAATGCGGTCAGCAGCCGAAGACACTTCGTGCACGAGGTTGAAGATTGCGGTGTGCCCCTCCACCCAGCAGAGTACGTCAGCGATCGCGTCGGTTGGCGTTCGCGCGGCGATATCGTCAAGGCAGGCGGGGGTGAAACCCGCGTCAACAAAGGTCTCGGCCATCTTCCATCCGCTGGCAATTCCGCGATCATCCAGCCAGTCGGTGATGGCATCTTCAAGTCGCGAACGTTCGAGCGCTTTCAGTTTCGGGTTGCTTTGAGCAGCAAGAATCTGAGGCAAGCTAGTGAGTGACATTAGTTGCTCTTCGCTTACGTTATGTCGCCCCAGCCGGATGACGCGCTCCGGCATTAGCGAGAGCCGTTCCAGCAGTTCCTTGGTACTGCTGCGGATGGCCGCGGCGGGGTTGTTGAGTTCGTGGGCAAGCCCGGCCGAGAGCTTACCCAGCGCCATCATTTTCTCTCGTTGTTGCTGAAGGCGGGTGGCTTCGCGCACGCGATCAGACATGATGCCCACCAGGCGTCGCACGAGTTCGGGCGCCTGGACATTCATCTCAGCGAAACAGTCACGATGGATGCGCAAGATCTGGCTGCGCACCAGCGCGACGGCAGTGCCCGTGTGGTGAGTCATGCGTGAGTAAGGCAGCACTCCGCCTGCCTCACCGCCGCTCATATCGCCGGCGTAGAGCAGAACGCCATCGCTCTCAATCTGGAACTGCACCTGGCCATCGATCAATAGAAACAGATGGTCGGCGGGGGTGCCGTCGTCGAAGCCACGATCGCCCGGCTCCATCACGGCGTACTCCGCCTGGGAGAGTAACCAGGTGATCTGCGCGGGACTCAGGCCTTCGAGCAGGCGTACGTGCGCGAGCACAGAGGGATCCAGCGTACCGGCGCTCACCCAGGTTGCGGCGCGTTGCTGGGCGCTCTTTCGTGGAGCGGCGTAGTCGGTTGCATTCATCGAGACCTCCCCAGGCGCGGCTTGCCGCGCGCATCTGCGTTCCGTGGGCTAAAGCGTGGCCAGGTGCTGGTGTACGAAATGGACCGCCACGGAGCCCTCGCCAACAGCGGAGGCCACACGCTTCACGCTTTCGTGACGCACGTCGCCGGCCGCAAAAACGCCAGGCACACTAGACTCCAGCAGAAACGGGGCCCGATCCAGGGGCCACTGCTTCAGGTGCTCCGCGGGCTTCAGATCCGGTCCGGTGAGGATGAACCCATGGCGATCCCGGGCGACCTGGTCGCCTAACCAGCCGGTGCCCGGCGCGGCCCCAATGAACACGAAGACATAGTTTGCGGTCTCCGTACGCTCTTCGCCGGTTAGCCGGTCACGCAGCGTCAACTGCTCCAGGTGAACACCCCCTCCGCAGCGCGTGATTTCGCTGTTGGTAAGCACGTCGATGTTTGGCGTGGCCTCGATGCGCTCCACCAGGTAGTGAGACATCTTTGCGGCTAGCGAACTGCCACGCACCACCATCACCACGCGTGCGGCATAGTCCTTAAAGAACATGGCCGCCTGGCCTGCGGAATTCCCCGCGCCAACAATGTAAATCGTCTGGCCCGTGCAGTTGAATGCCTCCGTCATCGCGGCGCCGTAGAAGATGCCATTGCCGGCAAATCGTTCCGCGCA
>JAHCHD010000091.1 GCA_026129915.1 Bryobacterales bacterium
AGGCTCCCAACTAGCGCGCGCATTCCCGCGACGGCTTCGGGACGGTCTTGCGGAGGTTCCGAGACGATTGCTTCGACGCGCGCAACCATCTGCTCCGCGAGCGCGTTGTGCACATCTCCCGGCAGCCACGCTTGCTGCGCGGGAAGCAACGATGCTGCGGCAAGCGCAAACACGAGAGCCATCAGGATCTGCAGATTCATGTGCTCCAGAGTACCTCAATATGCACGGGCCAGTTCTGACATGGCCGGCGCTGTTTCGGCAGGAATGGCAAGGCAGAGGTTCTGCGTCTTGTACCACCAGGGTAACGAACGGTTGCCAAGCGGGAAGTGGTGGGTGACCTTTCCGCCTTAGCTTTTTCGCAGTCATCTACAAGGGGGTGACGCATGAACCTGCGCGCCACGAATCTGCTGGACCCGGCAGTCGAAAACCGAAGTGCACCACTCGTTCGCGAGGGGAAACCCAGCCAGCCCACTTTTATTGCCATCCACGGGACTGCTAGCCACAGCAGGGCTCTCGCGGAAAAGGTTCTGGCCAGGCTGGCTAGGCCCGTCCTGCACATCAACAACAAATACATCGGCGAAACCGAGAAGAACCTCAACCAGCTATTGAATTCGGCGGAGCGCACGGGCGCGGTGTTGTTCGTTGACGAGGCTGAGACTTTGTTTGGGAAGCGCGGCGATGTGAAGGACTCACACGACCGCTATGCCAACCTCGAGACAAACTACCTACTGGATCTGATTGGCAGCCGGGGGATTATCGCCATTCTGATTGGTTTGCGTATTGCCAAACCACAAACAGCCAGCGCGACCCGCTACCGCTGGATCGACATCCCCTAATTGCCCGCGAAGCCACCAGGCAATCAGACGTCAAGGCGGATCTGGCCGGCCTGGATTTCGGCCCGGAAGTAGCTTTCGGCATGCACCGGAGAACTGGCCATTCGGCGGAGCATTGTCAACTGACCAACGTGTGTGAGGGCGTCGGCCAAGGGGCCTTGCAGCAGTTTCTCGGCCGGGAACGGCCGTGCGGCGGTGGCCACGGTGGCGTCAAACGCATTCAGCAGCGCGACAAAGCGGCGAACTGCCTGATCCCAAACCAGTAACGCCTCCTTAGGCCGGTCAGAGGATCCCTCTACCACATTGGTGGACCACTCAATGAGTACGTTCAGGTGAGCAAGAATTTGGCCAGGAGAACGCCCACCTGGACAGGGTGTGTAGTCGGCAAACCCATTCGGCGAATCGCGGACGGCAACCGCAAAGCGATAGGCGAGTGTCGCGATGGCGTGGCGGAATAGCGCGATGGCTTCTGGATGAACTGGTTCCATGCGTGATTGTTGCACAGGCACCCCCACTCCTCATGGTACCGAAGCCTTGCGGCAACCAAACGTCACACTTATTCGACAAACCTGAATCATCGGGGAGCGCTACTTCCCGACCTCGGCGACTTGCACAGGGCCGGATGCATGGTTACTCGTGCAGGCCCAAATCCCTTTGCGTTCGGCCTTGACATCGCTGCAACGACGCAGATGCGAGCCGCGGGCGTGGGAAAATTGCGAACATGAGCCAGCCAGAATCGACACCGCCGAATGCAATTGACCCTGGGGTACGCATCGGTCATGCCCACTTGAAGGTGGCTGACCTGGAACAATCGGTGGCCTTTTATAGAGACGTACTTGGATTCGCGGTAATGCAGCGCATGGGGTCACAGTCCGCATTCCTGTCAGCGGGCGGATATCACCACCACATCGGGCTGAACACCTGGGAGAGCCGGGGAGGCACTCCACCGCCACCGGGACATACGGGCTTGTTTCACGTAGCAATCCTATATCCCAGCCGGCGGCAACTTGCCGATGCCTTGAAGCGGCTGATGGCCGCGGGAATCCCGCTGGATGGCGCGGCAGATCACGGTGTGAGTGAGGCGCTTTACCTACGAGATCCGGACGGAAACGGATTGGAGCTTTACTGGGACCGCCCACAAGCTGACTGGCCGCGGGCCACAGACGGCAGCCTCGCGATGTACACCCGCGCGCTGAACCTGAAGGATTTGCTGGCCGAGTGATGAACCCGCGTGCTGACGGGCGGCAAGCGGGTAGCAGCGAAGCCCAGGGGAAGAGATTCAGACTAAGAAGTTTGTCCCACACGGGGTGCAGCAATGGAAAGCTTCGCGTCCCGCAAACGGAAGCAGCTTTTCAGGCCGCGTCCTCGAAAGTCACAACGATGCGCCTGCCAAGCGCTGTCAACGCACGTTGAAGCTTTTCGGGCTTGGTGGCGTGCCTCGGGTTGAGCATGCGCCTCACTACGGTTTCACTCACACCAATGCGTCGGGCCACTTCGGTATAGGAATGCCCCTGCTCCAGGATTGTCATATAGAGGGCAAGCTTTGGCGCAAGAGACAGCGGAACGCAAATAAGGCGCTGGCCTCGCTTCAGAGCGGAAGGGGCAGGAATCGGATCGCGACGAGAGATGCGCCCGGCTAGCGCTTCCGCCAGGCAGTCTGTGGCTTCATTGATTGTGTCGGCTAAGTCCACTCCGCCAGTAAGTGCCTCGGGAAGATCGGGGAAGCGAGCGTGATATCCTCGGCCCTCTGGCTCTGGCAGGAATGTAGCAGGATAACTGGCGGTAAACATCAGAGTTCCTCCCGGCGAATTCCCAACTGCTTGCACATATCCGCGAGCAAGCCTGGGCCAAGTTCCTTCTTCAAATCCTTCACCGTAGTGAAGCGGTCACCCACGTAGAGGGTCCCGTGACTGCCGACGCCCCGTTCAGAACCCAGCGCACCGGGAGCTTTCTGCGCTTTGCGAGGTGCTTAACCTTGCGCAGGAACTCAACCCCTTTCATCTCTGTATTCTCGAACACTTGTGTTCGAACTTCAAGACCGGAGCCTCTTGCGAGAACGTCGCGGCAGCTCGCTAGCTCGGATATGATCGGAGGATGCCGATGCCAGATTCATTCACTCGTCGAGATGCCATAGCCGTACTTGGCGCTGCGGGGGTTGCTGCCGCGGAGGGCCGCGCACAGGACAGCGATGCTATGTCCGGCGCCCCGCATGACCTGCCGCGGGTGCTTGAGAACTTGCGTACCGACACCGGATCGCTGTTTGTGGATGCTGAGCGGTTGAGCAAGCGACAGGGGTTCCCTGCGTCATTTCTCGGCAACCGGTGGAAGAATGCGGCTGAGTATCAGCGCGAGGGACGCAAGCTGGTCTTTGGCGCGCTAGGCGGGGCGCCACCTTCGGTACAACCGCGGGCAGAGGTAGTAGCCAGGCAGGACCTTGGGAGCTTCACCCGCGAGAAGATTGTGTTCTCGACAACTCCAGAGATGCGGGTGCCGGCCTATTTGCACCTGCCCAAAGCACACAGCGGACGCCTGCCGGCGATTGTCGATCTGCACTCGCATGGGGGAATGTTCCTGTTCGGCAAGGAGAAGGTGATCGACTTCGGCGTAAACCATCCGGCGATGGTGCCCTACCATCGGGCGAACTATGAGGGCCGGCCCACGGCAACCGAACTGGTGAAACGCGGGTATGCCGTGATCACCATCGACGCCTTCGGGTTTGGCGAGCGGCGCATTCTGCTGGAAGAGGATCGCGACGCGGGTTGGGAACGTGGCGCCTACTCGCAGGAAGATGTCGTGCGCCTGAACCAGAAGTGCCGGGCCAAGGAATCCACCATTGTGAAGACCCTCACGTATGCGGGCTACACTTGGCCGGGCGTAGTGGCCTGGGACGACATCCGCACGGTGGACTTTCTGCTTTCGCGTCCGGAAATTGACCCGGCACGCATTGGCTGCGTGGGCGTATCCATGGGTGGCTGGCGCTCACTGCTACTGGCGGGGCTCGACAGCCGCATCCGGGCCGGCGTGGTGGTGGGATTCATGTCTACAGCGCGGCCGATGATGGAGCGACACATGGATACGCATTCCTTTGTACACTTCATCCCAGGCGTTCACGCGCAACTGGACCTACCCGATATCGTGGCCCTGCGCGCGCCACTGCCACTACTGGTGCAGCAATGCAAGCAGGACGGGTTGTTTCCACTGAAGGGAATGGAGGAGTCCATCGAAAAGCTATCGGCAATCTACCGCAAAGCGGGAAGGCCAGAGTCCTTTGAGGGGCGCTTCTACGACCAGAAACACATCTTCAATGTGGAGATGCAGAACGACGCCTTCGCGTGGCTCGACAAGCACTTGAAGGCCTGAGCAGACTACTGGCTGGGACGGGCGTCGGCGGTCAACGAACGCTCAATCCTGCCGATACCGGGTGAAACACCGGATCCACCCAGTGCGTGTAAGCAGCCAGTTCACCACGAACCGCGTCGTGGTAGAGCGCGCGGAGACGGGCGGCGATGGGGCCCACAGTGCCTTCCCCTACGGGACGATGATCCACTCGCGTAATGGGCGCCAGTTCCACAGCCGTTCCGGTGAAGAAGAGTTCTTCGCAGATGTAGAGTTCGCTGCGATCGAGGGAACGCTCCACCACATCGAGACCCAACTCCCGGCGGGCGAGGGTCATGACGCAGTCACGCGTGATGCCCTCCAGGATGTTGTCCGTCGTGGGCGGCGTGCACAGCTTGCCGTTTCGCACCAGGAACAGGTTGCAGGCTGAGCCCTCTGCCACGTGGCCATCTTCGGTAAGGAAGATGGCCTCGTCGAAGCCATTGCGGCGGGCTTCGTCACCGGCCAGCGCAGAGTTCACATAGGCGCCGCAGATCTTTGCTCTGCCGGGAATGGCGTTGTCTTCAATCCGTCGCCAGCTAACCACACCCGCATGGATACCATTCTCGGATGGCAGGTAAGCGCCGAAGGGGATGGCGATGATCGTGGTGGCATCGACATCGTCTGGTTGCACCCCCAAGCGCGGAGAGGCCTTCCATGCCAGCGGGCGCAGGTAGACGTCCGTGCGGAACTCGTTGCGCCGGCAAACTTCGGCGGCGATACGCGCCAGTTCATAGGGCGACTCAGGGATTTGGATGCGGAGAATGCCGCAGTTGCGCTTCCAACGGGCAAAGTGCTCTTCCGCCCTCACGAGGAAGAGGTCCTGCTCTGTATGGTTCCAGTAGGCGCGGATGCCCTCGAATACACCCGTGCCGTAGTGCAGCGCGTGGGTGAGGATGTTCACGTTTGCATCAGCCAGGCGACAGTAATCGCCACGGAACCAGACGAGGATGTTCGGATCAGGGCTATTGGATTTCACGCCGTACCTCCTGGCTGCGGTTACTGAGAGCTTCGCGAGCAGCCTGCTGTCCAGTCGCCAGGGCGCGCCGGTCGATTTCCAGCCAGCGGGCGGATTTCACACAAAGGGCAAGAGCGCGGTGGATGGCTTCAATGGGCAGTCCATCCGTTGCCGCCAGGAGTGCGCCTAGCATCACGATGTTGCCGGCCCGCGTCTCGCCCAGCGAGTCAGCCAGTTCGCTGCAAGCCAGCGGCAGCAGGTGAATGCCTTCCGGGACGGCGATATCCGCGGGTAGTTGATGGTGGTTGTAGAGCACCCAGCCGCCCACCTCCACGGTGGGCAGGAACTTGCGCAATGATGGCTCATTCAGCGCGAGCAACACGTTGGGTCTAGCGACCAACGGGGAGTCCACCTCCTGGCTGGAGATACGCACATGGCAGTTCGACGTGCCGCTGCGCATCTCTGGCCCATACGAGGGCAGCCAGGAAACCTCAAGGCCCAGCTGCAACCCGGCCTCGGCAAGCACTTCGCCCAGCATCAGCACGCCCTGTCCGCCGAAGCCCGCGACACGAATGCGCAGGTCAGCTTGGGCGGGACGCGCGGCGGGCGGATCAGGCGTTTGTTCGTCAATATCCAGCAGGCCCGGAATCGCATCGAGCGGAGGCGGGGGAGCGGGCAAGGGACGCGGGGGCAGCGTTTCGCCCTTGGGAATCTCCGCTCCGCGGTCACGATAGACGCCCAACGGAAAAGCGGGCACTAGGACTTCCCGGACGCGCTTCTGAGCGGCCACCGGGTCAAGCTTCCATATGGTTGGGCAGGGCGAGAGGATCTCCACCAGCGAGAAGCCCGCTCTTTCGGTCTGGTAGCGCAGAGCCTTGCGGATAGCGCGCAACGCGGCATTGATCTGTTTGGCATTGCCCAGGGCAACCCGTTCCAAATAGACAGGCGCTTCGAGGGTAGCGAGCAGTTCGCACACCTTAACGGGGTAGCCATCGTTGTAATGGTCGCGGCCGTAAGGCGTGGTGGTGGATTTCTGGCCCAGCAGAGTGGTGGGCGCCATCTGGCCGCCGGTCATCCCATAGATAGCGTTGTTGATGAAGAATACGGTGATGTTCTCACCGCGGTTGGCCGCGTGCAGGATTTCTGCCATGCCTATCGCGGCAAGATCGCCATCGCCCTGGTAAGAGACGACGATGCTTTCCGGGTGCGCGCGTTTGACGCCCGTGGCGACAGCCGGGGCGCGCCCGTGGGCTGCCTGTACGTTGCCGGTGTCGAGGTAGTAGTAGGCAAACACGCTGCAGCCAACGGGACTAATGAGAATGGTGCGGTCCTGGAGGCCCAGTTCGTCTATGGCCTCCGCGACCAGTTTGTGGGCGATGCCGTGGCCGCAGCCCGGGCAATAGTGCGTCTGGTCTTTCAGATCGCCCTTGCGGAAGAATTCCGGATAGAAGCTGTGCGGCCGCTCGTGTACGATTTCAAACCCGGCGGCAACGGGGTCATCAAGCAGCAGTTCAGCCATGGCAGACCTCCAGGGAGGGCACATCAGTGAGCAGGGGCCGCAGCCCTTCGCGGATGGCGAGTTCGCGCACCACACGCAGGACTTCGTCCGTGGCGGGAACATTGCCGCCGCAGCGGCCGAAAAACTCTACAGGTCTGGCTCCGTTGAGAGCCAACCGCACATCTTCCACCATCATGCCGGTGGACATTTCAACGCTCAGAAAGATCCGTGCGCGGTGAGCCAGCGAGCGCAGCGGCAGCACTGGGAAGGGGAACAGGGTAATCGGACGCAGCAATCCTACCCGCAAGCCCTCCGCGCGTGCCTCACGCACCACCGCCTTCAGCACGCGAGCCACCACGCCATAGCCCACCAGGACAAGGTCCGCGTCATTGGTCTCGACGTGTTCGCAGCGCACTTCTTCCTCCGCAGCGAGCCGGTACTTCCGTTCGAGCTTGCGCACGTGGGCCTCCATCTGGTCCGCTTCCAACTGGATGGAACTGGCCAGGTTGCGTCGGGTCTCCGCCGTACCGGTTACGGCCCACTCGGGTGGCGCTGGCAACTTGGCGGTAGAGGCAAACTCGACCGGCTCCATCATCTGTCCGATGAAGCCATCGGCCATCACCATTACCGGGGTGCGATAGCGGTGAGCAAGTTCAAAGGCGAGTGCGGTGAGGCCGGCCATCTCCTGGCAGGAATGGGGAGCCAGGACAAGCGTACGATAGCAGCCATGCCCGCCATTTTTCACCACCTGGAAGTAGTCGCTTTGCTCAGGGAAGATGTTGCCGAGGCCCGGTCCGCCACGGGTGATGTCAGCAATCACGCACGGCAACTCGGCGCCGGCAAGGTAGCTGATACCCTCCTGCATCAGGGAGATGCCCGGGCCGGAGGAGGCGGTCATCGCGCGCACTCCCGCGGCCGAAGCGCCGTAGACCATATTGATGGCAGCCACTTCGCTTTCCGCCTGCACGAAGGTGCCTCCCGCGGACGGAAAGTAGCGGGCCGCCGCCTCTGCAATCTCCGAGGCGGGCGTGATGGGATATCCATAG
The DNA here is from genome assembly GCA_026129915.1 of Bryobacterales bacterium. Classification (GTDB taxonomy): domain Bacteria; phylum Acidobacteriota; class Terriglobia; order Bryobacterales; family Bryobacteraceae; genus JACTMJ01. The sequence goes on from JAHCHD010000091.1 coordinate 7,711, forward strand.
AAGGCGCGGCATCCAGCCAGAATCGCGCTCTTTACGATGGCTTCGTTCCCTTTGATCAACTGCTTTGCCATTACCCAACCTCCTCGAAACGCAGTCCGTTTGCGATGCCACAAGAAGTCCCGGCAGCTAGGCTGCCGCGGCCATACTGGGGCGCTTGTAGACCACCAGGCCGCCGGGCTCGGGGCAGGCGTGGAAACACAGCCCACAGCCGCTGCAGCCATGGCCAAGATACTGCGCGGGGTGGTAGCCAAAGCGATTCAGATGCGGAGCGAGCCTCAGCACGCGAGGCACACAGGCCTCGACGCAGAGGCCGCAGCCTTTGCACTGCTCTGTGTTGACGGTGACGTAGCCCTTATCGGGCTTGCCGCCAGTGGATGTCTCAGTGGTGGGGGACATCGAAGTTCTCCTCAGGCCATGAGCGCAGTTTGCGCGCCCAACCATTGGTTCTCCGCGGCATAGCGGGTTAGCTCGTCGCGGAATTGCGGAGCAGCGATGGCGATCAATGCCTCCGCGCGCTGCCGAAGGTTCTTGCCATGCAGATAAGCGACGCCGTATTCGGTAACCACGTAGTGGACATCGGCCCGCGAGGTCACCACGCCTGCTCCGGGCTTCAGCGTGGGCACGATCCTGGATATCTTGCCGTCTTTGGTGGTAGCGGGCAGAGCGATGATGGGCACGCCACCTTTGGAGCGGGCAGCGCCGCGGATGAAATCCACCTGGCCGCCAAAGCCGGAGTAGGGCTTCGTGCCAATAGAATCAGAAACCACCTGGCCCGATATGTCCACCTCAATGGCGGAGTTGATAGCCACCATCCGGTCGTTCTGGGCGATGCGATAGGGGTCGTTGACATAGCGGGTACGCTGCGTCTCAAACACCGCGGATTCGTGCATGAACTCGAAGAGCTTTCGAGTTCCAAGGACGAAGCCGATGAGGCACTTGTGTGGGTGGATGGCCTTGCGGCGGTTGTTGATGACTCCCTGCTCGATGAGCGGGATGACCCCGTCGCAGACCATCTCCGAATGAATGCCGAGGTCCTTGTGGTCTTTCAGACAGCTGAGTACGGCATCGGGTATGGCGCCGATACCCAATTGCAGGCAGGCGCCGTCGGGCACGAGCTCGGAGATGTACTTGCCAATGCGGTCCTGCACGGGACCTGGAGGTTCCGGGGGAATTTCAAGCAGGGGACGATTCGTTTCTACCAGAGCCGCAACCTGAGACACATGCAGGAACGTGTCGCCCAAAGTACGGGGCATCTGGTGGTTCACCTCGGCAATCACATGCCGTGCGCATTCGGCTGCGGTAAGGGTTGCTTCAATACTGACACCAAGCGACAGGTAACCCTGGGCGTCGGGCGGAGACGTGGTCACCAGAGCGGTGTCGATCGGCATCGCACGAGAGGTAAAGAGGTTCTCAATCTCCGATAAAAAGATGGGAATGTAATCCGCGCGCCCTTCATGAACGGCGCGACGCACGTTGCCGCCAAGGAACATGCCGTTGTGGCGGAAGGCGCGCTCCATGCCGGGGCGCGTGTATGCCGCCGAGCCGAGGGTGAGCATGTGGGTAACTTCCACATTCTCAAGTTCCGGCGCACGGGCGGCAAGTGCCTCGACGAGCGGTTCCGGCGTGCCGCAGCCGGGGTGAACATAGACGCGGCTGCCAGATTCTACGAGCTGCAGCGCTTCGCCGGCGCTGCGTAGCCGCTCTCGATAGAGGCTGGTCCACGGCATTGGAACCTCCAGTTCAGGCTGCCACCAAACAAGCACCTCCCCGAGGTGGGTGTAGGTATAAGCTCCTGTAATCAGCGTATAAGCAGAGGGTGGGGGAGTCAAGCAAAATCGGTAGTGAAGACTCCGAAATACGAGGCAAAGAACGCAGACCAGAACAAGACGAAAGCAGAGGGAGAAGGCGATGCTCCGCACCGGCTGGACAGGCACCCGGGCGGCCGTGACGAGCGACTCAGGCTGGTCCGCGGGACTCCTTTAGTTCCTTGCGGATCCATGCTTTTGCCATCTTGAGATCGCGATAGACCGTGGCGGGCGAAATCGCGAGGGTCTCAGCGATTTCCTCGTGGGTGAGTCCGCCAAAGTAGTGCATCTCGACAACCTCGAGAAGACGCGGGTCGTTCTCTTTCAGACGGTCGAGCACTTCGTTGAGGTCCTGGAATTCGTAACCTCCGCTGGGGGAAACCGGTTCCATCTGGAGGGTGACGCGGGTGAAGTCGCCACCCCGCTTGGCGCGCTGGCGCGAACGGGCGTGATCCACCAATATGGCGCGCATCACCTTAGCGCAGACGGCAAAGAAGTGCAGGCGGTTCTCAACCTGAACGTCACTCTTCAGCATGCGAACGAAAAGTTCGTTGATCAGCGCGGTGGGTTGCAGCGTTACCTGATTCTCTTCCTTGGCAAAGGAGTGACGGGCCATGCGGTGAAGCTGATCGTAGATCAAGGGCACGAGCGATTCGAGAGCGTCCCCGTCCCCGCCGCGCCAGGCTTGCAGCAATCCGGTGACGACTTCTGGCGATGGTTGACGCATATCCAGGTAATCCCTGCTGGGAAGCGTGGGGGAATACAGATATGATGACAGCATTGGTGTTGTCTGCGTCCTCTGGCTAAGAATGCGCTGGCAATGCGTGCACTGGCTCATTCGACGGCAAGGCTCGCTGGGGCTAGGTTCTGGGATTCACAATGGCTACGCAACGCTGGCAGCAAATGCGCGCCTTGTTTGATGCGGCAGTGGAAACGCCGCCGGGACAAAGGAAGGAGTACCTGCGCGCCAACTGCGGAGATGCCAATCTTCGGCGCGAAGTGGAGGCCTTACTGGCTGAGGCTGCCGAGGAAGATACGGCCATCCGTGAAGTGATCTCAGGCGAAGCGGCGCGGATTGTCGCCCCGCAAACTCCCGCCAGCATTGGCCCCTACACGTTGCTACGCGAACTCGGACAGGGCGGTATGGGCACCGTCTATCTTGCCGAACGTCGCGGTGAGTTTCGCCAGGAGGTAGCCGTGAAGGTTGCCACGCGCTGCCAAGCTGACCATACATTACTGGCTCGCTTCCGCGCGGAACGCCAAATTCTGGCAAATCTCCACCACCCGAACATCGCGCAGGTACTTGATGGCGGCAGCACCGACGACGGTACCCCTTACGTGGTGATGGAGTATGTGGACGGCGAGCCCATCACGGTATATTGCAAGCGAAAGCGACTTTCCGTGGATGCCCGGTTGCGGCTCTTTCGTCGGGCGTGTGAGGCGGTACACTTTGCGCACCAGAACCTGGTGGTGCATCGGGACATCAAGCCCGCGAACCTGCTGGTGACGCCGCAGGGCGAACCCAAACTGCTCGACTTTGGCATTGCCAAGCTGCTGGATGCCGAAGCATCAGGCGTGGATGCCATAAAGACAGAAGCCGCGGCGATCATGATGACGCCGGCATACGCGAGTCCGGAGCAGATTCGCGGGAAGAGCATCACGACGGCTAGCGATGTCTACGCGCTCGGTGTGCTGCTCTACGAGTTGCTTACCGGAAAACGACCGTTTCTGAGTACAGAGTCAGAGAGCTATGGTCTTCAGAAGGCCATCTGCGAAGACGACCCGCCGCGGCCCAGTATGCTTGCAAAGGGGCTGTCACGCGACCTTGACGCAATCGTGCTGAAGGCAATGCGCAAACGGCCTGCTGATCGCTACGCCTCAGTAGAGCAGCTTTCCGCAGACATCGGGCGTCACCTCAACTGCTACCCGGTCCACGCGCGAAATCGGACCTGGCAGTACCATACCTCACGCTTCTTACGGCGAAACCGGGCATTCGCCCCGGTAGCCGCTGCCTTTATTCTGCTGATTGGCGCCGCGCTAGCTGGTTTGAACTTCCAGGCAAGGGAAACCGCGTCGCAGCGCGACCGGGCCGTCGCGGCATTGCGTCAGGCGGAATCGGCCCAGCGACTGGCGGAAGAACGGCGGCTGGCGGCCGAGCGAAACGAACTGCTTGCGCAGGACTTCAGCGCGCGCGCCGCCCGCGCGGAAATCCAGGCGATTGAGGAAGCCACCCGGGCAAGGGATGAGGCAGCAGCCTCAGGGGCAGTAGCCCGTTTCCTGGAAGATCTCTTTCGCGATGCCGACCCCATGGCCAGCAACCAGCGGGACGTTACAGCAGCCGGACTTCTAAGACGTGGTGCCCAGCGCGTGAAGCTGGAACTTGCGAACGAACCCGCGATGCGTGCGAGGTTGCAGGATTCCATTGGTCTGGCATACCTGGCGATCGGGGATTCGGCGGAAGCGGAAACCCTCATCGAGGAGTCGCTCGCTACCCGGCGCAGGCTTTTTGGGGAGTCCCACGTGGAAACGGCAAGAAGTCTCCACAGCATGGGCAAGATCTTTGGGAATCGCGGCGACTACCCCAATGCCACTGCGTCACTCGAACGCGCCATCAGCATCTTTGAAGCGGAAGGTCCCTCGGCGGAGCTTGACGCAGCCAACGCACTGGCCAAACTGGCTGATCTGGCACTAGTACGGTCGGCGCACCTGGACGCGAATGCTGCTTTCCAGAAAGTGCTACTGCTTAGCCGCAAGAATCCGGTGGAAATGCAGCAGCCGCTGCGCGCTGCCCTGCGCGGACTCGCCAACCTTGCTTCCCGGCAGGGGCGCTATGCGGATGGGGAAGTCCTTGTCCGCGAAAGCCTCTCGCTCTCACGGAAGATCTACGGAGATAGTCATCCGGAGACTGCCATCGACTGGGGCGCCCTCGGACTTGTCCTGCGAGAACATGGGCGCTTCCCGGAGGCTGCGGTGGCGCTGGATAATGCCGCGAAGATCTATATGGGGAGCCTTGGGCCAGACCACCCCAACCTTAGTAGCATCTACAACAATCTTGCAACGATAGCCTACGCCTTGGGCGACTACGCTACTGCGGAACGCAACTTCATCGAAGCTCACAGAATTCGATCGAAGGCTAGCGGGCCGGATGAAGCTACTTCGCTGCGGATGCTGAACAATATCGGCGTAGTGCGCTTTCAGCAGCGTGATTTCGACGGGGCCTTGGCGATCTATAGTGAAGTGCTGGAGCGCCAGCGCGCGGTGGTAGGAGGCGAGACCCGCGACGTTGCTGATACGCTGAACAACCTGGGCCGCACCCACCTCGGCAAAGGGGAACTGGCACCGGCGGAACAGTTTCTGCGGGAATCCCTGGCGATTCGGCGCAAGGTGCAGGGAGACGACCACCCCCTGGTGGCAGTGGCACTGGACGGGTTGGGCATTCTGCGGCGCGACCAGCAAGACTATGAGGGCGCGCTAAAGCTCCACGAGGAATCGCTGGGAATCCGGCAGGCAAAGCTTGGCGAGAATCACCCCGTAGTGAGTGTGCCACTGCTGGGGTTGGGATACTGCCACCTGATGTTAGGAGACCCGCGAGCCGCGGAGATCCATTTGCGGCGGGCGCTGGCGATTCGGGAAGCGAAGTTGCCCGCCGGGCATTGGGAAATCTCGGAAGTACGTAGCGTCCTGGGCGCGGCCCTGCTGAAACAGGGGCGAATGGATGACGCAGAAGTACTGCTTGTGTCCGCGCATCTGCACCTGCTCAAGACGCAGGGAGCGGAAACGTCTATCGTGAAGCAGGCAGAGGGTTGGCTTCTGGAACTGCGTGCCACGCGGGCAGCTGGGCAGGAATCCGGGCGTCACCAAGCAATGCACCAGGCCCCGGACTAGCAGCCAAGGTGCCAGAATTCCAAGAACTTAGCGCTTCCATGCAACATAGTACTAGGCGCAAGATCCGCTTCCCCCCTGGAAATCGCAGAGATAGAATGAGGGCAAGCAACTGGGCTACGGACGCTTGTGCCTCGCGCTAGCGGAGCAACGGGGCACGCGGCATACACAGAGGCGGCAACATCCGCACGGTGCGGCGCGTCCAAGCGGCAGAAGGTCCCCCGAGCGATGTGTCCGTTGCGGCAAGGAAAGCCAAACACTCCAAGAAGGAACTCGTTATGAGCACACGGTTGAGATTAACGCTGATGCTGGCTGGCGTAGCCGGTCTGGCGATAGCGCAGGGGTTGCCCCCAGGGGAACGCCTCACTGCGCGCGAACTGTTCTTTGTGCCTGCGGCCAAACAGACACTGGCGCGCGCGGATACAACGCGGCGTCCCGGGCCACCCAGTGCTCCCAAGCATACGGCCCCGGTGGAAGTGGCACAGAAGATTGAGAAGCAAAAGGCGCCACCTGCGGAGATGGCCAAGACCCAGAACGAGACACAGTTGCTGCGGGCGGGCTACCTGCCGGCGGATCTGAAGCCCTTGGGATTGCGCTACACCATCATCAAGCGCGTGGGCGGTAACGCGGAAGAAGTACCCGTAGATACGGTGTTTCGCTCCGGCGATCGGATTCAGGTGGCGGTAGAGGCTAACGAAGCTGGCTACCTCTACATCATCGCCCGCGGATCGAGCGGCGCCTGGAAACCCTTGTTCCCGTCGGCAGAGGCCGAAGGCGGCAAGAACTACATCCCAGCGGGGAAAGTCACCACCATCCCGGCAGGCTATGTGTTCACCTTCGACGATCAGGCGGGCGAGGAGAAGCTCTTCGTGGTGTTCTCGCGCAAGCCGGAGCCCAGCCTCGAGTCGCTGATCTACGACTTGGGAACGGGCAAGGGCAACACTGCCCCCGCGTCCGCGCCGAAACCGAGCAAGGTGACCGACCCTGAGCCGGCGGATGAGGGCGCACCGAAAGTCCTGTTGGCGTCGAACCGCGTGGATATCCGCGACGACGTGGTTGGCAACATGCGCCGCGTGTATGCCCGCGACCTGATTGTGGAAAAGGTGCAGACGGGCCCGGGAGCGAGCAGTTACAGCGCGCCAAGGCCGTTGAACGCCAGCTACGAACCATCAATGCAAAACGCCGCGTATGTGGTGAACCCGTCCAGCAGCGCGGATGCGCGTGTGGTTGCGGACGTTTCGCTGGTCCACAAGTAAGGAGCTAACCATGCGTCAACTTGCCCGTTTTTCCCGTGCCGCTGTATATGCGGCGTGTCTGGTGTGGATGCTTGCGGCGGCTGTGCCGGCGACGGCTTCCGACGCGCGGAAGGTGGAGGTATTGCTGGAGAAGTGGGTAAGCCAGAGCTGGCAGCCCGTGGACCCCGGCTACGTCCTGCACGCCGGCGACCGGGTGCGTTTCCGGTTCTCGTCAAACTTTGACGGGTACCTCTACGTGACCAACCTTGGCACCAGCGGCCGCTATGAACTGCTTTTTCCCACATCTGACACCGGCGCGGACAACCGAGTAGAAGCGGGCAAGAGCTACCTGGTACCGGCCACCCAGGCGCAATTTATTGTGGCCGGTCCAGCGGGGCACGACATCAGCTTCTGGATGGTGAGTCCGAAACCGCTGGAAAGCCTGGAACTTCTTCCGGCGGGCGGCGCTCCCGCTGCTCCTCGCGTGCCGCCACACCGCATGAAGCCGCGCTGTGACGATTCGCTCTTCCGCGCCCGGGGAGAGTGCATCGACAGTTCGGCCGGGCTCCGCAGCGTGCCCGACAGCAAGACCCTGCCCGAAAGTTGGGAGAAACTCCCTCGCATGCAGGCGCGGGAGCTCTTCTTCATGCGCAACCAGGAGAAACAGGTGATCAGCGCACCCGGCAAGATGGAAGGACCGATGATCTATGAATTCCGCATCGCCCACGACTAATACTCCTTTGGCCCCGAGCCGCTGCACCTGCGCGGGTCTGCTGGCGCTGCTGCTGGCCTTCGCGTTTGGCTTGGCCGCCCAGACACCGCAGAATGCGCAGCAACGCGACCTGCGCGTCGAAAAGGATGTGCCCATTGAGGCTGAGGACATCGCAGGCAACAAGTTCGTGATTCCCCGCAGCTATGCGCTGGTAATCGGCGTGGGCCACTATCCAAACCTTGAGGGAAGCTTCCAGCTTGAATTTGCTGAGAAAGACGCGGAGAGCATCTACTCGGCGTTGATCAGCCCTGAAGGTGGCAATTTCCGCGCCGAGAACGTGAAACGGCTTGTTGGGAAGGATGCCACGCTTGAGAACATCCGCCGCGAACTCGAAGAGTGGCTGCCTTCGGTGGCGCAACCTGAGGACCGCGTGCTGATCTACTTCGCCGGGCACGGCTTCCTCTACCAGGGCGCCGGGTACCTGGCGCCGCATGATTTCCGCATGGAGGACCCTTCGAAGTTCGGCTATCCCATGCAGTCGCTGGGCGAGGTGATTGGCGGCAAGATCAACGCCCGATGGAAGGTGCTGCTCACCGATAGCTGCCATAGTGGCGTGATTGCGCCCGAGGACAGCGCACAATTGAACAGCCGCCTTGTGAACCTGAGTTCGTCGCTGTTCTCGCTCACGGCCAGCCGTGATCGCGAACGCAGCTTCGAGAGTCCCGATTGGGGGGGCGGCCATGGCGTCTTTACCTACTATGTGGTGAAGGGGCTGGAAGGGCTGGCGGACGAGAACACCGACAGTATCGTCACCGCGGATGAACTCGCCGAATACGTGCGGCGGAACGTGCGCGAGGCGACGGGCGGTGAACAGAATCCGACGGCGGACCGGTCAAGCTTCGACAAAGAGATGCTGCTCGCCTATATTCCCAGCAACAAAGCGTTGGGGTCGGCACCGGCACCAAAATTTGGCACGCTGGTATTTGAAACCAACCGCGATGGCGTGGAGGTTTTCCTGAACAACAAGAGCGTGGGCGTGGTGAACAAGGACGAACCTCTGCGGCTGCCCGGCCTCCCCCCCGGCATGCACACCGTGAAGGCGGTAAAGATGGGCTTTGAACCCGACGGACCGCGCGAAGAGGTGGTGTACCCAGGGCAGGAAAAGACGGTCACCATCAAGATCGTGATTCCGCGGCGTCGCAACCGGGCGGCGGTAGACAAGTTCGAAAGCGGCCTGGAAAAGTACAACCGAGGCTACGCAAAAAACTATCAGTCAGCCGTGGTGGACTTCCAGCAGGCCCTGGCACTGGACCCCAAGTACAGCCAGGCCGCGCTCTACCTAGCTCGCACCTACAATGCGCTTTACGACCAGGACAAGGCCCGCCGCTTCTTCCAGAAGGCAATCGAGATTGACCCGGACTACATGGAAGCGCGCGCCAGTTTCGCGGGCATGCTGCTGGATACCGGTGACCTCGACGAATCCATCCGCCAGTTGAATCTGGTAACGCAGCGCGATAAGGCCAATGGCATGGCCTGGTATCTGCAAGCCCAGGCCTATTGCCGCAAGGAGATGTTCCGCGAGGGCATTGCATCGGCGAAACGCGCAATTGACCTGACCCCGGAAAATGGCGAGGCGCACTTCTGGCTGGCGGAAAGCCAGCGGCTGGCGGGCAGCTACCAGGATGCAGTGGACTCCTACCAGCACTACCTGCGGCTTTCCGATTTCAACAGCAAGCTGGCGGGAAACCTGAATTACTACGTGCTGGGCTTTCTGGCCGGAATGGGCAAGAAGAAACGCGCATCCCAGCAGGATATCTGGAAGGATCTGCGCAGCTTAGCGTGGTTCGGCATTTGTGATTCCGGCCGGAAACTGAACAAGTACGGTGAGGCCATTGAGGCCTGCCGGGAAGCCCTGCGATACGATTCCGAGGACCCCTACACCCACTATGTCCTGGGCCTCAGCTACGCACACCAGGCAAACGCGCAAAACGACCGCAGCCTCTGCCCGCCCGCCATCCGCCATTTCGAAACGATGCTCGACATCAACCCAGACCTGGAGCAGGCTGACTTTGCCCGCAAGAACCTCACTGCTCTCCGCCAAGCCTGCGGCAGCGCTGCTCCGTAAGCGCCCCTATATCAGCTAGTTGGTCGCCGCCCGTTCTCCCTGCCCGGGTTCCTCCCATCCGCACTCGCTAACTCCATGCTCTTTCCCTGCTCTTTCTCTCCACCCCCTCTGCCAATTCCGATAGATTCAAGGGAGGAGGTGAACTCGCCGCTGCCATGCAAATGTTCTGGACAGATTCCGTAGTCCTGCCCTGCTCGGACGTCAATGCCACCATGGACTGGTGGATCCGGCATTTCGATTGCAAGCGGGTGCCGGTTCCCAGCGACTGGGACTCTACGCTTCCGTCAGACGTCGCGCTGCAGTTGCCAGGGAATGATCACCCCACCATCCTGCTTTCCGCGCAGGCCGAAGTGGACGAAGCCGGGGTTCCCATGCCTGAAAATCCGATCCTGTTCACCTCACATGTGAAACGGGCTCGCGAGTATCTCATCGCGCGAGGCCTCGCTCCCAGCGCCATTGCGGAGAGTGGGGGCGCGTTGTACTTTGATCTGAGTGACGGGCTCGGTCACACCGTAGAGATCTGCCAGGAACCTTGACGCGCGGTGATCCGTGCCTCAGCGCCGAGCCCACAAAACGCCCTTCCTCGCACCTCCCCCTTTCTTTTCGATCACGCTTTCGTTAAAATTCCATCCCAAAGGAGGGGCTTCGATGGCGCCCATGTCTGATTCCAACGCGACAGTCCGTGCCCTGCTGGATAGCAAGGGATGGCAGGTTCACACGATCGATCCGGAAACGACTGTATTCGAAGCGATCGCGCGGATGGCCGAACGCGGCATCGGCGCACTGGTGGTGCTTGAAGACAAGCGCCTGGTGGGCATCATTTCGGAGCGCGACTACACGCGGAAGGTGATTTTGCGCGGAAGGAACTCCCGCGATACGACAGTGCGGGAGATTATGGCGCCGCCGCTGCTAACGGCGACACCGGAAGATACAGTGGCGATGTGCATGGCAGGGCTCACCGATACGCGCAGCCGCTACCTGCCCGTGATCCACGAAGGAGCGGTGGTAGGGATTGTCTCGATGGGTGACCTCATCAAGTGGACGGTGGCCGAGCAGCGGGAAACGATTTCGCAGCTACAGAGCTATATCGTGGGTGGGTATCCGATTTAGGCGCATATTCAACTGCCTCGTAATCTTCACCACGCGAATTTCCCGTTGGCCCACGGGCAAAGTGCGTCACTGCAGTTAACACGTGTATGCACATCTACAATTTACAAGTGAAACAGAGATTCTTATCTCTTTGTGCTATTTCTCTACGCTCTATTGTGTTAGCATCACCTCAGCTTAGCTAGGCTCAACTTCTGTCTAGCAACTCATAAGCGAATGGAGACTATATGCAAAAACTAATTGCTGCAACATTTTGTCTGATCGCTATCCTTGCCGCCGGGTACTTACTTACTATCCGTCCTTCACCCGTGAACGCGGATACAACTTCTTGTGAGTACCAGCACTATCTCTGCAAGGCAAATTGTGGCGTCAACTATTGTGGACCAAGTGGTCCAGACTATTGCTACGGACAATATTCACTCTGTGTGCTGAATCTGAACGGCTTTGATCCGCCTTTACACGGTGACGCAGGACAAGCGCGAACTGAGTGTGAGGGACTCTGCGCAATTTATGATTGGGAAGCAGGGTGTGTGGACGACGAGGCTTTCGCTTGCTCAGCGAAAGCCTACCGGAGTTGCATCGACCATTGTCGCCGGTAGTGAACAATCCATACGCCGTTTGCTTACGCAACTAGACCAGACCAAACCACATCCATCAATGGGGGGATGCTCGAACTCATCCCCCCAGTCTAACGATGCCCCTCTAGAAGTCGTAGCGCAAACCGAACTGCATCACACGCGGACCGCCCAACTGGCTGTTATACCGGCCAAATGTCCCGCGCGTGCCGAGGTTCAGGCTGACATCGTATACGTCAAACCGAACTGTATTCGTCAAGTTGAACGCTTCTGCCCGGAACTGGAGGGAGTGTCCTTCATTCCAAGGCATCGTGAAGCGCTTTGCCACGTTGGCGTCGATCTGGAAGAAACCATCGCCGCGAACCACATTACGCGAACCCGAATCACCGGGAAGCGTAAAGTCGAACGAGTCGATCGCCTGCGAGGGGTTCCCGAAGATGTTCGGCCCACCCGCTCCCACGATCGAAGGTGCGTTCTTGAACGAGCCAGAATCCGGAAGTGGCTTCACTGCCGTTGCCAAACCCGTCAGGTTCCAGTTCGTGGGCCAGAACCGCCCGTTGCCCACACCCGTGGGGAAGCCCGAAGACTGCCGCCAGATGCCGCCAAGCTGCCAGCCGCCCAAGACCGCATCCGCGAAACCACCAAAGCCAGTTCCCCATCGCTTGCCGCGTCCAATCGGAAGGTTATAGACTGCCGCCGCTGTCACCAGGTGGCGCGTATCGAAGTCCGATACCGCACGGAACTGGTCGCGGAACCACGGGTTCGTGATCACGCCGGTGGTGGTGCCCACGCGCTCAGCTGCTGATCCGAAGTCAATGGACTTGGACAAGGTGTAGTTGAAGTCAAACAGGTCGCCATTGCTCCAGCTCTTCCGCAAATTGAATTGCCCTGCGTGGTAGTTGCTCGAACCAATCGAGCGCCACACTGACAGATACGAATACTGCGGATGGAACATCAGCCACGGACCCTTCACGCTGCAGGCATTGCGTGCTGCACAACTGCCCTGGATGGGATTGTCCAGCAAGTACGCCAGGAACGTGGTGTCTTCATTGCCCACGAATACATCATTCAGGATGGCGATATTCTGGGTAACGCTCAGGCTCGGATCGCCAAATGCGTTGGTGTAGAGGCTATTCCGGAAGTTAGGCCAGAGGTTCTCAAAGAAAGGAATCGCTGGAGTATTCTCTGGGGCGACGCCTTCCTTGCTGTAGCGAATCAGCTGCGACGCTGCGTCGAAGTAGGTCTGGCCAGAGGTCGGATCCCGGAAGTTGGTGGGCGTCGCGGCGTCCTCCTGCGTAAGCAGGCGTCTGCCAAAGCGGCCTACGTAGCCGGCCTGGACGAACCAGCCACGTCCGAATTCCCGGCCCCAGTTCACGTTTGCGGTCATGCTGTAAGGAGGACGAATGGTGTCGTCCAGAGCATTCGTAATCGCAAAGATATCTGGAGGAGTCGCCGGGAAGCTTGCTGGTGGCGGAGGCTCCACCAGTGACTGCGGGATATTTGTAACCCCCGTAAACCGGGGTGCGGTGGACAGGGTCTGTGAGGCCGAGGGGTTCGTCAGAGCCGTCGACAACCCGAATGCGGTTGCGTCGAAGCGACGGAGGATCCCTTGGCCAAAAATGTCATAGAACATCCCGGCGCCCACTCGAATGGAGGACTTGCCTGCTCCACCGAACAGGAACTTGCCCAACCCGCTTTCAAATCCGGGCGACCAGGCAATTCCCAAACGGGGTGCAAAGTTC
>JAHCHD010000092.1 GCA_026129915.1 Bryobacterales bacterium
CATTCGCGAAGGCGGCCGTACGGTGGGCGCAGGCACGGTGACCGAAATCACCAACTAGCTAACCCGACAGCTAACCAATTAGTTCGCAGGCCCGGGGCTGCTTCGCGGAGGCGGCCCCGGGCTTGAACAACAGGCCAGACTGGAACCAGACAGGCCAGAGCAAGACGGGCAAGAGGAGCGGGCATATGCCAAGAGATATCATCACGCTGCAGTGCACGGAAACCAAGCTGCGCCTGTATACCACTACAAAGAACAAGAAGAAAACCACGGAAAAGCTGGAGCTGAAGAAGTACAACAACGTGCTTCGCAGGCACACCGTATTCCGGGAAACCAAGTAGTGGGAGCTGGACGGCAGTTCGCGGTCCAGGAATGGTTGTGGGAATTACAGTAGACTGGAAGGTGGGCGCCGTTTCGACAGCGTCCGCGACTGTTCCGGACAATTTCGAGTTCGACTCAGCGTTTGCCTCCGGTAGCTTAAGTAGGGGCGTAGTTCAACGGTAGAACGGCGGTCTCCAAAACCGCTAGTGCGGGTTCGATTCCTGCCGCCCCTGCCATTCTTCCTTACAGGTTAGCCAAATGCGGCGTCCGTGCCGGAAGGAACCTCGTGGGGTTGAATCATCGGTTGGAAGCCCGATGGATGGAAGCGGGAGAGAGTAAATCGCGGGGCAGTGGGTTTGGGCCCGTACCTGTCGACGAGCCTCGTTTTGAGGCAAAGTATTCAGGGTAGGGCGAGTTTTGCGGATAGGGAACCATGGGAACCAAAGCAATGGCTGAAGCGCAGCCCAACATTATCCAGCGCGTCCGTGATTACGTGGACGAGTTGCGCACCGAAATGCGCAAAGTAACCTGGCCCGCCCGCAAGCAGGTCCAGGCCACCACACTGGTGGTTATCGCCTGCGTGTTTCTGTTCGCCGCCTTTTTTGCGGTGGTGGACCTGGCGCTGGGACGTGGGATCAATTCCCTGATTGACTTTTTTACAAAGTAGCGTCGCGGTTTGGCTTCCTAGCTGGAATGCAGGGGCTTGACACTGCCTGCGTTCGGGCTGGGTTTGTGTTTGAGAGCTCGTGGAACAAAGAATTGGCAGCCCTGCGATGTTGCCGGGTTGGCTGGCGCGGCTTGGCGGGAGACCAGGATCTAACATGAACCCATTTGACGAAAAGCCGAACGATGAAGCTCTGGACACGCAGTCTGAGCCCGTGGAAGCCCAGCCTGACACTGCAGAAGCGCAGCCTGAACCTGCCGACACCGAAGGGGTAGGGGAAGAGGCGCCGCCGTTAGCGGAGAAATCCGATGCTGAAGCGGAACCAGTAGAGGTTGTGGCGGAGGTCGCCGGCGAACCCGCTGAAGCACCGGTTTCGGCCGAAGAGTTCGCGGCGGAACCCGCGGAGAGTTTGGAAGCGGGGCCAGCCGAGGACAGAGATCTTGCCGAACCCATCGATAGCGTATGGGCGGGCGATGCGTCGGACCCTGAGATCACTCCGGAGCTTTCGGCGGAAGACGGCATCCCTGCAGCGGAAGAGGCCGTGACTGCTGATGTTACTGAGGCGGATGCGGAGCCTGTGGAAGCAGTCCAGGACGAAACGCCAGCCTATGAAGATAACCCGCTAATGAGCTGGTTCATCATCCACACCTACTCGGGATTCGAGAACAAGGTGTCGGAGAGCCTGCGAACGCGATCGGAAGCTTTTGGCTTCTCGCACCGGCTAGGGCAGATTCTGATCCCCACGGAAGAAGTGGTGGAGATGCGCAACGGGAAGAAGGTTACCAGCAAGCGCCTGCTCTACCCAGGCTATGTAATGGTTCAGATGGAGATGGACGACGACCTGTGGCACCAGGTAAAGAATACGCCGCGCGTCACCGGGTTCATCGGTGGCGGCGGAAAGCCGGTGCCGCTCACCGCAACGGAAGTGAATTCCATTCTCTTCCGTCAGTCCACCGCCGCGGAAAGGCCGCGCCCGAAGCTCAGCTTCGACAAGAACGAAACCGTGCGCATCGTGGACGGTCCGTTCGCAAACTTCTCGGGCAAAGTGGACGAGATCAACCCGGAGCGCAACACGCTGAGGGTGATGGTAACGATTTTTGGACGGTCCACTCCGGTGGAACTGGACTTCCTGCAGGTAGAAAAGATCGCCTAGGGGCGAGGGTCAGTCTAGGAATGAAACGCTCCGGCGGTGCGCGATTGCGGACGGCTGGTTAAGAGAGAAGAGAAGAGACGATGGCGAAAAAAGTCACTGGCAGCGTGAAGCTGCAAATTCCCGCCGGTAAGGCAACCCCCGCACCTCCCGTGGGTACGGCCCTCGGCCCGCAGGGCGTGAACATTATGGAGTTCTGCAAGGCGTTCAATGCAAGAACGTCTGCGCCGGATCAAGCTGGGCTGATTATCCCCGTGGTGATCACCATTTTCAGCGACCGCTCATTCACGTTCATCACTAAGACTCCTCCCGTGCCGGTACTCATCAAGAAGGCGCTTGGACTGGCGAAAGGTTCTCCGGAGCCAAACAAGAACAAGGTGGGGAAGATTACGGAAGCGCAGGTGGATGAAATCGCGCGCCAGAAAATGCCCGACCTGAACTGTTTCGACGTGGAATCAGCAAAGCGGAGCGTCCGTGGCACGGCGCGCAGCATGGGCATCGACGTAATCGATTAGCTCTTGCGCAGCACGCGGGCTTCCGGTATACTCAAAAGGTTGGGCTTTCCGAAGCCCGATCGCGCTCAATGGGAGGTTGCAGCACCTAGACTGTGACCGCTCGCACCAGTGAGGAACGATGGCAAGAAAACCAGGCAAGAAATTTCAGGCTGCGGCCGCGCAGGTAGAACAGCGTCCTTATGAATTGGCGGAAGCCATTGCGCTCGCGCAGCGGATCCGTTTCGCCAAGTTTGACGAAGCGCTGGAAGTGCACCTGCGCCTTGGTGTAGATCCTCGACATGCTGACCAAATGGTCCGCGGTACCGTGGTATTGCCCCATGGCCTCGGCAAGGTGAAACGAGTGCTGGTGATCGCATCCGGCGACAAAGTGAAGGATGCGCTCGAAGCCGGTGCTGATTATGCGGGCGGCGAAGAGATGGTGACTAAGATCCAAGCGGAAAACTGGCTGGATTACGAAGCCATCGTGGCCACGCCTGATATGATGCGCTCCGTCGGCAAACTCGGCAAGCTGCTTGGCCCGCGCGGTTTGATGCCCAACCCAAAGACTGGCACTGTTACTCAGGATGTCGTTGGCGCGGTGAAGGAAATCAAGGCCGGCAAAGTGGAGTTCCGCGTTGACAAGACAGGGATCGTTCACGCTGCCGTTGGCCGGGTGAGCTTTGACCACGACAAACTGCTCGACAATGCCTCCACGTTGATTGGCGCGGTAATCCGGGCCAAACCTGCCGCCGCAAAAGGTAAGTATGTGAAAACGGCAGCGGTTTCCACATCCATGGGTCCGGGCGTGATGCTGGACGTGGCGACCTTCAACACTAAGAGTATTTAGCACTGCGGGGATCCCATGAAGCGAAAAGAAGACAAGAAAAAAGATCTCGAAGCACTGCGCGCGGAGCTGGAGAAGGCTCCCAGCATCATCATCGGCAGTTACGAAAAGATGAAGGTGGCCCAGGACTTCGCGCTGCGCAAGACTGTTCGCGAAGTGGGCGGCCACTACAAAGTAGTGAAGAACAACATTGCCGCTCTCGCCTCGCAAGGTACTCCGTCTGAGCCAGCGTTGAAGGATCTGAAGGGGATGACCTCTGTGGCGTACACCCACGAGGACCCTGTCGCGCTGGCGAAGGCGCTGGCAAAGTTTGCAAAAGAGAACCCGCTTTACTCCTTCCGCGCCGGTGTCGTGGAAGGGCGCGTCATCAACATGGCGGACGTTAAGGCCCTGGCCGAGATGCCGTCCAAAGAAGAGTTGTTCTCACGACTTCTTTACCTGATCAACGCCCCGGCAACCATGCTGGCGCGAACGCTGAATGGTGTCGGGCGTAACCTGGCCGTTGTGGTGGATCAGGGTGTGAAAGAAGAAAAGTTCAAATCGGCATAGGGCTTCGCAGTCTTGCGGCCGTTGCTGTAAGCACATAATTTCGGTTGAGATTGGAGAAAAGGGAAATGGCTGATATTCAAGCAATTGCGGAGCAAATTCAGGGCCTTACGCTACTGGAGGCATCCGAACTGGTGAAGCTTCTGGAAGAGCGACTGGGTGTTTCCGCTGCTGCGGCTTCGGTAGCGGTGGCGGCTCCGGCGGCAGCTGCGGCTCCGGTTGAGGAGCAGACCGAGTTTACCGTGATCCTGAAGGACGGCGGCGCCAAGAAGATTGGCGTCATCAAGGTGGTTCGCGAAATCATCCCCAGCCTGGGCCTGAAAGAAGCCAAGGATCTGGTGGATGGCGCGCCGAAGCCTGTGAAGGAAGGCGTTTCCAAGCAGGAAGCCGAAGACGTAAAGAAGAAGCTGGAAGAAGCCGGCGCCGTTGTCGAAGTGAAGTAACTTCGCCCGGGCTGGTGCAATTTCCCTGCTCTCAGCGAGTGACAGCGTCCGAATCGCTTTGTTTGTGGTTCGGACGCAGCACTTCCGCCCGAGGGCCAAATTGAGTCTTCGTCTGTACCCCGCTTGACGGGGGCATTTACCTTGGGTTATTCTGAAAGGCAGTCTGTGTCCGGCTGCAACAACAATCTCTTGTATTGTGACTCGCCTGAAGTGTGTTTTCCGGAGCGCTCCATTCAAGGATCCCTCATCCATCATCGCTCCATTTCGCTGACACGTCGACCATTCTTCAGCCAATTTGGCGAACGGGATCGTCGCCCGTTTTTCACCAGACAATCCGCATTGCGCAAGTTAGCGGCGGGGCTATCGCGGAAAAGCCTCGGGCGTAACGCCATGCGTAGTAGCGCCGCCGTGACCGCGTGGCGCTAATCGTTTTCGAGAGGAGTGAAGCATGCAGCAGCCTGCCCCTGGTACCATTCGCCAGCGCGTGGATTTCTCCAGAATCAACACCACGATTCCAATTCCGAACCTCATCGAGGTTCAAAAGCGCTCTTATGAAAAGTTCCTGCAGATGGATTTGCTGCCTGCAGAGCGCGACGATCTCGGACTGCAGAGTGTCTTCACGTCGGTTTTCCCGATCACGGACTTCCGCGGCCTGAGCCAGTTGGATTTCGTGGACTATTCCATCGGCAACTGGGAGTGCAAGTGTGGTCACCTCAAGGGACTGCATCATCTCCGCTCGACCTGCACGAATTGTGGCGCCACCATCCGTACGGATCCATTCCACGCGGGCGATGTGATCTGCCACAAGTGCGCCACCGCAAACCGCAACGTGGTGACCTTCTGTAATCGCTGCGGCGACCCGGTTGGGTTGCAGTTGAAGTACGACGAACCCGATTGCGAAGAGCGCGGTATGACCTATGCGGCGCCCCTCAAGGTAACCATCCGCCTTACGGTTTACGATAAGGATCCGGAAACGGGAGAGCGGTCGGTGCGCGATATCAAGGAGCAGGAAGTGTTCTTTGGTGAAGTGCCGCTGATGACTGACAACGGCACCTTCATTATCAATGGCACGGAGCGGGTGATCGTAAGCCAGTTGCATCGCTCACCAGGCGTGTTCTTTGAGAAGCTGCAGCCCGTAGGCTTCCTCGGCAAGATCATCCCCTACCGCGGAAGCTGGGTGGAGTTTGAATACGACTCCAAGAACCTTCTTTATGTCCGGATCGACCGGAAGCGGAAGTTCTACGGCACTGTGTTTCTGCGCGCTCTTGGGCTGAAGACGGACGAGTCGATCCTGCGCAACTTCTACCGCGCCGAAAAACTGCGGATGGATGGCGGACGCTACTTCTGGAGCATTTCTGACGGTTTGCTGGGCCGCAAACTCACCCGCCCGGTCACCAATGCCAAGGGCGATGTGGTGATTCCCCAAGGACGCAAACTGAACCTCAACAGCCTTGATGAAGCGCGCAAGGCTGGCGTCGGCGAAGTGGAAGTGGAGTTCGGTGATCTCGAAGGTGCGTTTGTGCTTGCCGATGTCATCGACATGGAAACCGGCGAAGTGCTGGCTGAGGCCAATCAGGAACTCACCGCCAATATCGCGTCGGCCATCGTTGAAGCAGGCATCTCCACCATCGAGATCTTCTTCCCTGAAAAGGACGAAGTAGGGCCGGTGATTTCGAACACCCTGCGCAAGGACCCGGTGAAGGCCGAGAACGACGCATTGCTCGAGATCTACCGCAAATTGCGTCCAGGAGACCCGCCCACCGTCGATACGGCCACGCAGCTCTTCCAGGGCATGTTCTTTGACCCGCGTAAGTACGACTTCTCGCGCGTGGGTCGCATGAAGTTCAACATCAAGATCCATGACACCGCGGAGCACACCTCGCTCGACAAGCGGACGCTCGATGCGGGTGACTTCTATTCGGTAATCAACTACCTATTGAAGCTGCGCCGCGGCCAGGCGTTTGTGGGTGAGGGCAAGAACCGCAAGGCGATTCCGCTGAGTGTGGACGATATCGATCACTTGGGCAACCGCCGTGTGCGCGCCGTGGGCGAACTGCTGGAAAACCAGTTCCGCATCGGACTCGTGCGCATGGAGCGCGCCATCAAGGAAAAGATGTCGGTCTACCAGGAAATGTCCACGGCCATGCCGCATGACCTGGTAAACGCCAAGCCCGTGATGGCGGCCATCCGCGAGTTCTTTGGCTCCAGCCAGCTCTCGCAGTTCATGGACCAGACCAATCCTCTCTCTGAGATCACCCACAAGCGACGGCTCTCCGCGTTGGGACCTGGTGGACTATCGCGGGAACGCGCGGGTTTTGAAGTGCGCGACGTGCACGCCACGCACTACGGGCGCGTATGCCCCATCGAAACGCCGGAAGGTCCGAATATTGGACTCATCTCGTCCCTCTCGTGCTTTGCCCGCATTAACGATTACGGTTTCATCGAGAGCCCGTACCGCAAGGTAGAGAAGAACCAGGTGCTCGATACCGTAATCGCCACTCACCCTGGAGACAGCAAGGTGAAGGTGGGTGACATTATGTCACGCACCGAAATGACGGCGGCCAACAGCAAACTGGCCGCTAACGCTCAGCCTGCCGAGTTCGAGGCCTATTGCGACTATCTTTCCGCATGGGAAGAAGACCGCTTCACGATTGCCCAGGCGAACGTGCAGCTTGATGAGAATGAACGGATTGTCCAGGAACTGGTGAACGCTCGCCTGGCCGGAAACTCCAGCTTGCAGACGCGTGACAACGTTCAGTACATGGATGTCAGCCCGAAACAGCTAGTGTCCGTGGCCGCCAGTCTGATTCCCTTCCTCGAAAACGACGACGCCAATCGCGCATTGATGGGTTCGAACATGCAGCGACAGGCGGTGCCTTTGCTGCGGGCCGAGGCCCCCTTTGTGGGCACAGGCATGGAGGGAGTCACCGCACGCGATTCCGGCGCGGTTGTCACCTGCAAGCGTGCCGGCATCGTGGATTCCGTCGACAGTGAGCGCATCATCGTGCGCGTGGAGGGCGCGGCGCACGAGGGGCAGATGTCCCGTGAAGTGGGTGCCGACATCTACACGCTCACGAAGTTCAAGCGGTCCAACCAGAACACCTGTATCACACAGAAGCCCATCGTGAAGCTGGGGCAGCGGGTTCGCAAAGGTGACGTGCTGGCCGATGGCCCTTGCACCGAACTGGGCGAGCTCGCGCTTGGCCGCAACGTGCTGGTGGCCTTCATGCCTTGGCGCGGTTACAACTTCGAAGACGCGATTGTGGTGAGCGAGAAGCTGGTCCGTGACGACTACTACACCTCGATCCACATTGAAGAATTCGACATCGAAGCCCGGGACACAAAGCTGGGACCGGAGGAGATCACCCGCGACATTCCGAATATCGCGGAAAGCTTCCTGCGGAACCTCGATGAGAGCGGCATCATCCGCATTGGCGCTAACGTGAAGCCCGGCGACATTCTGGTGGGCAAGGTGACGCCTAAGGGCGAAACCCAGTTGACGCCGGAAGAAAAGCTGTTGCGCGCAATCTTCGGCGAAAAGGCCGGCGATGTGAAAGACGCTTCGCTCTATTGCCCGCCGGGCATTGAGGGCGTGGTGGTGGACGCCAAGGTGTTTGCGCGCAAGGGCGCGGAACCCGATGAGCGTTCCCGTCAAATCTTTGAGCACCAGCGCATGCGTCTTTATCGGAATCTCGAAGACGAAAAGCGCATTCTCAACGACGAGCGAGCCAAGCGGTTGCTGAAACTGTTGGGCGGCATGGAAATCCAGTCCGACCTCCACGACGAGAAGACCAATAAGAAACTTGCCAGCAAGGGTCTTCTGGTGGACCGCGAAGTGGTGGAGGGCCTGCGGGCCCGCGACCTCAAGCGCGTGAAGCTGAAGGATCGCGATCCTCGGCTGAATGAGCAGATCGACGAGATCGAAGAAATGACCTCGCGGCAGATTTCGGTGCTTGAAAAGATCACCGAGGAGAAGATCGCCAAATTGAAGAAAGGCGATGAGCTGCCGCCGGGCGTCATCAAGATGGTGAAAATCTACGTCGCGATGAAGCGCAAGCTATCCGTCGGCGACAAGATGGCGGGTCGCCACGGAAACAAGGGCGTGATTGCCCGTATTGTTCCCGAGGAAGATATGCCGTATCTGCCGGATGGAACACCGGTGGAGATCGTGCTGAATCCGCTGGGTGTGCCCAGCCGTATGAACGTCGGCCAGGTGCTTGAAACCCACTTGGGCTGGGCTGCCGCCGCGCTGGGCTTCCACTACGCGACGCCCGTGTTCGACGGCGCATCGGAAACCGACATCAAGGGTGAACTGGTGAAGGCGGGCTTGCCCACCTCCGGCAAGATTAACCTTTATGACGGCATGAGCGGGGCGCTCTTTGAGCAGCCCGTTACGGTGGGCTACATCTACATGCTGAAGCTCTCGCACCTTGTCGACGACAAGATCCACGCACGCTCCATCGGACCCTACTCGCTGATTACCCAGCAGCCGCTGGGCGGTAAGGCGCAGTTCGGCGGACAGCGATTTGGCGAAATGGAAGTGTGGGCACTGGAAGCATACGGCGCCGCATACATTTTGCAGGAGTTGCTAACTGCCAAGTCCGACGACGTTTATGGTCGCGCGAAGATCTACGAGGCCATCGTCAAGGGCGAAGCAGCGGCCGAACCGGGCGTGCCCGAAAGTTTCAACGTCCTCATCCGCGAACTCCAGTCGCTCTGTCTGGATGTGGAACTGATGAAGACGCCCACGGAAATCATTGATACCGCGCTCGCCGCGGATTAGTTGGATTCACCCGGCCCGCTTAGACGGCTGGCCGGGAACTCCCCGCATTGCGGTGCGGGAAGCGCAGGCAGCAAACAGGCAGATGCGATCCCAGGGGACTGCGCGGATTGGAACAAAGCCAGTCCAGGGGTATCGCAACCCAGGAACCGTCTAACGAGCTTAGGAGGCACATCTTGTACCGATCCTCTCCCTATGATCGCGCGAACATGATCGCCGACTTCGATTCCATCCGGATCAGTCTTGCGTCCCCGGAAAAGATTCGAAGCTGGTCGCATGGTGAGGTCACCAAGCCCGAAACCATCAACTACCGCACCTTCAAGCCGGAACGCGATGGTTTATTCTGCGCCCGGATTTTTGGTCCCGTGACGGACTGGGAATGTTTGTGCGGCAAGTACAAGCGCATGAAGTATCGCGGCGTCATCTGCGATAAGTGCGGCGTGGAAGTAACGCTGTCCCGGGTGCGCCGTGAGCGTCTTGGCCACATTGAGCTGGCCAGCCCCTGCTCGCATGTGTGGTTCTTCAAGGGCCTGCCCAGCCGTATTGGTTACCTGCTCGACATTACGCTGCGCGAGCTCGAGCGCGTGCTATATTTCGAGGCCTATGTGGTGGTGGATCCCGGCGAAGTTACCGAACTGCGCGCCGGCGAAGTGATCACCGACGAGAAGAAGCGGCAACTGGAAGCCGAGCCCGCAACTAGCGGCAAGTTCATTGCCATGATGGGCGCCGAGGGCATCAAGGAACTGTTGCGCAAGGTAGACGTGGAATTTCTGAGCGTGCAAATCCGTGAGGACATGCGCGGCGAGAATTCCAACCAGAAGAAGATCAAGCTTGCCAAGCGCCTGCGGGTGGTAGAGAGCTTCCGCAAGAGTGGCAACAAGCCGGAGTGGATGATTCTGGACGTGCTGCCAGTGATTCCGCCAGAGTTGCGCCCCCTGGTTCCGCTGGATGGCGGACGTTTCGCCACCAGCGACCTGAACGATCTCTACCGCCGTGTCATCAACCGGAACAACCGCCTGAAGAAGCTGATGGAACTGCATGCGCCGGACGTGATTGTCCGCAACGAAAAGCGCATGCTGCAGGAAGCCGTCGACGCGCTGTTTGACAATGGACGCCGTGGCCGTGTGCTTCGTGGGGCCAACAACCGTCCGCTGAAGTCGCTCTCCGACAACCTGAAGGGAAAGCAGGGCCGCTTCCGGCAGAACTTGCTTGGCAAGCGCGTTGACTATTCTGGCCGTTCGGTGATCGTGGTGGGTCCTGAACTCAAGCTGCACCAGTGCGGCTTGCCCAAGAAGATGGCCCTTGAACTGTTCAAGCCCTTTATCTATCACCGGCTGGAACAGCGCGGCCACTGCACCACCATCAAGCAGGCCAAAGAACTCGTCGAGCAGCAGGACCCGGTGGTGTGGGACATTCTGGAAGAGGTGATCAAGGATCACCCGATTCTGCTCAACCGCGCCCCCACCCTGCACCGCCTGGGCATTCAGGCTTTTGAGCCTGTGCTGGTGGAAGGCAAGGCAATCAAGATTCATCCGCTGGTGTGTACCGCTTTCAACGCGGACTTCGATGGCGACCAGATGGCCGTTCACGTGCCTTTGTCGCCTGAAGCCCAGATTGAGGCGGCCACGCTGATGTTGTCTTCCAACAATATCCTGTCGCCTGCCCACGGAGCGCCTATCACGGTGCCCACGCAGGACATCGTGCTTGGGCTCTACTACCTCACCAAGGCGCGGAAGGGCACCAAGGGCGAGGGCCGTACCTTTGCCAGCATGGAGGATGTGCTGATCGCCCTCGAAATGGGCGAAGTGGAGACGCTCACTCCCATTAAGCTGCGCCACACCGGGCGCGTCGTGGACCTGGTGAACGCATTCGACAATCAGAACATCCTGCACACGCAGCCCATCGAATTCAGTAAGCAGTACATGGATACCACCGTGGGCCGCGTGATTCTGAATGACGTGCTGCCTGAAAGCATGCCCTACATCAACGGCTTGCTGAAAAAGAAGGGCTCCACCCAGCTTGTGCAGTATTGTTATCTGCACTCCGGCTTGCAGACTACGGTGTCGATGCTCGACGAGATCAAGAAGCTCGGCTTCCTGTACGCTACGCGTGCGGGCATCTCGATTGGAATCGACGACATGGTGGTGCCCAAGTCGAAGCCCCAACTGGTGGGCAAGGCCGAGCAAGAGGTGATGGAAGTCCAGCAACAGTATCAGGACGGTGCAATCACCCAGGGCGAACGCTACAACAAGATCATCGAAATCTGGTCGAAGGTTACTGAGCGCGTCTCTGATGAGATGTTCAAAGTGATGGAGGATGACGACCGCACGGGCCGTTACCTCAACCCGATTTACATCATGGCGGATTCCGGTGCCCGCGGATCGAAGCAACAGATCCGCCAGCTTTCCGGTATGCGCGGATTGATGGCCAAGCCTTCGGGCGAGATCATCGAAACTCCCATCACGGCCAACTTCCGTGAAGGGTTGAACGTGCTGCAGTACTTCATCTCCACGCACGGAGCGCGTAAGGGCTTGGCCGATACCGCGCTAAAGACGGCGGACTCGGGCTACCTTACCCGCCGACTGGTGGACGTAGCTCAGGACGTGATCATTACCGAGGACGACTGTGGCACCGTCAACGGCATCTACGTGGAGCCCATCATCGAGTCGGGCGAAATCATCGAGCCCCTCCGCGACCGCATCGTCGGCCGTGTGACCCTCGAGGATCTCTACGACTACGAAGGCAACATCATCGTCAGGGTGAACCACGAGATCACGGAAGATCTCGCATCGGCCATCCAGGCGGCAGGCATCGAGAGGGTGAAGATCCGGTCGGTGCTTACCTGCGAAAGCCGCCGCGGCGTCTGCCAGCTCTGCTATGGTCGCAACCTGGCTACCGGTCGCCTCGTCGAGCGCGGTGAAGCGGTAGGTGTAATCGCGGCCCAGTCCATCGGTGAGCCTGGTACACAGCTTACGATGCGTACCTTCCACATCGGCGGTGCGGCCAGCCGGGTGAGCGAGCAGTCCACGCAGGATACCCGCTTCGGCGGCTTCGCGAAGTTCATCGACATCGTCACCGTCCGCGACAAGCGCGGCAATCTCGTGGCGATGAACCGCAACGGTATCCTCGGCGTTGTCGACGACAAGGGCCGTGAACGTGAGCGATACCCCGTGGTGTATGGCGCCAAGATCAATGTAGCGGATGGCGACCGTGTGGAGCCCAACCAGATTCTTCTGGAATGGGATCCCTTCGCGTTCTCGATTCTCACAGAAATCAGCGGCACGATCCACTACAAGGACATGGTGGAAGGCGAGACCATCCAGGAGCAGACCGACGAAATCACGGGCCTTTCGCAGTGGGTGATTGTCGAAAGCCTGGAGAATCGCAACCGCGTTCCCATGGTGATCATCAAGGGACAGAGCAAGGGCGATGAGAAGCGCTACCTGATGCCCACCAATGCCCACCTGGTGGTGCATAACGGCGAGGAAGTGCATGCGGGCGATGTGGTTGCAAAGATTCCTCGAGCTACCACAAAGACCAAGGACATCACCGGCGGTCTGCCGCGCGTGGTGGAACTCTTCGAGGCACGCAAGCCTCGCGAGACCGCCATCATTGCGGAGATCAATGGCATTGTGCGCTTCGGCGAAATCCTCAAGGGCCAGCGGCGTTTGTCGGTGGTGGGTGATAACGGGGACGAGCGCGAGTATGTATTCCCGCGTGGCGTGCATATCAACGTACAGGACGGCGAGCGCGTAAAGGCTGGCGATCCTTTGATGGATGGCCCGCTCAACCCGCACGATATTCTTAGCGTGCTGGGCGAGACGCAGTTGCAGCGTTATCTTGTGAACGAGGTGCAGGAGGTCTACCGCCTGCAGGGTGTGAATATCAACGATAAGCACCTCGAAACCATCGTTCGCCAGATGATGCGCTGGGTGAAGATCGACGATATCGGCGATACAGACTTCCTGCCGGATGAAGTGGTTGACCGCTTCAAGTTCCGCGAGGAGAACGACCGCGCGATGGCGGAGAGCTTGAAGCCAGCACTGGGTACCCCCTTGCTGCTGGGTATCACGAAGGCGTCGCTTTCCACAGAGAGCTTCATCTCCGCCGCGAGCTTCCAGGAAACCACGCGTGTACTCACCGAAGCCGCCATCAACGGCAAGGTGGACTACCTGCGCGGATTGAAGGAAAACGTCATCATGGGCCGGCTGATCCCAGCCGGAACGGGTCTCGAATACTACCGCAACATCCGCATCGCGGGCGAGGAACTCGAAGAGCCCGAGATTCCAGAACCAGGCTTGCTCGAAGGCATCCCTGGCTACGACGAAGAAGCGCGCTCCTTCTACACGGCGGGTTCTCTTAATGAAGAGATTCCCGACGATTTGGGCGACGTGGAATAGCGGAAATCAACAACCAAGACAAACAACGCCCGGGCGGCAGCCGAAAGGCCCGCCCGGGCGTTCTTGTTTGTAGTTTCCAGCTTGACGCTGAGTGGCTGCAACAACTGCCTGTTGCTGCAACATCGACTGTCCGCGTGTTGCCCATCAGGGCACCGCGGCGACGAGGTCGGTCTGAGAAAAGTCATTCCCCTTGTACAACACCGGCTCCCGGTAGGCGCGCGCGAGCGCATACGTGAAGCAATCCCCATAGTTCAAGGCGGCGGGGTGTCGCCCCTTTCCAAATAACAGGAACGCCTCTCGTGCGTGCCGGATCTGCTCGACCGTGACCGGTTCCAACCGCACGCCAAGTTCCTCTATGAACGTGTCCAGCATCGCCCGTCGCACTTCGTCGCCGCGCCGGTCTACATAAACCGCTGTCTCCAGGTAACTCGCAACCGACATCCGGATGACTTCGGCGCGTTCAATCACCTCAGTGAACAGTTCAGCTTCAGGCTCC
Organism: Bryobacterales bacterium; assembly: GCA_026129915.1. Classification (GTDB taxonomy): domain Bacteria; phylum Acidobacteriota; class Terriglobia; order Bryobacterales; family Bryobacteraceae; genus JACTMJ01. The sequence continues at coordinate 14,136 of JAHCHD010000092.1, forward strand.
AGCAACAAAATGGCCAGCAACGCGGAAGTATCAACGATCATCGCGGCAAACCATCCTCCCCAAAGAGGAAGTTGGCATGATCCTCGCTCCGGGATCCCGGCGTCATTCCGGCTGCAAATTTCTTTGCCATCTGCATGATCCGTTCTGACTTACCTTCCGCCCCGCGCTGGCGCTGTTGGTTAGTAAGCCGTTCCCTTAGGGCAACAATCACCGCGGTAGTCAGACTTTCGCCCGTTAGCGATGACAGCTGAGTGGCCAATGCCTGCGCCTCTGGGTTCTTAATATTCAGGCTCATTCTACCATTCCTCCTTCTGTTAGCAGAATAGCAGAATGGCAGAATAGCAGAAACGTTGCAACACCAAGACACCGATGAGTTGCTAGCCGCTCGTTGACGCAAGCGACAGAGACACGTTGGAATTCTTCGAACAGTTCGGCTTGTCGCCCGTATCCCCATATGAAATTCTGGTTAGGGAGGTCTGCATGTCTACGATCCCTCTCATCGATCCTGCTGCGCAGCGACGGATGGACGACGAGCACCTGCGCTATCTGGTGATCGCGAACTACATCTATGCTGCATTTCACGCCTTAGGCCTGTTGGTCGCCATCGGCGTTGTCCTCTTTCTAAGTGGCGCGATTGCATTGGGCGGGGTGTTTGGCGGGGGCTCGGATGAGCGCATTGCCGGTGCCATGATGGGGGTGATTGGTTCCCTGGTGATTGTGCTTCTGCTCGCGTCTACCGTGCTGCAGTTTCTGCTGGCGCGATTCTTGGATCAGCGGCGTGGGCACACCTATTGCTTCGTGGTTTCGATTCTCAATTGCCTGAACATGCCATTTGGTACGATCCTTGGCATCTTTACCCTCATCGTGCTGATGCGTCCGTCAGTGCAGCACATCTTTGAGGAGGAGAAGCGAAGGCGCGATGCGGCGGAGATTGCGGCCGCGCGGGGAAACCCTGCGGAAATGCCGCGGTAACTCGCGGCCGGTCTGCGCACGAAACCGGCAGAAGCCCACGGGAATCCCCGATAATAGTAAGTTGCAGATCGCCAAGTCACAATCAGTGGTTCTTGTTTCCTCCTCCGTCAGCCGAGTTCGGCTTTGGTTATTTGCCTTAGCCGGCTTCATTTACCTGGCGGATCAGGCGTCGAAGCTGTGGGTGCTCCGGACCCTCGATCACTTTGACCAAATTGTCGTCATCCCCGGGTTCTTTCACTTGGTCCACGTGCGCAACAGCGGCGCTGCGTTTGGGATGCTATCTGAGGCAACGCCCTGGCTACGCGCCACCGTGCTAGTGGGGGTTTCCTCGGTCGCGGTAATGGCCCTCGTCTATCTGGTATGGAATGTGGCAGCCACCCGGGAGTACGGAGGCGCGATGTTGCGCACCGGTCTGGCACTCATCCTCGGCGGAGCAGCGGGCAACATCCACGACCGCCTTGCGCACGGCAATGTTGTCGACTTCCTCGACTTTTTCATCGGTAGCTGGCACTGGTATACGTTCAACGTAGCGGATTCCACCATCTGCGTGGGCACAGCCTTGCTGTTGATTGACCTATGGCGGAAAAACCCATCGCCCGCGTCCTAACGATTCCACCTGGCCATGCATCCTAAACTTCTCGAATTCGGCAATTTCTTCCTTCCCACCTATGGGCTGTTTGTGGCGTTTGGGTTTCTGGCTGGCATGCTGGTTACCAAGACGCTCGCCAACCGGCGCGGGCTGGATTCCGAGTTTGTGGTGGGCGCCGCGCTGTACACCGCGCTGGTGGGGTTGGCGGGAGCCAAACTGGCTCTCATCATCCAGGATTTCAGCTACTACGCTCGCAATCCAGAGCAACTCATTTCGCTGAACATGCTGCAGTCGGCGGGCATCTTCTACGGGGGTGTCATCGCGGGGCTGCTTTTCTTCGTCTGGTATCTGCGAAAACACAAGATGGATATTGCCGAGGCCGCTGATTGCCTTGCGCCTGGACTTGCCATCGGCCACGCGCTTGGTCGCATGGGCTGCTTCTTCGGCGGTTGTTGCTTCGGAGAAGCGTGCGAGCGGCCGTGGGCAGTCACCTATACGAATGCGGCGGTGCGCGACTTTTCGAACGTCCCGCTGGGCGTGCCGCTGCATCCCACGCAACTCTATGAGGCCGCCACGGAACTCGTCGTCTTTCTGGTTCTTTGGACCATGTTCGGACGGCTGACGCAGCCTGGCCGCATCCTGGGATTGTTTCTGCTGCTCTCCTCCGCCGGCAGATTTGCGGTAGAGTTCTTTCGGGCGCATGACGCCGCCAGCCCGTTTGGTTGGGTGCTATCCACCGCGCAATGGACCGCGCTACTGCTGATGGCCATGGGGCTGTGGCTTCTTATGCGCCGGACGAAGGCTTTGGCTCGGTAGCTTCGGCCACTTGGGGGATGTCGGCTTCGCGGAGGTCCGGATCCTTGTCAAGGTCACCTCCCAGCAATATCGCGAAGCGGCGGGTCTGGTGACCGCTGGCAAGTACGATCTGCACCATGATGGTGAGCGGCACCGCCAGGAACATCCCAACCGTCCCCAACGCCCATCCCCAGAACACCAAGGCTACGAACACGATGAATGTGGAGAGCCCCAACCCCTCGCCCATCACACGAGGTTCCACGATGTTCCCCAAAACCGTGTTTACCAGGATGAAGAACCCCGCCACCACCAGTGCGGTTACGGGGCCAAACTGCACCAGGGCCAGCAGCGAGGGCGGCACAGCGGCAATCACCGAACCGATATTCGGAATGAAATTGAGCAGAAACGCAAGCAAACCCCAAAGCACCGGGTAGTCCACGCCCATCACCCAAAGAAACAACCAAACGGGGACGCCCGTGCCGATGCTTAGTAAGGCCTTCAGCGCCAGGTAGTGCTTCATCTTGGCAGCCATCAGCGAAAGGTCACGAATCGTGCTGCTGCCACCTCCGAAGGCCTTGCGCAGGCGCATCGGCAGGCTATTCGCCTCCAGTAACAGGAAGACGTAACACAACAGGATCAGCACCGTGTTAGTGAGCAGCAACCCAAGGCCGGTAACCAGCTTGCCGGTGGCGCTCAGAATCGACGAAGTGTCGACGATTTCGCCGGCGGAAGGAAGCGGGCCATCAAAGCCCGTATCGCGCAGCCAGTCGCGCAAGGAACTCACCTGCGCAGTGAGCTTAGATTCATAACCTGGCAGGTTGTCGGTGAAGCTTTGCACGCTTTGGCTCACCACCAGCCCCAATCCGCCCAACATCAGCACAGCGGTCATCAATACGATGGTGACGGCAATCACCAAAGGGACGCGCCTTGAGCACAACCAGTCCACCAGCGGAAAACTTATGACGGCCAGAAATACGGCTACCAGAATAGGCACCACTACGGTTTCGGCGGCGCGCAAGCCGGCCATGATTACTACCAGCGCAGCGAGGTTCAGCAGCACACCGCTTCCAGTTCTCATGGCGAGGGAGCCTCCGAGGATTTATGGCCCGTGGCGGGGTCTACCTCCCGCAGATCCTGCCAGTAGCAAATGAGTGTGGCGAGCCAGCCTGCCACCACGATGCCAAGCAGGATCGCCCACATACGGTCAAGAGAATCATAGTAGACGTAAGCTAGGGTTCCTATCACAGGAACGCGCGCGAACAGGGTCTGCCGGTACATGGGAATCATCGACTGTTCGATGATGGCCGAAATCAAGATTGCAAGCCCCAGCATCACGCCGCCAAGCAGCCGCAGGGTAACCATGCTGTAAATGCCTTCTGCGAAGAAGAGCGACAGCACCGCGGACGGGAAAAGCAGAAAGCCTGCTCCGCCAAAGTAGAGATACCCCGCTACGTAATAAAGACTGCCTCGGGTGCGCCGCATTGCTGGCTACCAGTTTCGCGCATGGCGGTGCAATCGCGCAGGTATTTTCGGGGTGCAGTATCGGCGAACCCACGAGCAGGCGCATTGCGCTTGCTCGGCGATATCTGGTATCACTCGTAGGCAATCCCATCTCATCCATTCCACAGGAGTCCTTATGTCTTTGATCACCCGACGGTCTGCCCTTGGTTTGCTGGCTGGTGCTCCGTTCATTCAGTCGCAACGCACCCAGCGGCGCAACGTGCTCTTCATTTCCACGGATGATCTGAACAACGACCTGGGCTGCTATGGCCATCCGCTGGTGAAGACGCCCAACATCGACCAGATCGCCGCCAGTGGCGTCCGGTTTGACCGCGCGTATTGCCAGCTTCCCCTCTGCAGCCCCTCGCGTACCTCCCTGATGACGGGTCTTGCCCCTGACGCCACGCGAATCTACGAACTGCAGACGCACTTTCGCACCACCGTACCTAACGTGGTGACGATGTCCCAGCACTTTCATCAGAATGGGTATTTCGCGGGGCGGGTAGGGAAAATCTACCACTATGGCAATCCTGGCCAGATTGGAACTGATGGACTCGATGACAAGGTGAGTTGGAACCATGTGGTGAATCCGAAGGGCATCGACAAGGAAGAAGAACACCTCCTGACGAACTACACGCCCACCCGCGGGATCGGCTCGTCACTAAGCTTCTACGCCTCGCCTGCTAAAGACGAAGAGCATACGGATGGCATGGTAGCCGAGGAGACCATCGCCTTGATGGACAAGCATCGTGATGAGCCGTTTTTCCTGGCGGCGGGCTTCTATCGTCCGCACTGCCCGTTCATTGCGCCGACGAAGTACTTCGATATGTTCCCACTGGAGAGTGTGGGTACCGTACCTTTCCATCCGGTGGAACTCGAGATCGCCCCCAAGTGGGCCTATTTCACCGATCCTCCAAACTGGGGACTAAACGACCACCAAATGCGTGAAGTGCGGCGTGCCTACTACGCTTCGATTGCCTTCGTTGATGCCAACGTCGGCCGCCTCCTGAGAGCTGTCCACCGGCTCGGGATTGCGGAGCGCACGACGATCGTCTTCTGGAGCGACCATGGCTACAACCTCGGCGAGCATGGGCAGTGGATGAAGCAGTCCTTGTGGGAGCCCTCCGCGCGGCACCCGATGATCATTGGTGGCGCAGGCGTCGAGTCTAAAGGCAAGGGCTGCCCGCGGACTGTGGAGGCGCTCGATATCTACCCTACGGTGGCCTCGCTCTGCGGGCTCACCCTGCCGAGCCACCTGCATGGCAAGTCGCTCGAACCGCTGCTCCGCGACCCGCGCGCACCATGGGACCGCCCAGCCATCACGCAGGTTCGCCGCGGCAATCCGCAGCGCTGGGTTCATGGGCACTCGATTCGCAACGAGCGCTACCGCTACAGCATGTGGGATGATGCCCGCGAAGGAGAGGAGTTCTACGACTACGTCACTGACCCGCGTGAGATGCGCAATGTTGCTCGCGAAGACGGTGCGCACAAGGCCATCCAGCAGCAGATGGCCGCCCGCCTGCGAACGATTTTGGCCGAACGCCGGGTGGCGACGGGGCTGGGCTAAGACGCACGGAAAGGATCAGTTCCTGGATAGGTCAACCTGCCTTTACGATGGCGAACAGGATCGCCCTAATGCGATCCACGGAATCGTCGTAGCCGTCGACTCGTGTTCCCATCCAGGGGATGCGCGCGAGTGGGGTCTGCTTGTTATGGCGGAATCATCCGCCGTTCGCTGATGGCCGAAAGAAGGATCGCCAAGCACGGCATCAGGCCGCGAAGCAGGTGCAGGGTAATCATGCTGTAGATACCTTCAGCGAAGCTGAGGCAACCATCGTGAGAGCGAGGAGCAGAAGCCTGTGCCGCCGCAGCAGAAGTGCCCTGCTGCGCAATTGGTCTGCCTCGGGCACGGGGCATTGATGGTTACCCGTTTCGCGCATGGCGGCGCAATTGCGCAGGTATTTTCGGGGTGCCATTTCGGCGAATCTAACGGCAGACGCATTGCGCCTGCACGGCAGCATCTGATATCACTCTTAGGCAATCCCATGTCATCCGTGCCGCAGGAGTTCTTATGTCTGTGATAACCCGTCGGTCTGCCCTTGGTTTGCTGGCCGGCGCCCCATTCGTTCAGGCGCAGCGCACCCAGCGGCGCAACGTGCTCTTCATCGCCACCGATGATCTGAATAACAATCTCGGCTGCTACGGGCACCCTCTTGTGAAGACGCCCAACATCGACCGCATCGCCGCCGATGGCGTTCGCTTTGACCGTGCCTACTGCCAGCTACCCCTCTGCGGTCCATCTCGGACCTCCATGATGACGGGCTTGTCGCCCGATGCCACCAAGGTCTACCAGAATCAGAGCCACTTCCGCTCGACGGTACCGAACGTGGTTACCATGTCGCAGCACTTTCACCAGAACGGCTATTTCTCAGCCCGTGTGGGAAAGATCTACCATTACGGCAACCCGGGCGACATTGGGACTGATGGCCTTGACGACAAGGCCAGCTGGAACCAGGTGGTGAACCCCAAAGGCATCGACAAAGAAGAAGAGCACCTGCTCACGAACTACACGCCCCAGCGTGGTATCGGCTCGTCGCTTAGCTACTACGCTTCGCCTGCCAAGGACGAAGAACACACCGACGGCAAGGTAGCCCAAGAAACCATCGGACTGATGGAGAAGCAGCAGAATGAACCCTTCTTCCTGGCAGCGGGCTTCTATCGCCCGCACTGCCCGTTCATTGCGCCATCCAAGTACTTCGACATGTTTCCCTTGGAGAGCGTTGGCACGGTGCCC
>JAHCHD010000093.1 GCA_026129915.1 Bryobacterales bacterium
CTAATTTCTGTTCATCGCGCCAGCAGACCGGACTGTTGACGCAGAGTGGCAATCGGCGCACACCCTGTCCCACGCGAGAGTGGGGAATGGGAGGGGCTTGAAACGTACGGCATCTATCGATCGTGGGCCGCTATAACTATCCCTCCCCTTGCTGCAGACCTTGTAAGTGCGTCACGATGCGGGGCCGGCTGGTCCGTAGTTCTTGCACGGGTCTTTGTGATTCGCGTATGTCGAGGGGGAGAATTGGACCTAGTGCCTTGTGCAGGCCCATAAGTCCCGAGGTAGCGGTGCTGGACTTGTCGAACGAAAACTCGATAGCGCCCGAAAGATACTTGCTCTGGCAAACACCGCAGGTGAAGGGAACTTCATTGGTGCAATAGGTCCAAATTCGTTCGAGCAAATTGCGGTGGATGCGTCTTGAACTGTAGTTCCCACAATGCGGGCACGCCGCCTTTGACTGGTACGAAACCACCAAACGCGATGCGTCATGCGGGGCGGGAACGGCGCAGATTGGCTTTTGTTTGAACAGCATTTGTAGTCTCCAATTTCAAGAAGTGCCTGTCCTAATGGCATCTGAAGCCGTCAAGACAGGAAGTGAACTGCCAGTAAAATGGTGCGCAGGGCGAAAAGAGCACAGTTTAGAAGAAGGATCGTACTGGCTATTGAGGCAATCGTCGTTCCGCTCAATTGAGCTACCTGACGCCAGCGATCCGCGCGCTCTGCTTCAGAATGTAGGAAGTGAAGAGAGACCGTCGTCCTCAGAACTCTGGACCAGATAGAAGCCAGTCAAAGATTGCTGGCGTCTTCGGTTCAAACTGCTTCGTCGGAATCGACGCAATCGTCAAACAAGGTTTCAATGTGTTGGTAGGTTAGCGTCGACGCACGCTCGGCGATTGGCTTCAGATAGCTGGTTGCTTCACTGAGACTGCCCTTCAGAGAAGGGTCCCATGCTGCCTCAATCCAGGCTGAAGGCGCTAACGGAATGCTGATCGTCCATTGCTTCTCAGGGTCCGGTTCCTGAGAGGAAGTCTCAAAACACAACCCGGGAAGCTGCCACTTCACCGAAACCAAACCCGTGGAGGAGTGGGAGCGTCGCACTAGATGCCATAACTTCTGGCAGCTATTCGCACTCTCGATTTCTCGGGCCAGTTGCTTTCGGGACCAGGCCTGCGAAACACCAGCCCTTCGCGCAGCCGGGGCACTGGCCAGCGACGGAGCAGCCACAAGGTCGCGGGCGGCGGCGATGCAGAGTAACGCTACGGCAGCCAGAACCGACAAACCAAGACCCAGCGCCAGTGGAGTGTTGGCGCCATGAAGAGCAGCGGCAACGCTCGCGCTACCGAGAACGAGACCCGCACTTACCCAGTAACTCCAGACCGGCATTGATTGTGACCTTCGAACAAATCCAAACGACCACAAGAGAAGACTTAGCCCCACGGCTGTGATCGCCGCAAGGGCAAGGGCAACCCACGCACCCTGCAAAGCGGCTTCACTGCCAATGAACAGGACCACCGCGGACTGAGACCAAAAAGGAATCGGCCGAACACGCGCGGTCGGTTGCGGCAGCGTGGTTGCCACGATGGCGCCTGCGACTACTGGCGCGGCCATTGGTGCTTCACCAGCACCGGTGATCAACTGCGCTAGCCCGAACGAGAAAGTCGCTCCAAGCAGTGGAAAGGAAGTTGACTTTGCACTCCCATCGACCGCCAGCATCCAAATGAGGGCTCCTACAAGCACGGTCGCCAGCAGCAGACTGGTTAACGAAATGGCGCTGACATTTTGAGTGACCGCCAGGACGCAACCGAATGTCAAGGCGACCAAGGTTGCGGGCAGGACGCCCTCGCACGATGTGAGAACAGCCGCATCCAGCCAGCGCGAAACAACCCAGTGCGAACCGTAAGCGACAACAGTACCAGCGCCGACGGCAAGACAGACACCAGGCCACCAGTCTTGCGCGGGTAATGCGAAGATGCCCGCCCGCACAGGAGCAAGCAGAAGGCCAACACTAAGGCCAGCCGCCAGGGCCCATCCTGATGAAAAGTCGATGCGGCTCATCGCCGAAGGAATTTCACATAATGATTTTGCGGGGCCTGTCCTATGGAGAGCCAGACGAATGGCAAGCCAACAAGCAAGCCACCCGCAGAATGCGCTGCTCGCCAGCGCGATCCAGAAAGACATGGGGACTCTTCTTCAACAAGGTACTCAACCTCATAATGGTAGGACATTTCAGGCAGGAACCACGACACTGTGGATGCCAGAACCCGCTAGGCAATCATTTTCCCCTCAAGATACTGGACACGGTAACTGTTGGCCATCCAGCGAAGGGAATCCGCAGCCTCCTGCGGAAACCGCCAGCCAAGGTCGATAGCACTCATAGGTGGGCCTTGCCAGCGGGCAGATCCTGGTCGGCGGCCATCGAAGACCACCTCACCGCGAAAGCCAAGGAGGCGTGCAAGTGTGCTTGCCACTGTGCCGCGGTCTGTACGCCATGGTGCGACAACGCTCACAGATTCAAAACGGCAACGTTGCATCAAGAAGATAGCTGCATCGGCGAGACTATCGGAGTCCAGTACATCCAGCAGATCATACTGGTTACCAGCAAGCGTCACGAAAGCAGCTTCCTGGCGGATGGCCTGTAGCATCCGCGACACCGTAGCCAGTACCGGAGAAAGCGAGTCGTCCGCGAGTCGGCCTGCTGCCCCATATACCGGCGAAGGAAACACGTTGATCACGGGGATGCCGAACTGATGGCGATAGGCTTCCGCCGCCTGCTTCAGACAAGCAGTTTCTCTCAGTAGGCCGGCATCCCTGCCTTCCGAAGCGAGTGATTCCGGATTGAAGAGCATCACCTTTTCCACGCCAAACCGAGCGCAAGCATCCAGCACATTCAGAGTGATCTGCAGGTTCTCTCGCAAGAAATCGGCCATCAGCCGGCATCGCGTTCGGTCACCGGCCACTCGGCCTGCAGCCAGGTAGAGTTCTGCGGGTCGTTGGTCCTCAATAAACTGTTCCACTTGAGTGGAACTCGTGAGATCAAACCCCCTAGTCGGATGAAGGCAAAGCTCGGTGTTGCGCTCGCGGAACAGCCGCCGGACAATCGCTGATCCAATCATTCCTCTGTGCCCCAGCACCGCGACACGCCGCACAGGGTTGGCATCAGCAGACCGAATTAGCAATCTGCCAGGAACGATTTCTGGCGCTGGCGGCAGCGACTCGACGTCGCAGTTCTCCGAAGATTCTCTGTTTGCGATTGCCGCGGTAGCTTGATGGGGAGAATGCCCGATTGGCAATTCTGATTCGACACGTGTAGACGCAAGGCTCAGAAGCGGCGCCAACGGAACCTGCGGCTGCACTCCCGAGATCAATTGGTTCTCCCTGAAGTCACCCTGTGCCGATGCGCTTATGGTCCCATCCGCGACTGTGTCTACTGCGGTACCTAGGTCCGCATGCGTTCTGATGGTCGATGAACCAGGATCTATGGACGCGCCGTGACAGGAAAGGACTTCCGCTGCAACCTCCGCCTGCTCCGTCTGAATCAGCATTTCCACCAGATCCTCAAACGAAGTGCCTGGCTGCCAGCCGGCCGCCTCCTGGAACCTGACTACGGACCTCAGGTGGTCATCCGGCAAGGCGGGGAGACTCTTTGCGGGGTCTAGCTCGCAGTGATCCTCCCAGCACAAACCGAAGCGACCGAACACGGATTCCAATACCTGGCGAAGTGAGAGGATGTTTCCCGTCGCCACGTAGAAGTCGTTAGGGGCATCCTGTTGCGCGATCAATCGAATTGCTGTGGCGTAATCTCCAGTGAATCCCCAATCTCCCACTTCATCGGGATCGCCAAGACACAGGGCGGCTGGAAGCCCCGCGCACGCGCGAATGGCTGCTCGAACGATCTTCCGCAGTGTACTTGGGGCGCCGTCAAGCGGCGATTCGTTCAAGGAAAGCGCCACATTTGATACCCATAACTGATGCTTCTCCCGATACCCGCGGCAAACGGTCCGCACCAGGGATTGGGCACTTGAACCAATGCTGGCGATGGTCTTTTGCTTGGCTCGTCGGCCACTCCATGAAGGACCCGACCCGAACCCTGCCGGCCAGCCCTGAACCGTATGAACCAGGGGAACGCTGGCCCCGCGATGAACACAATACTCGCGATAGCTTTCGAGAATGCTGGAGGCCTTCTGTACCCGTCTGTCCGCCCATTGACTATCGGCGCTTGAGACATGCAGCATTTCCGGCGGGTCATTCACCCAATAGATCTCATCCGGCAATGTCTCCATCATGAGGCTACCCAGGAGATCGTGGTTCGTGTCAGCCACAGAATGCTCCACCACCGGCGCCTCTTCTTGCAACAACTGCATACCCGCGATTTCGTATGCGTGCCGCGCTAGTTGCGGTGAGTCGTGGAACACGGCATGCACCACGGCGCGGTGTCTTTGCAGTTCCCTGCAGAGGTAGACGCCGAGTGGATCCTGCGCTCCAATGACCATTGCGCATCGTCCCTGAGTGTTTACTGGTCTCATGACTTACGTGCCAGCTCTTGTTTGGCTGTTTACGAGGTGAGAGTTCGCCCGCGGTTGCGTTCGGTATTGGCTTGGCTTAGCGGGAGATCCATTTCTTGTGCGACAGCTATCCCATCAAGGACAGGGGGGCAGCACAAAGAGCGGTTTGGCTCTTTGCTGTCAGTGAATGGGGGCGTCTGGCGCAGTAGAGATGGAGTCGGACTTTCGGAGAAAAGACCTTGGCCCGCTAAGCCAAGCCATCGGCGCATCAAAAAAGATGGCCGAATCTGGAGAGAAGAGATAGCTCCCGCATTGTGAGTCCCATACGGCCCGTTTTTCGCGGGCCGGAACTCACCGGAGCTATTTGGAGAATACCGACGTCAGTCGCGTTAGTCAATACATTTCTATCGATAGAGCAACCCAAGGAATCGCCCGTAAATCTCTCGTTGAGAGTCCAAGCTGTCGTCTCGCTGTTACACAGAAACATATCAGAATCAATGACTTACATAGATTCTAGTCCTCGCGATTCGGACTCGGCAGGGCATCTCAGAGATCAAGTGTTGGCTACGGAGCCTCCAAGTACCATGCCCATGAGTACTAATGAGACTACCCGAGTGACATTGCCCAGTTCTACACCTCGTGGAAATGGACAACCCCTCCAGAGCGAATCGAATCAGGTATAGAACGACTATTCCCCTTCATTGGCCACTCAGCGATTTATCCGGAATAATCCGAGACCGGCTAACCGGAGTACTAGCGCGTGGTTGGTACCCAAAACCAATCCTTTCAACCATGCGCCGAATCACGCAAGATGGGTTCGGGCGGCGGCAACGATTCAGTTCACCATGATGATGGAGGAACTCTGGGATGACGCTATCTCGGCGTGGCCACTCACTTTCGCTACTCTCCCTGGGCGCGCTCACGCTCGTCCACGCAGTGCTTGTCTTTACCGTGGTGGTGTCCAATCGCGACGCCTTGGTCTTGCTTGCACTAATCCTGTTCTCACTTTCTCTCAACACGATGATCCTCAGCGTGGTAGCCCGCCTATGGTCTGGCTCCCGAATCACGTGTTGGGTCGGTCTCCTCCGATTGATCCTCTGTCTGACCCTGCTTGGACCCGTTGCCCAAGACCAGGGGCGCGGGTACTTCGCGGTAGCCTTGTTGATTGTGATCACCGGCCTTCTGGAAGCCTACATCTGGGTGCAGGCTCGGTTGGAGGAGTCTCACATTTCCCTGTTTGGGCTTGCAGCTCTTGCGAACATCCTGCTAGGGTCTTTCGCGCTGATCAACTACCACTGGCACGCAGCAGGTAGCATCGTCTTCTCTTTCGGGTTGAGTCTGGTCATCTCATCACTGGGTCCCATTAGCGCCAGCTCTGTGGTTCGCCGTAGGGAAGAGCTTGCTCATTCGGTCTTGCAGCAGACATCGGAAACGCCAATCTCTCGTGAACCGATTGACCACAAGAGCTTGGCCAGTCTCACCTCGAGTCTGAAACCCGCGCCAACTGCGCCCGATTTCCACACAACACCGTTCTTCGTTTCGCCATGCGCTACCGATCGCATTACCCATGGCGTTCTGGAGCGCCGCTTGGAAGGCGAGTGACCCCAGCATTCCGCAAGCCGACCCAGAATCGAAATCACGCCAACTCGCGCCGTTGTGGGCCGTGAACGCTTCGATCCCTTATGAAGCTGGCCCTTATGAAGCTGGCAAAGTGCCGCTTACTTAGGTGAAAGGGGGCACTGTTCCTACCAGGAGACAGCAGCTGGGAGACTCGAAGAAATGAGCCTCTTCACAAACGGCTAGAACGAAGGAAGAGAATGATGGTGGAGGCGGTGGGAATCGAACCCACGTCCGAAAAAGTCCAACATAGCGAGACTACGTGCGTAGTCCGTTCTGAATTCTCGACCGGCGACTTAGAACGGACAAGGCGCCTACGGTCCAGCCTGATTGATCTTGGCCTACGCCCCTCAGACGGTGAGGATCAGCCCAGTCCACTAAAATGACACTCTTACGGTAGCCCATGGACCTGCTACCGGGAGCGCGCGGCTAATTAAGCTGCGTATGCGTACTGCGTGTTGGCAGTTGTTGTTTTCCGATCGTTTAACGGGAGCTCGGAACCCGGCACGCCTCACCACCCTGGATGCAATCCCGTCGAAACCGGAGCGCCCCCACATGTGGCAGACATCTATAGTTTAGCATCCATTCCATTCAACACATTACGCCACTACTCCTGGTTTGGAGGTGGCGCGGGCTGCTCCTGAATCATGCCAGAGTCCAGTGCGTCCAGGTCCGAGTCAAAGGTGATGGTGGTGTCGGCGCCGTACTTGCGATACAGGCGGAATTCCACTTCGTTGCGGCTCAGAAATTTGGCCGCGCGCATACGTACCTCCGCACGGAGAGGCAGGACGAATTCCTGGTCGCCGATGGGTGTGAAGTCGTAGTCCAGGGTGGTCCAGGCCTTCGAGAGCGGGTAGCTGCTGGGGATGCCCTTTGTTTCCATGGCGATCCGCATGATCAGCTCCGTGTCGTGATCTACGTATATTAGGCCCTCGTGCGCGGCGACTACAGATTCCAGATCCTGGTACTTCACGGTCCACTCCGAGCGGTCGCGGGCCACATCGTAGAAGAAGACGTGCATCAAACGCCCCCGCAGGGTGCCATAGCGGAGCCAGCGGAACGTGGTTTCGGACTTCGCGCTGAAGATCTCACGCAACATTGTTCCAAATTCACCCGTGCTGGTTGCACCGCCGACATCCTTCAACGACACATTCTGCACGGGCTGGCTGTTCACCATCACGACGTCATAATTTTCGTGCTTTTCGAAGTATGTGAGTTTGGTGGTTACGGTATCCTGCTTCTGCCATAACTCCATGCCTGTGGGGTCCATGTAGCGTCGGGTGACTTGCACGCAGATGAAGTCCGGCAAGTTCTTGTCGTAATTGGACGCATATTCGCGCATCCAGTCCAGAAGTCGCTTCTGCTCAGCAGGTGTGGGAGCAGGCCGCGACGGAGGTGCGGCTCGCTCCTTCGGCTTCAAATCAGGCGCCGGGGGCAGGGAAGTGGATCTTCCCGAGAGTGCCTTTAGCGCCTGCTCCGTGCGAGGGCCAACGCCGAGGGCCTTCATTTCCAGCAGGAAGTCCGGCGGCAACTGGGAGGTGAGCTTGATCTTGCTCACGTAATCGGCCACCTCTTTGTCCGTCGCCTTCAGCTTCACTGATGAGGTGAGAAACTCCTCCAGTTTCGATACAGTGAGCGTCTGCGCGCTCAGCCCGAGGGTGAGCCACGTCAGAACCAAAACTCCGAGGATGCGCCGCATAATTTGATTAGACGTCAATTGCTGGCCCGTTCGTTGCGGTAACCGGCTGCGGCTACCTGCCGCGGACCACATCGCGGATCGCTGATAAGACATGGGTGGACATAGCCCGATAGCCGGTTGCGTTGGGATGCAGGCCGTCGTCGGAGGAATCCCGCTTCAGAAATCCTGCGTCATCCGCCATTACGAGGTGGTAGTCCACTAGCCGGTAACGGCGGTTGCGGATGGCTACCTTCATCCACTCGTTCAGCATCTTGATCCGGGTAGGAGGGCGGCGCTGAGTCTGGACAAAGCGATCGCCGCGATCCTTAGCGTAGTCGCTCACGGGCAGCAAGGTGCACACAATCACCTTGATGCGGTGCTTATCCGCGAGGTCAAACATCATTGCCAGATTGTCCTCTATGATCTCCTGAGGCACGCCTCGCCCGATGTCGTTGGTGCCAGCCAGGATCACAACCGCCGCTGGGTTTACGTCGATGACGTCCTGCTTGAAGCGACCTAGCATTTGGCCGGTAGTTTGGCCGCTTATGCCTCGATTGACGAAGTCATCGCCGGGGAAATACTCCTCCAGGCGCCAGCCATCGGTGATGGAGTCCCCCAGAAACACCACTCGAGGCGATTTTGCATTCGGACGGGGGAGTTTCTGGTTCGCCTCTCGGTAGCGGGCCAGGTTGTCACGGTCGGAACCGCGAAGGGCCTGCTCGCTTGCTTCCATGATGTGTAACTGCAGCGCGTCAAACTGCTGGGCCAGGTCGCGCAACTGGGAAATCTGCCGAGCGGCGGTCTCGGGCATGGGGTAAGGCTTTTCGAGTGCATCCAACAGGTGCAGGTAAGTGCGGAGATTGGCCACCAGTCGATGTACGAATACCAGGTTGCGGTGTTGTCCGTTGGCATTGAGGTTGGCAACTGACTGGCGTGCGGTTTCGAGCAAAGGCTCACCAGCCCGCGCGAGGTTGGGCACCAGGATCGCTGTGCTTTCCATCAACTGGGTGCTGCGCTCATAGGCGGCAAGCAATTCGTTGACATTCCAGCTTGCCGGCGGGGTGGCGGGTGCAGCACCGGAAGCGCCGCCTTCCGCGGGTGTGGGAGGGGCAGGCTGCGGAGGGGTCTCCTGGCCAAGGGCCCAGCTGACATTGATCGCGACGGCCAGCGCTACTGCGGCTACAGTTTGAAAGTATGATCTGGAAAACTTCATGATGCGTGACAGAGGATTTCCTAACCAATATACGCGGAGCGCCAAGGCTTCCGCGCGGGTAAGCGCCGGAAAAGCGACAGTCCCTGCGTGCAGACAACCGGATGGAGGTGGTGCCTGGTGAAGTGGGAGGTGACGTTGTTTCCTAGTTTCGTACTGTTTGCAAGATATAGGCATTGAAGAGCTGGGGTTTAGATGACATCATTTAAGGGAATCGAGGGAGCACCACACGTGATGAACCTGGCATCGAAGTACACGCGAACTGAACTTATTGAAGATGGCGACATTCAGAAGTGGCGAGGAGCAAACCGAACCACTGGCGCCGGTGTCGTAATGTACATGTACACCGGGGGCTTCGATAGCAGACAGCTTCCGTCGCAGTACCCGAGCTCAGAGATTGAGCAGAGGCTGGCTGAGGGACACTTCCGGGTGGAGTCCGGGGTGTATGGATTGTCGCCGTGTGTGATCTGCTCAGAGCAGCCGGTGATTACGGCGTCAAAACCCGAAGTCCTGCCCGTGGCGGTGGTTACGCCGATTACAGGCCATGCCACGCCGGAGACAGCCGCGGAGGCGGAGATGGGTGAGTTCACCGCTCTGTTTGGCGCGGCCATGGATGCTCCCGCACCGACACCGCCCGCACCTTCACCTGCTCCGGCACAACCTGCCCCCGTTGCTGCTGCCCCGATTCCAGAACCCCCGGCGCCAGTGCCGCCGCCGGAACCCGAGATCCCGATGGTTGGCCCAGGCGGCGGTACCTTCACGCAGATGTACCTGGCGGCGGATCCCAGCCGAATGGGTTGGGTGGGAAGTTCAAATCTCAACCGCCCGACGCCGGAACCGAAAAGCACCCAAGCGGAGCAAACCCCGTCGCAACCGGAGCCAGTCGCGTCGCCTGCGCCCGAGCGGGGCGCATTTACTGAGCTCTACATGGCAGTGGATCCGGCGGCAATTGAATCCCCTGGAGTTGCATCGCCCGCGGTACCCGCCGCGCCGAGGCCCCAGCAGGAGAAGGTTCGTGGAACCTTTACGGAAATGTATATGGCGCTGGACCCGAAGACACTGGAGGAGCCAGCGACTCAGCCTGCACAGGTTGCTGATCCGGAACCAGCAGCCACGAGCGCGGCACCGGCCCCAGGCACCTTTACTGAGCTCTACATGGCTCTCGATCCGTCTGTTGCACCGCCTCCACCCGTTGCTGGCGCACCCGCCGCGCCGACACCCGCTGTGGCTGCGCCGTCGGAAAGTAAGCCAAGCGAAGCGCCGGGTGAGTTTACCCGGATGTTCCAGCCGGAAGAGTTTGCCTCCGCGTCTGCAGCGGAGCCGGAACCAGAAGTGACGATGACCGCAGCACCTTTCATTGAGGAGCCCGCGGAACTGCAGGAGACCGCGAGCTTCATGTTGCCGCCGGAAACTCCCGCGTTGCCGCCGATGCCCCCAGCCAGTGGAACGAAAACTGACGGGGAGCCGGGCGAATTTACCCTGATGTTCCAAACGGGACTGGATAGCACCGGCGAGGAAGGCGAATCACAAAGCCGGGCCGTGGAAGCCGAAGCGCCCAGCCCCTCCGAAGAGGCCAAGCCGAAATCACCCGTCTCAAGCGGCAGCTACTCACGGACGTACGTATCCACGGACGAGATGCCCGTGATGGTGGAGCCACTCGATGGCCCGCCTTCTGCTCAGCCACCTGCCGCTCCACCCGCCACTCCGCCATCCGCTCCACCAGCGGCTCCACCAGCGCTGGCGGCCAGGGAGGACGTGGGCGAGTTTACGCAGCTTTTTGCCAGCCCGTCAGATGCGGATGTCACCGCGCCGTTCTTCGTTCCGACTGCTGCTCAAACGCCAGCTCCGGCGTCGCCAGCAGCGCCCGCGACACCTCCCGCATCCGCGCCACTTCCTGTCGTCGAACCCAAGAAACCAGCTGCAGCCGCCAGTAGCGAGCCGGGTGAGTTCACGAAGTTCTTCCAGCCCGGGGAGTTGGAGTCAGTGCGCCAGGAGGTGCTGGCAAAGAAGGCGGAATCGGCAGTGTCAGCGGCTCCGGCAGCTCCTGCGGCGCCCAAGGAAGCCCCAGGCGAATTCACCATGATGTTTTCTGCCGCGGATCTTGCGCAGAATCCACCGGCGGAAGCACCCGCGGCGCCAGGCGCCGCCAAGCAGCCGCCAGTATTTGACGCGCCCCCGTCGGCTGGCGAGTTCACCCAGATGTTCCGGTCTGCGGATGCCGGCCTGATGCCACCATCGGAGCCCGCCGCTTCCGAGTCGCCGATGGGTGGCGGATTTGGGGACGCCATGATGCCGCCGCCAAGTTCGCCAGGCTCTGGGTCACCATTCGGCGAACCTGCGGGCAGCGCGCCGGCCGGTGGACCCACATTCACTGAGTACTTCCGGGCAGCCGACGCCAGCAGCGACTTCGGCGCACCGCCTTCACAGCCATCCGACGACCTCGCTTCCGGCTCTGATGGGCCGACTCGCATGCCTGAGTCGACGCCCTCTCCGTTCGAGTCCTCGGCTCCCAAAGAGGATGTTCCCTCCTACGGGGCGGGATTCGGAGGTGGCGGCGCCACGCAGTTCTTCCAGATGCCCGCGTCGGAGGCATCGCCGCAAGCGCCGATGGGACCCGTGGAATCAGTGGGTCCGGGCGAGTACACCCGCATGATATCTGGCGAAGACTTGCGCTTGGCCATGGAGCAAGGACCCGGTGGCGCGCCAGGCGGCGGCGCCGCTGCGACTCCCGGTGCTCCAGGTGGCGCGGCAGGCGGCGGGATGTCCGTCCCGGGTGTCACCGGACCAAGAGTAAGCGGACCCTACGTGCAGGGGCCGAACATTAGCGCCTCTGGCGTTTCCGCCCCACACATTTCGGCACCCACGGTACAAGGGCCGTATATGGCCACGCCTCAGGTGCACGCGCCACACATGAGCGCGCCGCACATGAGCGGGCCCAGCATGAGCGGATCCGGGATGACCGGGCCCAGCATGTCCGGCCCCCACGTGAGCGGCCCAAGCATGAGCGGCGCAGGCATGAGTTCGGCTCCGATGCACATGCCCCTCATGGGCGGCGCTCCTCCGGCAGCTCCCGCCGCGGGTGCTCCGGTACCCATGGGCAATGCGCCAACCGCGGGCGGGTCGTCGGCCAGCAAGATCATCATCTTCGTTACCATCATCGTCACCGTGATTGCGGTTGCTCTGGTGCTGATGGTTGCGTATTTCGCACTGAGAGGATAGCGTATTGGTTCGTGGCTGGCACGGTCCGCGGACCGTGCCGCATTGATCTTTATCCAGTGGGTTCCAGCGTGACCACGACAGTTTCCGGCCTGAGCCGGGTCAAGGGATTTCTGATGGCGTGGATGCTTCCTCAGAACAATGAGGGGGCCGTGCGCCGTCCGTCCGCGATTGCCCGGGTGCGCTTAGCTGGGTGGTCCGCTCGTGTGATGCTGCTGTGCGTTGCCGCCTCCGTCATTTGCGGGCAGGATGCCACCGCTCCCTTCCACAAGCGGATGGAATGGCAGGGGTATACTGCGGACCATCCCATTTCCGGGCGATGGGGATTGCATTTTGACGGCAGTTGGAGGGAGATGAGCCGCTCTGAGTGGCAACAGTGGCAGATTCGTCCTGGTGTGAATTACGCCTTATCCGAAAACACCGACCTTTCGGTGGCGTACTCATACTTCAAGGCACATCCCGCTGGGCTGGAATGGGACGTGAAGTCGTTTCCAGAGCACAGGACGCATCAGCAAATCAACGCGCAGCAACCCGCGGGACGCCTGCGATTACAGCACCGGTTCCGCGCCGAACAACGTTTCTTTGGTTCGGAGTTCGAGCGCAAGGGTTTGGACGCGGGGTGGATGCAGCACCGTCTGCGCTACTTGTTTGGCGGACGGATTCCGCTGGCGCGTAGCAACGAAAGTTGCCACTCCTGCTATGCGCGCCTCTACAACGAGGTAATGCTCCGTGTGAAGAATTCCGGCGCCTCGCACTTTGAACAGAACCGGACGTTCGCCGGACTTGGGTTCCGCCCCGCGCCGGACTGGAACATTGAATCGGGGATCTTCTACCAGCGGCTGCAGCCGATTCTGGGTGGTCCGCTTGAGCACAACCTTGTGCTGCACACGACGGTAAGTACTAACACGTCGTTGCTGCGTCTATTCGGTCGTTGATAGGCCACGCGGGCGGATTTGATAAAATCCTAAGGATTCCCGGCAGCGGCCAGACCGCCAGTCCGGCACCTCACAAGCAAGTATCATCCATGGAAGAGACAGCACTGTACCCCCCTGACGCCGGATTTGTGTCCCAGGCCAACGTTTCCGGCTATGCCGCATACGAACAACTTTGCCAGCGCGCCGCGGAAGACCCCGAGGGCTTCTGGGGTCACTTGGCCGAAGAAGAGTTGCACTGGTTTGAAAAGTGGAACCACGTGTTTGAGTGGAACCCGCCATTCGTGAAGTGGTTTGTGGGCGGCAAGATCAACGCCAGCTACAACTGCCTGGACCGCCACATCGAGGCCGGTAACGGTGACCGCGTGGCTTTTCATTTTGTGGGCGAGCCAGGGGACACCCGCGATGTCACCTATCGCGATCTGCACGGTATGGTGTGTCAGTTCACCAGCGCCATGAAGCGGGCGGGCATTCAGCCCGGTGGTCGCGCGGTGATCTACATGCCTATGGTGCCCGAGCTGCCCGCTGCCCTGCTGGCCTGCGCCCGCCTGGGCGTGACGCATAGTGTGGTTTTCGGTGGGTTCTCGGCCGAGGCACTGCGCTTCCGTATTGACGACCTGGAAGCCGAACTCGTGATTACGGCCGATGGCGGCTGGCGTCGCGGCAAGGAAGTGCGCCTGAAGGATGCCGTCGACGAAGCGATGCAGGAAGGGTGCGCGACGGTGAAGCATGTGGTGGTGCTGCAGCGCACGGGCTCCGCCGTCACCATGAGGGAAGGGCGCGACGTCTACTGGCACGACTTCATTGCGGGAGCCAGCGCTGATTGCCCCGCCGAGGAACTCGACGCTGAGCACCCTTTGTACGTCCTTTATACCTCTGGCACTACCGGCAAGCCGAAGGGAATCCTGCACACCACGGCGGGCTACCTGCTGCAGAACACCATGGCCATGAAGTGGGTGTTTGATCTCAAGCAGGAAGACACCTACTGGTGCGCGGCGGATGTGGGATGGGTTACCGGCCACAGCTATATCGTTTACGGTCCCCTGTCGGCGGGCGCCACGAGCGTACTCTATGAGGGCGCGCCAGACTATCCAAAGTGGGATCGCTGGTGGGAGATTGTCGAGCGCTACAAGGTGAATATCCTGTACACCTCGCCAACCGCCATTCGCGCCCTGTTGCGGCAAGGCGATTCCTTCCCGCAAGCGCATGATCTTTCGAGCTTGCGCCTGCTGGGGAGCGTGGGCGAGCCCATCAATCCAGCGGCCTGGGAGTGGTACCACCGCGTGATTGGTGGCGGGCGCTGCCCCATCGTGGATACCTGGTGGCAGACCGAGACCGGCTCCATCATGATTGCGCCGCTGCCCGGCGCCATCGACCCGAAGCCCGGTCCGCCACACGTCCGCTGCCAGGCGTGCAGGCCGATTTGGTGGATCTGGACGGCAATCCGATTGAGGGTCCCGGCGAGGGCTATCTGATTGTTTCCCGCCCTTGGCCCGCTATGGCGCGGACGCTGTGGAAAGACCCGCAGCGCTATGAGAGCGCCTACTGGTCTCGGATCCCTGGAGTCTACTTCACGGGCGATGCCGCGCGCCGGGATGAGGACGGCTACTTCTGGGTGCTGGGGCGAGTAGATGACGTGATGAACGTCAGCGGGCACCGGCTTAGCACCATGGAACTGGAATCCTCGCTGGTGCGGCATCCGGCCGTTGCTGAAGCAGCCGTAATTGGCAAACCGGATGAACTCACCGGTCAGGCTGTGGTGGCATTCGTCACTCTAAAGCAGGGCGAGTGGGATCACGATCACCTGGGTGACGAACTGCGGCAGTGGGTAGGCAAAGAAATCGGCAGCTTCGCCAAGCCCAAGGAAATTCGCTTTGCCGAAGGCCTGCCCAAGACCAGGAGTGGCAAAATCATGCGCCGCTTGCTGCGCGAGCTGGCCGTTAGCAACACGGTGTCTGGCGATACCACCACGCTCGAAGACCTCAACGTAGTGAATAAGCTGGCCAGCAAGGACGAAGACTAGGGTCATCCAATAGAGGCTATCTCGGATGCGGACTCGTCGTACTACCAAAACAAAAAGGCCGACCCGACGACCGGCCCTACATTGACGCTGAGTCCTGCTACGCCGTGCCCTGCTACTTCGATGATTGTCGCGACCCAAGCTAACGCGAGAATTTCCGACGGACCCTCAAACGGGAAGGATCGGTTTCGATGCCCCAGGTTGCTGCTCTTGGGTTCGTGGCAATCCCATATACTTAGGGTGCTGGAAGGAGAAATCCCCAAGGCCGGGCAACGCTGTCAACGGCAACCGAGCGCTAGAGTTTTTTGGCCGCAGGACAAATGAACCGGACGGATCTAATTCTACTTGCCGAGGCGAGAATCGAAGACGCCAAGATTCTGCTTCAGGCGCGGCGGTGGGCAGCCGCATACTACCTGCTCGGTTACGCTGTTGAGTGCGGACTAAAGGCGTGCGCCGCACGCCAGTTTCGGCAGGATGAGGTTCCGGATAAGACATTGGTAAACGACTTCTACTCTCATCGGCTTGACAAGTTGCTCGCAATCTCTGGCGTCAAGGCAGAACTTGAGCGAAGGGCAAATGTGGAGACTGCGTTCGAAATTAGCTGGAACACGGTTCGCGACTGGAGTGAGTCTTCGCGGTACGAGCCATCGATGTCGGAAGCGAAGGCTCAGGACATGCTGAACGCTGTAGCTGATCCAAAGATTGGGGTTGGAACATGGCTGAGTACGCAGTGGTAAAGGAACAACTCACGAACGAAATGATCGAAGCTGGCGCGTCGTTGACGATGAAGTTGGATGAACTCGAACTTCCTATCGCCGCGGCATTTTGGTTGTTCCTACCGGATCTGAATGAGTGGCGTTTGATGTTCGCCTCAACAGCGGTAAGCGAAGCGGGACCCCGATCTGTCTACGAAATGATCCGTAAGGCCTTGGATCAACTCGGCGTCGAGGCAACCTTGCCACTTTCACTCATTGGGTTGCTGGACGCCGACGCAGATTTGCCTCGCCTACTGAAGGCGGCAATGCAAACTGGACCCGGTGTGAGTCGAATTCGATTTTCCCGGAACGTCGTTGGTGGGCATTTCATTGATGATGCGTTAATCTACCGGGCGGCCTAGGCTAACCCGGGGGCCACCGCATTTGTCGAGGAGTTGGGACGAGGGTGAGCAACATCCCTCCTCGTGTATGCCCGTCCGAACCCAACTTGGCCTGCGCCGGATAGGTCGCCAATACGGAGGTTATCCGCGTTATCGGATCCCTATGCCGCACGGTCATGAAGGCTTCTAGCCAGAGTTTCACCTGCGAAACTCTTGTTCGATGGTGCTCGACTCAACTACACTGCAAGAGTGGACCAACCTAGCCGATGCAGTCCATACCTGCGCTCCGCTCTGTGCATTGTCATTTTCATGTTTGCGGGTTTGTGCTTCGCGGCGGAGAGGTTCTCTAGAATACAATGGTCTGGCGTCGATACAGTCTGAGTCCTTGACTTCAACTTACCTGCTGAATGGGTGGTGTGTGATCGAAACGCCGAAGCATATGAACAGTTGAAGTTCAACTTTGCATATCAAGGGGATGATACATTTGACTCCGACGTCCAGGTGAAATATGCGTTGGAAATGGATGCATATTGTATGGAATCGCGTTTCGCGGATGGTCAGGGAGGTGCTGCACATGCACTTTGTAATAACTAGATTAGGCGTTGTCTTGCTTGTGCTGTGTCTGCCGCTTTCGGCCGGAAGGCTTGCGAATACAGGCATTGCTTACAAACAGTTCGCACGTATTCTGGACGCGAGTGCGAACGATCCAAATAAGCAGGATGCCGCGCTTCAGTTCCTCGCCAGCATTGCACTAAACAAACCCGGCGAGACCACAGCGATGGCTTACGCCAAGGAAATCATCCGGGCAGACCCTTTTGATACCCCTTTCTACAAGGAAAATACTGTTCGAAGAGAAGCGTTCTATGCCATCGGACGGCTCGGTACTCCGGCTGCACTTGGATTTCTTCAAGGTATAACGCCTTCTCAGTTCCGTGACGAAGATCGTGAATACTTGTGGCCAGCTGCGCAGATCGCGCTTAGCGACGCGAGACAGATGCAATTGCCGAATCTCCACGAGCGGACAAGGTACTTGGCGTCCCTTCTTGCGCGGACGGGCGACGACGGCACCAATGGGCAAGTTACCGGTTGGGCCACTGAGCAACTTTGTAACCTCGGTGCGCTCGATCTGCTTCCTGAGGTTGCCGCCGCGTACAAGAGGAGGAGTTCCGCAAAGGCGGCGGAGTATGCCGAGTACTGCCGGGAACGGATGTGGGTAGTAGTCAGCCATCCGGATCGGCCAACAGCACTTGCATCGGCCCTCACTGTAGAGAACGCTGCGAACAACTCGAGACTCGTCTACTGGGCAATTCATGAACTGAAGAAATATCGGCAACCAAGTGCTACTGCCCGCGTGGATGCCTATATTCAGGAACTGATTGCACTCCCCCGTAGTTCTCCGTATAGAAAAGCAGCGATGGAAAAGATCGTGATTTACGAAATGAATATGCTGCAGTATCTG
The DNA here is from genome assembly GCA_026129915.1 of Bryobacterales bacterium. Classification (GTDB taxonomy): domain Bacteria; phylum Acidobacteriota; class Terriglobia; order Bryobacterales; family Bryobacteraceae; genus JACTMJ01. Next base: position 17,731 of record JAHCHD010000093.1, read on the forward strand.
CGTGTGAAGTGAAGCTGATTGGACGACGGTGAAGGTGAAAAGTGAAATACGCCGCTAGACAGGGAATCTTCGCCGGGAGCCTGCTGTCGCTTCTGCGAGTCGTGGTGTTGCTGTCCCTAGCGACGGGCGGCCTCCATGCCACATCCGAGGCAACTTGCACTGTGCCGTGCCGGCAGTTCCGGGATCTGGTGGACGCTTCGCGACGCGATTCCGCGAAGGAAGTGCAAACCCTCGCGTTCTTGCGGCTAATTGCGGAAGGCCGGAGTGAAGAGGTTACCGCGGGAATGGCACACTTCGCTGGAGTTCATCACCCTTCTGTGCTTAGAGGCGCGTACAAGGGTACTGAGATCCGGATCGGCGCGTACCGCCACATCGGATACATGGGCACCGCCGCAGCGGTCGAATACCTGCAACAAGTGACGCCATCCGCGTTCAAGGTGGAGAGCTTTGAGCGTCAGGATCTTTGGCCCGAGGTCCAGATTGCGTTGCGCGATGCCCGGCGCAGGATGCTGCCGCAAGCTGCTGATGCCGTCCGCTACCTGGAAGCTGTCTTGGAAGAGGAAGGGGACTGGTTTTCCGCCGGGCATGTTAGATCCTGGGCCGTGAACGAACTTTGCAGCAGGGGTGCTCTGGGGTCGCTGCCTGCCGTAACAAAAGCTCTTCGTAGAATTGGCAGCTCGCGGTTGGAGGAACGGGCCCAGTTCTGCCAAGAGAAAATGGTGGTGGCCGCTAGCCATCCAGATCGCGTAAGGGCGATTAGTTCCGCGTTGACAATCCAGAACGCACAAAGCAACCCGGAACTTGTACGGTGGGCAATTTCGGAGATCCGTTCCACGAGGGACCCTGCCAGACTAACCATCCTGAACGCGTATTTCGATCAACTGGAGGCGATCCCTGAGAACACGGCGCTTGGCATCGAGGTCAGGAATAGGGTGCTTTACCACAACCGCCCAAGACCGCTTCCGCGGCGACCGAACTAAGCAACTCGTCGTTGCTAGGTTTGGCAGCGGTTGTCGGGGACGGAGCCTGATGGCGAAATTCTGATGGCGAAACTCACTTGCGCATGCGCGGAATCACGCGCCCTGCTTCATTACTTTCTTGCGGTGTTTGATGGCCTGGATTAGCTGCCTTGCATCAGCGAGGTCTCGCTTCAAGTCATTTGGCGTCGGAGCGGCGCGCCCAGACTGCCATCAGCACCCCAGCGTCCGCGCCCCGTTCACCAGTTGCAAAAAAGTTTCCCTCCTGTAATCAATCACTTCCGCCGACACCACCCGCCATCGGTCATTCTCCGCCGCTATACTCACACGAACAAGTCAGCGCCGGAGGGAGATCCCTGTTTCACGGCCAACAGCTGGCCACGGATCTCGCTGCGTACCAGCGCCCCCCGGTGCCTCTGTCACCTGCAAACTGTCAGCTGGTGAATGCGCGACTCGCGCCCGTCACCAGCCCATTTATAATTTCGGCTAGCCTTGTCCGTATCGTACGGACAACACGGACACAAGCTCCATGCGACAGAATCCATCTAACTGCTTGAAACGAAAAGGCGACATCGCATTGCACCGGATGATGTCTGCAGAAAAAATTCCTCACGGACATACGGACATACGGACATACGGACATACGGACATACGGACGCGGGACTCTGGGCGAGCGCGCAGAAACACCCACAAGTATATGTATGGCACCACGCATAGTGCCCCTGAGCATCGGCAGCCGCCCCGGTCGGCCCGTCCAGCCCGTCCAACCCGGCCGCCCCAATCGCGTTCCGCCCGCGGCATCCCACACCCATCCGCACCCGAAGCGTCAGCGCCCGGTACCCTCCGAACCCGCCTCAGAGAGCTGTGCCATGATTGAGGGGATGTTCGCTTTGAGTTTTCCGCGTCTCGCCTCTGCCGTGGTGACCTCGGCCTTGTTCTTGGCGCTCGCCGGATGCGCCAGCCCTCAACCCGAGGACTTGATTGACATTCGTGAGGTCCTGCCGGAAGTCCGGATGGACATTCGTTATGCAACCACCAACAACTTCACCAAACAGGTGCTCTACCCGGAGGCGCGATGTGTGCTGCGCCGGGAAGTGGCCGAGGCTCTGGTGCGGGTGCAGGAGGACCTGAAACGGCTCGACTTGGAACTTGTGATCTATGACTGTTACCGTCCGCTGTCGGTGCAGCGCAAGATGTGGGAGATCATGCCGGACGAAAACTTCGTGGCGAATCCGGACAAAGGCTCTCGCCACAACCGGGGTGCGGCAGTGGATGTGGGACTCTTCGACAACTACGGGAAGCGAGTGCCCATGCCTACCGAGTTTGACGAATTCACGGAAAAGGCCCACCACAACTATATTGACCTCCCTTCCGGCGTGTTAGTAAGCAGACAGAATCTGCTCACCATGATGGAGAAGCACGGATTCGCAGCAATGCCGAGCGAATGGTGGCACTACGACTACCTTGGGTGGCAGCGATATCCGTTGTTGGATATTCCAATATCCAGCGTCCCGGCTCCCGGTTGGTTTTCGTTCTAGCCCGCCGCGCATAGAATAGGGAGCAACGGGTTGGAGACGCTGTGCGCGTGCTGGCCCGCCCAACGACGGAGAACTGATGCCCCTTTCGATAAATGGTGAACTTGTCGACGATAGCGCGATCCGCAAGGAAGCGAGCCTATTACGCCCCCAGTTCGAGCAGGCAATGGCGGATCTGGACCCTGTGGAATCGCAGATGCGTCTCTGGGAATGGTCGCGAGAGAACGTGATCGAGAAAACCCTGCTCCGGCAGGAGGCCCTGAAACTCGCCGAGCCGGTAAGTGACGAGGAGATCCTGCAGGCGATCCAGCGAATGA
>JAHCHD010000094.1 GCA_026129915.1 Bryobacterales bacterium
TTATTTCTATCTCGTCTGCAATTTGCCCTCACCATCATGTTTCACTATCTCTTCCCGCCTTTTTCAATAGGCCTGGGTCTGCTTATGGTGTTCATGGAAGGGCTGTACTTGAGGACTGGCGACAAGTACTACGAGGCGATGACCCGCTTCTGGACGAAAATCTTCGCGGTGAACTTCGCGATGGGCGTAGCCAGTGGCATCGTCATGGAGTTTCAGTTCGGCACCAACTGGGCAACCTACTCCCGCTACGTGGGCGATATCTTCGGCTCAGCGCTGGCCGCGGAAGGGATCTTCGCGTTCTTTCTGGAGTCGGGTTTTCTGGCTGTGTTGGTGTTTGGCTGGGATCGCGTATCTCCCAAGATGCATTTCTTTTCCACCTGCATGGTTGCCCTGGGCGCCACCTTTTCCGCCGTCTGGATTGTGGTGGCCAACTCCTGGCAGCAGACTCCGGCGGGCTATCACATTGTGGGCGAGGGACTCAACGCTCGAGCGGAGATCACTGATTTCTGGGCGATGGTGTTCAACCCATCCAGTATGGATCGCCTCGGTCACGTCCTGCTGGGCGCCTGGATCCAGGGCGCCTTCCTGGTGCTGAGCATCTCCGCCTACTACTTGCTACGTAACCGCCATCGCGAAATTGCCATTCGCGGCTTTCAGATCGCGCTGGTGCTGGGTACCTTCGCCGCCTGTACACAGTTGTTCTCAGGGCACCAGCAGGGGAAGAAGATTGCCACCACGCAACCAGCCAAACTGGCTGCCTACGAAGGGCACTACAAGACCTCGGAAAGCGCCACGCTGTACTTGTTCGGAATCCCCAACAGCGAAACCAAGCAAGTGGATTTCGGCGTGGGTATTCCCGGCATGCTGGATGCGCTGGTGGGTCAGCCGGTGCGTGCACTGGACTCGTTCCCACAGAACGAAATCCCCCCCGTGCAAATTCCCTTCCAGACCTACCACATCATGATCTTGATCGGGTTCTATCTCATCGGGCTTACCTTACTCGGCTGCCTTTACTGGTGGCGCGGGAAATTATTTGACACACGCTGGCTGCTGAAGATCTTTGCCGTTTCAGTGATCTTCCCGATCATTGCGAACCAGGCCGGCTGGATTGCCGCGGAGGTAGGTCGCCAGCCCTGGATCGTGTATGGGCTTCTTCGTACTGACCAAAGCGTCTCAAAGGCGGTGCGCGCTGAGGAGGTGCTGATCTCCATTGTGATGTTCACGGTGATCTACGCAATGTTGTTTGCCGTGTGGGTGTTCGTACTGAACGCAAAGATTGTGGAGGGCCCGGAGGATCCCCTGAATCGCCCGCAAGGCCCTGGAGGCTCAGGCAAGGGCTTCTTCGAAGCCGCCGCGGAGGTACTTCACCCGGAAGCGGGTTTCTCGATGACCGCCGGAAAGAGCAAGGGAGGGAACGAATAGCCATGGATCTCAATATTCTCTGGTTCATTCTGCTGGGCGTGCTGCTAACCGGTTACGCCATCCTCGACGGCTTCGACCTTGGAGTGGGTATCCTGCACTTCTCGGCTGATACCGACGAAGAACGTCGCATCTTCATGAACTCCATCGGCCCGCTGTGGGACGGCAATGAGGTATGGCTCGTCACCTTCGGTGGCGCCCTCTTCGCGGCTTTCCCGGAAGCGTACGCGACGGCGTTTTCAGGCTTCTACCTGCCCTTCATGGTGCTGCTGTTTGCTCTCATTTTCCGTGCGGTATCGCTCGAGTTTCGGAGCAAGGCAGGCATCACCATGTGGAGGAAATTCTTCGATGGCGGATTCTTCCTGGCCAGTCTGGTAGCGACCCTGCTGTTTGGCGTGGCCATCGGAAACATGATCAACGGCTTGAAGATCGGCGCCGATAAGGAATATGCAGGCACCTTCTTTGACTTGCTCGGCCCGTATCCGCTCGTCGTGGGGCTCTTTGTGGTTTCGATCTTTGCGATGCACGGCGCCATCTATCTCTATCTGAAGACAGAGGGCGAACTCCAGAAGCGCCTGCAGCCTCTAATGTGGAAGACCTTCGGCTTCTTTCTCGTGATGTACATGCTCACCACCATGTACACGCTGGTAGCACATCCTGAAGCGCTGGATCTGCTGAAGGCCTACCCCATCACATGGGTGGTGCCGGTTTTGAGTGTGCTGGCGATTGCCAACATTCCGCGGGCAATCTATCTGGGCCGGCCAGGCTATGCGTTCCTGAGTTCCTGCGCCACGATTGTCGCGCTGAACTTCCTCCTGGGTGTAGCCCTGTTCCCGAACCTGATCGTGTCGAGCATCGATCCGGCCTACAACCTTACCATTTACAATGCCGCGAGTTCCCAGAAGACGCTGGGCATCATGCGCACCATCGCCTTCCTGGGTATGCCCTTCGTGATCGCATATACCGTGGTGATTTATTGGGTGTTCCGCGGCAAGGTGGAATTAGGCAAGTTCTCCTACTAAGACCGCCCTAAACGACCCTGCGCCGCCAGCCCCAATTCAGGGCCGGCGGCGCAGTTGTTCTTGCGAAGGAACTCCGGGCTAATTCTCTGTCTGGGACTGTTGGGGATACTTTCCCGTCAGCTTCATCAATCCGCCATGCAAACGGTGGATCCAGGCGGTATCTTCCAGGAACATGTAGGGACAGTGGCCTTCCACCACCTCCATGCCGGCCTCGCGACACCGCTCGGCGGCGGAGTGGTCCACGGCTCCATGCCCAATCGCCCGGTACATCCACAGTTTCTCCGCTCCTGCGGCGATAGCATCTTCGCAAACGGCCAGGGTGGCGGCAGCGGGTGTCATCACCAGCACCGCCTCGGTACCTTCCGGCACTGACTTTGCGGCAGGAATGCCCTCAATCTCACTGGCACGCGGATTCACCGGCACCACCGGTAATCCACGCTTTCGCAGGTCGCGGAAGAGCATCCTCGAGAAGTGTTTCGGATCGCGCGACACGCCCACGATTGCTATGCTGCGAGCCCGCAGGAAACGGCGAACCGCCGGTAGTGTGGTATCTGCCATAACCGCCTCCGTCCCTTCTATTATAGACACCACTATCTGAAATAAGCGTCAAAACCCGAATCCACTTCATACGTGCCCGCGCTGCTGTCATCATGGAAGAGTGAGCCGCAGCACGAGTTTGCCATCCGACCGCCATGGCGCCCCTCGCACCAGTGAATCCAGCGATTTCTCCGCTGGGCGTCTGCGGGAGCTATGGCCAGACATCTGGGCTCTCGTACGGCCCCGCCGCAAACTCCTCGCGCTGGGCTTTGTGCTGATGGTCATCAACCGGCTATCGGGTCTGGTGCTGCCAGCCTCCACCAAGTATCTGGTGGACGACATCCTTATCGGCGGCAACCTGGGTATCCTGGTGCCGCTCATCAGCGCAGTGGCAGGGGCCACCGTCCTGCAGGGCGCCACTTCCTTCTCGCTCACGCAGCTCCTTTCCAAGGAGGCGCAGCGGCTCATCACTGAGATGCGGCGACGGGTACAGCAGCACGTGGGCCGCCTGCCCATCGGCTACTACAACGCCAACAAGACCGGCAGCCTGGTGTCGCGCATCATGTCGGATGTGGAAGGGCTTCGCAACTTGATCGGAACTGGTCTGGTGGAGTTCCTGGGCGGACTGATGACCGCAGTGCTGGCGATGGCGATTCTGTTTCGCATTAGCTGGCAGATGACCGGTGTCGCCCTGCTCTTCATCGTACTGTTCAGCGGCATTCTGAGTAAGGCGTTCCGCTATATCCGCCCCATCTTCAAGGAGCGCCGCAAGATATTTGCGGAAGTCAGCGGGCGCCTCACCGAATCGCTCAGCGGCGTGCGCGTGGTGAAGGGCTTTCACGCGGAGTCAAGGGAGGCGGAAATCTTCTCTCAGGGCGCTCAGCGGCTGCAGGACAACATCTTTGCTTCCCTCACTGCAATCTCCGCGATGAGTTTTGGCTCCACCGCCATCGTGGGTTTAGTGGGCGCCGCAGTGATGTTCCTGGGTGCGCGCCAGGTATCCGCCGGACAGATCACCGTCGGCGAGTTCGTTACGTTTACCGCCTTTATCGCGTTTCTGGTAGCCCCGGTGTTTCAGATTGTCGGCATCGGCACGCAGCTTACGGAAGCCTTTGCGGGACTGGACCGCACCCGGGAAGTGCTGGCGGAGCGCCCAGAAGACGACGACCCCATCCGCACCCTGGAGATGCCCGCAATCCGCGGCCACGTCGAGTTTCGCGATGTCTACTTTGCCTATGAACCCGGCAAGCCCGTGATTCGGGGCATCTCGTTTAACGCCGCGCCAGGGACGGTAACGGCCTTCGTCGGATCTTCAGGCTCGGGCAAGTCTACGCTCATCAACTTGATCGCAGCGTTTCATACCCCGGCGGAAGGGTCGATTCTGGTGGATGGCCTTCCGCTCCACCAGGTACGGCTGGATAGCTTCCGGCGGCAACTTGGAGTGGTGCTACAGGATAGCTTTCTGTTTGACGGCAGCGTCCGCGAGAACATTATCTTCGCCAACCCGCAGACAACGGAGGAGGAGTTCCTCACCGCCTGCCGCATTGCCCGGGTGGATGCCTTTGCCGAGTCTTTTCCCGATGGCTACGACACGATTGTGGGCGAGCGAGGTGTTAAGCTTTCGGGCGGCCAGAAACAAAGGGTCTCTATCGCGCGCGCCATACTGGCCAATCCGCGAATCCTGATCCTGGACGAAGCAACGTCGAGCCTCGATTCTGAAAGTGAAGCCATCATCCAGGAAGGTCTGGAGTGGCTAATGAAGGACCGCACCACGTTCGTCATCGCCCACCGCCTCTCCACCATTCGCCGGGCCCACCAGATTTTGGTGGTTGAGGACGGTCAGGTGGTGGAGCGGGGTACCCACAAGGAACTGTTGAGCGCCGCCGGCCGGTACTTCGACCTCTACACACGCCAGCACGAACTGGAGCGAAATCTCTTCCTCGCCCCCGGCGAGGGCGACGTTGTCGAACCTTCCGGAACCGAACTGGTTTAGTGCTGGAGCATGCCAGTGCCGGAACGGAACGCCAGCTACGATTGCCTGAGAGAATTGTGTCCTCCGCCCGACTAATCCACAGACACTTAGGCAGACGGCCAGCTAGCTAGCTAGCGCAGGTTCTGCCGGAATGCGCGCCACCGGAGGGGCGCTTATGGAGCTGGACACCCGTCAGCGGACAGAAATCCGCCGTATATTCGGACGCATGGAGAGGGCAATCGGGTTGGAGTCGCTGATTGATCCGGCGTCCTGTGAATGGCCCTCCGTGGCGCCGGCCATCGCCACGGGAATCCCGGAACTCAATCGCGCGATCGGGCTGGAGGGCCTTCCTCGCGGGCATATCGTGGAGCTTTTCGGCCCTGAACAATCGGGCAAGAGCACGCTTGCTTTGCGTTTGATTGCCGGGGCACAGGCATCGCGGAACACGGCGGCATACATTGATGCGGCGCATCAACTGGATTCCGTCTGCGCGCTGACACTTGGTGTCAACGGAGAGGACCTGTTGCTATCTCATCCCACCGATGCCGAACAGGCCCTCGGCATCATCGAGGTTCTGGTTTGCTCGAACGCCGTCGACTTGGTGGTGGTAGATGCAGTCAGCGCATTAATTCCACGAGCTGAACTGGCCGCGCCTGTGACGTCGGGCTCTACGTCAGGAACATCCTTTGCCCTCTTGCGCGCCCTGCAACGCCTTCGCCCCAGAGTGAGCCGCTCCCGCTGCTGCATACTGTTCATCGACCAGTTGCGCGAGCGCCATGAATATCCGTTCGGCTATCCGGAAACCACAGCCGGCGCACGCACTCTCTCGCCGTTCTCATCCATACGCTTAATCCTAGGCACTCCCGATCGCCGGACAGGCAGACCCCGCACCCTGGAACTCAGAGTGGCAAAGAACCGCCTCGGCCCAATGTGGCGCACCGCGGAGATTCCCTGGAAGGGCTAATGAATAACCCAGCGGCAACGGGACCTATAGCTTCAGCAGCGCGGTGACCGTATCGTCATCCAATTGCCGTTTCAGCTTGAAGCCCAGCTTCTCGCAGATGCGTTGCATAGCGAAGTTTTCAGCCAGGATCTCCGCCGCAACGTAGTCAAGCTTCTCGTCACGAGCGATCTGGATAAGCCGCTTCAGCAGTTCCGTCCCTAGCCCGATGCCTTGGTGGGCATCAGTCACCAGCACAGCAAACTCGGCGCTGTTCGCAGCCGGGTCTTTGCGCAAGCGCCCCACAGCCAGAATCTCGCGCTCCGCATCGTTCTTCTTCCCTTCGGCGACGATTGCCATCTCCCGGTTGAAGTCGAGGAAGCAGATCCGCTGCAGCCTCTCGTGCGCGATGCGCTGGTCAAGCTTCAGCAATTGCAGGTAGCGCAGGTACACCGTTCGCTCGCTCAGCGTTTGGTGCATGGCAACCATCAGGGGCTCATCCTCGGGACGAATCGGACGGAGCAGCAGTTCCAATCCATTGCGCGCCGTCCACGGCTGTACGTATTGCATCGGGTATGGCCGGACGGCAAGGCGAGGGAGGTCCTCGTCCGGCATGCTTGCCGGATGCAGCACCACGCGGGCATCAAGCGCCACCATCTGCGATTCACTCACCAGCAGTGGGTTCACGTCGATCTCCTTGATGCGCGGTTGCTCGGCCACCAGCCGGCTGAATCGCACCAGGAGTTGTTCGAGTGCTTCAAAATCCACAGCCTTCCGCCCGCGTACTCCTTGCAAGGCGGTATAGATGCGAGTCTGCTCCATCAGGCGGCGGGCCAAAGTGCTGGTGAGCGGAGGCAGTGCCAGCGCGCGATCGCGAAAAACTTCCACCAGCGTGCCACCGGCGCCGAAGAGCAGCACGGGGCCGAACTGCGGATCCAGGCTCGACCCGATGATCAGTTCGTAGCCGTCGAGCCTCACCATCGGCTGCACCGTTACGCCCTGGAAGTGCTCTGCCCCCGCCTTGGTGGTGACTCCCTCCTGGATGGCCTCGAACGCAGCCTGCACCGCGCGCTCGTCCTGAAGGTTAAGCTTCACCCCTCCCACATCGCTCTTGTGGGTAATGGTTTCCGAGTAGAGCTTTAGCACCACCGGATAGCCAATTTCATTGGCGCAACGGACAGCATCCTCCATGCTGCGCGCAATCACGGTACGCACCACCGGCAGTCCATAGGCGGCCAGCAGCTCTTTTGATTCAAACTCCGTGAGTATCTGCCGGCCATCGCGGATCGCCTGCGTCAGAATCCTTTCCGCTGCCTGCGACGCGATCAGATCCGCGGCGCTGGGGCTGGCGCTAACCGGGGTTTCGTAAAGGCCCCGCAGGTTGTACGTGTACCGATACATGTAACCAAAAGCACGTGCCGCGGTATCCGGGTAGGGGAAAGTGGGAATGCCCCCAGCATTCAGGATGGCAACGCCGTTAGCCACGTCGCCGCCGCCCATCCAACTGGCCAGCACCGGCTTGCCGTTCAGTCTGGCGTAGTTTCGCAGCAGTTCGGCCGTCCCGGTGGCATCCGTCATTGCTTGGGGAGTGAGGATCACCAGAAAGCCGTCGGCATTGGGGTCCTTGGCCACCACATCCAGGGTCTGCGCATAACGGTCTGCCTTGGCGTCTCCGAGGATGTCTACGGGGTTGTTGTGGCTCCACGCCGGCGGCAGGAATTGATTGAGCGATTCCACGGTTTCCGGAGTCAGCATCGCGAGTTCGGCGTTGTTCATCGTCAACGCATCGGCCGCCAGCACCGCGGGGCCACCCGCATTGGTGATCACAGCCATCCGGTTGCCCTTGGGGCGCGGCTGCTTGGCCAGCACTTCCGCCATATAGAACAGGTCCGCGATGTTCTTCACGCGCAGCACGCCCGAACGCCGGAACGCTGCGTCCAGCACCTCATCGCTGCCTGTCAGCGAGCCAGTATGCGAAGCGGCGGCTTTTGCGGCAGCTTCCGTGCGGCCAGCCTTAATCACGATGATTGGCTTGGTGAGCGCCACTTCGCGCGCCGCGGAGAGAAACGAGCGCGCATCGCCGATACTTTCCATGTAGATGAGAATGGACCGGGTCCGCGGATCATTCCCCAGATAATCGATCAGGTCTCCCCAGCCGATATCGCTCATTGAGCCAATGGAGATGAAGGCGCTGAAGCCCACCTTCTCGGTGACACTCCAGTCGAGCACCGCAGTGCAAAGGGCACCGCTCTGGCTGATGAAACCCACGCTTCCCGGCAACGCCATTCCGTGGGCGAACGTTGCGTTCAGCCCGGAGAGCGGGCTCATCAGGCCCAGGCAGTTCGGCCCGATAATCCGCATCTTCCCGCGCTTCGCTTCCTGCAGCACCTTCTGTTCAAGCGCGGCGCCTTCGGATCCAATCTCCTTGAACCCCGCGGATATTACAATCGCGCTGCGGATGCCAGCGTCCACGCATTCGCGGATCAACCCCGGCACGGTGGGCGCGGGCGTGGTGATCACGGCAAGTTCCACCTCTCCCGGCACGGCGGCCACATTAGGGTATGCCTTGATGCCCAGCACGCTTGCGCGCTTAGGATTCACCGGGAACACCATCCCACCGAATGGGTTGCTAATGAGGTTCCAGAACACCGTACGACCCACGGTGCCTTCATTCTCAGTGGCGCCAATCAGGGCAACGCTCGACGGGGAGAAGAAGGATTCCAGGGGGTGCTTGCCTCCGCCAAGGATGGAGGTGGCGGGGTCAGTCGACTGGTTCTTGATGGCCATCGCTCTGCTTCCTTTCGATTGCCCCGCCGCGGCGGAGTGTTCCTTACCAACCTATCAGAAGCCGTGCGAATAAAAGGTCTGGATATCACGAACCCGTAAACGGAAACGCCCTCAGAGCGGCCGCCAGGGGCCACCCCAAGGGCGCCGGCAAGCGGTACTACTCGCCTGCGGTTACTTTCACGCCAGGTGCGCGTAACTCCACGAACACGGGGTTTGGCGCATACTTTTTCGCGAGTTCATCAACGGCCTCGCGCTTGCCAAGCAGCACGAAGGTGAGGTTATCGTCGCGGTAATACGTGTCGATCACGCGACGCGCGTCCTCCACGGTAACTGCGTCGATCCGGGCGAAAAGCAGGTCGATCTCGTCGCGGGTAAGCCCGGTTACCTCAAAGCTGGCCAGTTGCTCGGCAAGCTGGTCGTTCGTTTCCACCAGTTGGGTGGGCGTGCCTCCCTTCACGTAGGCCTTCGCGGAGGCAAGCTGCTCCGCGTCCACACCCTTCGCACGCAGCTTCCTCAGCACGTCCAGCGCCATGTCAATGGCCTTCTCTGTGGTTTCATTGGCCGTGAAGGTGGAAATTGCCAGTGAACCCGGCATGCGCCTTTGTTGCATCAGCGAGTTCACACCGTAGGTAAGCCCCGCATCTACGCGCAGGGCATCCATCAGCATGGATGTGAACCGTCCGCCGAACAAAGTGTTCACCAGCATCATGGCTACGCGGTCTTTGTTCGTGACGCTGATCCCCGGCTGCAGAATCTGGAAGTAGGTTTGGGTTGCCTGCGGGTCGTTCACCACCAGCAGGCGGGGCGTCTTTGGGCGAGCGCCCGGCTTGGGCTCCGCCCAGGAGTGCGCCTTCCCTTCCCTCGCCTTCGAAAACGACTCTTTCAAGCCGGTTTGCAACTGCGCCGGGTCAAAGTCCCCTACAGCGATCACTGCCATATTCGCACCAACGTATTGGCGCTGATAGTAAGCCAGGATATCTTCACGGCGGATGCGGGCGATGCTTTCCTCATCTGCAATGTTGCCGTAGGGGTGTGCGTTGCCGAAGAAGAACCGCGCGGCATAGGGACCAATGGCACTGCGCGGGTTGTCCTTCATCGCCTTTGCGCTATCCAGGGCTCGCGCCAGTTCCTTGGCTACCTCGTCCTCGGGAAACGTAGAGTTCAGCGCAAGATCCGCTAGGATCTGGACGCCCTGCGTGAGATCTTTGCTAAGCACCTCAAGCGTGATGCTATTGGCGGAAGCATCGGATCTGGTGCTGATGCTGGCGCCAAGAAAATCCACTTCATCGGCTATGGCCTTTGCGCTGCGAGTTGCGGTTCCGCGCAGCAGCAGGTCGTTCGTGATGTCCGCAACGCCAGCCATCGTTGCCGTGTCTGACTCGCCACCACCCTTCACTTGCAGGTGCAGGGTTACCAGCGGCACATCCCGCTTGGGCATCATCACCAAACTCACACCATTGGGCAACTGCTGCCGGGTGTACTCAGGCAGGCGTAACTGCGCGAAAAGTGGCAACGCAAGCACCGTCGCCACAAACAAGACGAAGCCAGATAGCGCGCGCGTGCTCATTGTGCGTCCTCCTCGGTCTTCTCGGGAATCAGCGTACCCACCGTTCGATTGCGGGGGGAAAGGTACTTCGTCGCCACCCGCTGTACGTCTTCCGCGGTCACTGCCTGGATGGAAGCCTCGTAGCCATTTACCTTGCGCCAGTCGCCATGGAAAATCTCAAAGTTGCCAATGAAGTTGGCCTTGTTGGCGATGGTTTTCAATTCGCGGTAGTAGTCAGCCAGCAACTGGTTCTTTGACTTCTGGAGTTCCGTTGCTGGTGGCGCTTCCTTTTGGAGTTTCTCGATCTCGTCGAACAGCGCGCGCTCACTAGTTTCGGGCTCCACTCCGGAGCGCGGCGAGACGAAGCACATAAACTGTCCGGGGTCGAGCGACTCATTGTTCCCGCAACTTGCGCGTAGCGCCAGTTCCCCGTCCACCATGCGCCGGTAGAGACGGCTGCTGCGCCCCTGCGAGAGCAGCGCGCTAAGCACGCTCAGCGCAGGAGTATCGGCGTGCTTCGTGGAGGGCACGTGCCAGCTCATCATCTGCAGTGGAAGCTGCGCGCGACGGTAAACGGTAACGCGACGCTCGCCGTTCTGGGCCGGCTCGACGGTACGGACCGGCGGAGGAGGGTCTTGCCGGGGAATTGGCTCGAAGTACTTCTTCGCCAGCTGAAGTACTTGGCTTTCCTTCACCGCGCCAGCAATCACCACCGTACAGTTATTAGGAGCATAGCCCATTCGGTAATGATGCTCCAGTTCCTCGCGCTTCCACTGTTCGATATCGGAAGCCCAGCCAATCACCGGCCATTGATACGGGTGAGCCGTATACGCAACTGCGTTCACCTGCTCATACAGGGTTCCGAAAGGACTATTGTCTACGGCCATGCGTCGCTCGTTGGAGACCACCTCGCGTTCAGAGGCCACCATCTCCGGCAGCAGCGCCAGATCCTTTAGCCGGTCAGCCTCCATATCGAACATCAGCTCGAGGGCGGTGTCCGGCAAGAAGTCTGTATATACCGTCACATCTTTAGATGTATAGGCATTATTACGCCCGCCCGCTTTCTCCAGTTCAATATCAAACTGCTTGGGACCATACTTCTTTGCGCCATTGAACATCATGTGTTCAAAGAAATGAGATAAGCCAGTGGTTCCGGGCTGTTCATTCCGGCTGCCCACCGAAAAGAACAAATACATCGCCACATTCGGCACGTCGTGATCCTCATGAATCAGAATCTTCATGCCGTTATCCAGCACGTGTTGCTTCACTTCTACGGCCTGGCCGAAGCAACTGACAGCGGCGAGCAAGAAAGCCGCAAACAGGCGGATGCTCATGAATTCCTCCGATCAGATTTGATGGTACGCACGGGATAAGATGACGGCTTCAAAGGCTTGTTCATTTGATCTAGCTGCTTCACATCTGCAAGATCCTTCGCCCGGCCAGACGCGCGCTTGTTCGCAATTAGGTGATCTTTCGACAATAACCGCACTGGTTGTCCGTGGAATTCCGCGGATACGCGGTCGCGCCATGCATCTTCAAAATCAGCTCCAGAAATCCGCGAAAGCACGACAATCCGGTTTGGCTCCACTCCCATCTGGAACACCTCGCCGGGTTGAATCCACGCCTCCGCGTCAGCCGCATCCAGAAGCATGCCGAACTCGCGAATCGCGTCCAGAGTTCGGCGGAGGTTTTCTGGAGAGACTCTCACCAGAATATCAAGATCTCCGGTAAATCGAGGTACACCGTGATAAGCAAGAGCGTGGGCGCCAATTAATAGGTATTCAACATCCCTCTTGTTCAAGCACTCGACAAACTCGATGAAATCCTGGTTTGCTTCCAACGTAGATCTCCCAGTACTGATCGCGTAACACACTTACCATGTTTAACCGCTCCTGCGGATCCATCATGGAAATCTCGTGCTCGTTGAAGCGGTCCGCATCTTCATGGCTGCGAAAAAGCCTCGCGACAATTTGCCTCTTGCCATCTGCCATGCTTCAATTATCCCACGCCACCGCGGGCGCTCAGGCGTCCTCCCCATCCTTCAGTTGCGCTTGCAGACTGTCCAGTTGCCGGCGCAGTTTGCGTTCGCGCATCACCAGCGAACCTACATAGAGAAGCACGCCCATCCATGCTACGAAGTAGGCCCAGAAAAGAAAAACAAATTGTGTTTGGTCCATGGTTGAGTGTTTCCTTTGCCCCCGTTACGCCGGTCCGGCCGATTACGCCACCGCGTTTACCCGCCGCCGCAAACGCTCCACCGCAAACTCCAACTCCTCTTGATACACGCGTATGGCAATCAACACGGCTGCCACGCAGAGCATAGGAATGAGGTTGGTATAGAGCACGTTCTTCATGGAAGGATCAATCGCGCCGGGCTGGCCCACGATGGGCTGCGGGTGCTGCGTGCGCCACCAGCGAATGGAATACCACACGATGGGGATATCCACGAAGGCGAAGACCGAAAAGATTGCCGCAAACTGCGCCCGCTGCCGGGCCTCGGGTACGGCGCGCCGCAAAATCAGGTAGCCGAAGTAAAGCAGGATGCAGATAAACATCGAAGTAAGCCGGGCATCCCAGGTCCACCAGATACCCCACACCGGACGCGCCCACAACATGCCCATCACTGTGCCCACTACGCTGAACATAAGCCCCACTTCGATGGACGCCACGGAGAGGTGATCGTAACGAAGTTCCCGTTTCACAAGATACGCGATTGACGCCACGAAGCCCGTAAAGAACGCGATCATTCCCGCCCACAACGCGGGCACATGAAAGAACAGCACCCGATAGATGGCGCCCTGCTCCGCGTCATCGGGTAGCACCAGAAAGATCTGGTAGAGGTTCCGTGCAAACACCAGCGCAGCCACCAGCAGCGCGGCGATAATCCACTTCTGTCGCATACGAGTTACCCCACTAACACCTTACCGGCCATCGCTCCGGTGAGCAGTGAAAAGATGATATCGAAGCCCACCAGCAGACGCAGCCAGGCTTCCATGTCTGCGTTCATCGGCTGGCCTCCAATGAGGTGTGCACTCAGCAGAATAGCCGCCAGCAGGCTGGGAATCAGCACGGGATACACCAGCACCGGCAGCATCACCTCGCGCAGCCTCAAGTTCACGGTAAGCGCGCCAAACACCGTACCCACCACACTCATGCCCCAGCTAGCAAGCAGCAGCACCAGCAGCAGCATGGGCCATTGCTGGCTCCAGCTGATGTTGTAAAAGATGCCGAACACGGGCAGCGATATGCACTCTACCACCAGCAGCAGCACGGCGTTGGCGATGGCCTTCCCGAAGAGGATTCCCGCCGGTGGCAGCGGAGAGGCCAGCAGCGCTTCCAGGCAATCGTTCGGCAACTCGCGGGCAAAGCTGCGGTTCAGCAGCAGTGTTCCCGCGAAGGTGAAAATCAGCCAAAGCAAGCCTCCGGCGATGTCGCGGGCCTGCTCGGCATCGGGGTCGAACGCGAAGCTGAACAGCAACAGCATGGCCATCGAAAAGGCCACCGCCGCGTTCAGAGAATCCTTTGAGCGGAACTCCATGCGGAGGTCCTTGCCTGCTACCAGCAAGGCGGCTTCCACGGTGCTCATGCGCGTTCTCCGCACAGCGTGTAGACAGAGCCGGGGTCCGCCAGCATGGCCGGTGTGCGTTCGCCACAGTAAGCCACGCCGCCTCGGTCCAGCAGCAACACCTGTGACGCAAGCTGCATGCCCTCAGAAAGGTGATGGGTTGACATCAACAGCGTGGCGCCCGTGGCGATGGCTTCCTCGAGCAACCCGCGTACCATCTGCGTTGCCCTGTCGTCGAGCGCCGTCAGTGGCTCATCCAGCAGCAGCAACCTGGGCTTGCCAATCAGCACGCGGGCCAGGGCAAGCCGCTGCCGCATGCCACGTGAAAACTCATGAGGACGGTTGCCCGCCACGCGATCCAGTTGTACCCGCACCAGCCACCGGCGTACGGTTTCTGACGCGTCCGTGATCCGTGCCACTCGTGCGGCAAGCAGCAGGTTTTCCTCCGCGCTTAGCTCATCGTAGAGGCCTGACCCGTGCCCCAGAAAGCCAATCGCTCGCCGTGTCTCGGCCCGGGTGGGGTCCGCGCCAAATACCATCAGGCTGCCTTCACTGGGCGCGTGCAAACCCGCAAGCAACCGAAGGAGGGTGGTCTTGCCCGCTCCATTGCGACCCAGCAGCGCCATACAGGCACCCGCTTCCACAGTGAAGCTTGCCTTGCGCAGTGCCGCGTACACGCCGAAGAACCGCGTCACCCGGCGAGCCTCCACTGCTATCATGGCCGACCCTGTTCCCCATCCACAGCGGAAGGCCGCCGGTACAGCAGCAGGAAGGCAAACAGCAGCGCCAGCCCGCCAGCGCTCACAAGAAGGGGCAGGTTGTCGTAAACGGATGGCGGAACACTGCGGATGCGTGGACTTTCGCCTTCCGCTTGTCCGTCGGTTGCTTCGGCAATTGCCCCGCTGCCGCGAATGGAAAGCTCCGCCGAGTTGCCCGAAAGGCTGTAGATCTGTGCCTTGGTCCGCGGCTCGGCCCCCATCGAAACTAAACCCTCGCCCTCAACCGTCACGCCAGGGGCCACCACAACGCGCGTGCGCCCGTCCTTGGCCAGTGTTCGTGCCCGAAAGACTCCGGCCCCGCCCTCATAGGGAACAACGTAACTCAAATCAACACGGCTTTCGCCTGGCGGAATGGCCTCCGCAACCAGATAGACGTCAGCCTCATTCGTCTTCTTCGCCTCTGACATGCGCGGACGCTGGTCCGGGCCAATGAAACTCACCTGCACAATGCCCTTGGCTTCCGGCGGCAGCGCGAAACGCAAACTGCCGCGCGCGGGGTCGAGCAACGTGCGCTGCGTATCATTCTTCAATACGAACGACTCGCTCACCACCATCTGCGTCTGCCCCGGCTCCAGGAAGAAGATGTGCTGGTCAAGTGTCACCGTCGCAGGGTCCCTCGTGGCTTCATACACCGGAACCTGCAAGTTGTTTGGCGGAAGCATCGGCGGGATCACTTGGGAGTAAAGAACGCCCCCGTATTGCGTCTCCAGCGCATGGATGCCGGTAAGTGTGTCAGGGAACGCGAACCGTCCATCCGCACTGGTGGTCACCCGTTTCAGAATCGATCCGCTGCCGTCCTCCGCAAGCTTCACCAAGGCGACTTCGGCGCCAGCCTGCGGCGTTCCGGTGGTCTTGTTGGTCACCACGCCATCCACTGCTGCGTGCAGTGGCACTAGGAAAACCAAGGCTGCAAGTGCGCGAAGGATGCTCATGCCCGGGCCTCGTCCATCTTACTTCCGCACTCGCCACAGAACTTCAGAGGAAGTGGAAAACTGGCCCCGCAATTGCCGCAAACGAAACGCTGAGTTCCGGCTACAGATTCAGAAACGGCGGGCGTGGATGTTGGCGCTTGCGCCTTGGCGTTGGACGATTTGGGCGCCGCAGCCTTTGCCTTTCCGGAGTCCAGCTTGCTCGCTACAGTCTGGATCTCCACGTTCACGGCGTTGAGTTCCTGCTGCAGGTCCGCTTTGGTTGCCTGATAGTCATCCGGTGAGAGCTTGCCCATCAGGAACTCGAAGTTCGCATCGCGCAGATTCTCGTAGATGGCCGCCTTCCTCTCATCCAGGTGGCCAGTGGGAGAATGCGGTTCCACGAAGGGCAGATCCTGCGGACGTATCACCAGCACGTAAAGCAGGACGACAACAACCAATCCGATGGATAGCGCCAGAATCATGCGAGATACTGTCCCGTCAGGCTAAGGGGAACTAGTCCCCCGCGCGCACTGCCGGTTCCTCCTCCAAATCCAGCGACGGATCACCAATCTGCGTGGACACCAGCTTGGTGCGCCCCGTCTGCCGATCCACTTTCGAAGGCACCATGCAGACGAAGGTTCCCAGGAACATCATCCACGATCCCACCCAGATCCAGCTCACCAACGGGAATACGTACGCCTGAATGACGGCCTTTTGGCCATCTTCCGACGTGCCTGCAAAATTGATGTAAAGGTCTTCGAGCGGGGCGCGTCGAATGGCGACCTCCGAGGTGCTTTGTCGGCTGGATTCATAAAAGCGCCGCTCCGGCTCCATCGTCACCAGGAAGCGCCCGTTGACGTAGGCGTCCACCTTGGCGTGGTTCCAAACGTAATTGCCCGTTTGGCCATTCTCGATTTCGCGGACACGCAGATCATAACCGCCCAGGCGGAAACTTCCCCCCATGGGCACCTCAATCGTGAGTTCCTTATTGAATGCAGCACCTGTGAAGCCGACGAACATGATGACGATGGCCATGTGGACAATGTAGCCGCCGTAGCGCCGGGTGTTGCGCCGCGTAAGCTCAACCATCGCGGGGAGCATCCACTGGCCTGTTCGTTTGCCCAGGGCGTTGGCGCCCTTCACGAACTCGGTAACAATCACGATGCCGACAAAGAGGCAGAAGCCAAACGAAATGGCAGCGTAGGCATGGTGCATACCGAAAGCCACCAGCACCACCATCAGCGCCAAGCCCGCCACGCCCGGCCACAAAAAGTTGCGCCGCAGGCTATCCGCGGATGTTCGCCTCCACGCGAACAACGGACCCATGCCCGTCAGCAGCAACAGGAAAAGCCCAATGGGCACCATCACCCGATTAAAGAAAGGCGCGTCCACGCTGATCTTCTCGCCCGTAAAGGCTTCTGATAGCACCGGAAACAGCGTGCCCCACAGCACCGCGAAACAACTCGCCAGCAGGAGCAGATTGTTGAACAGGAAACTCGACTCGCGGCTCATCACACTGTCGAGCCGCGCCTCCGAGTGCAGAAAATCCATGCGATCGAGGATCAGGTAAACAACCAGCCCGATGGCCAGCGCAAGGAAGGCAATAAAGTAGTTGCCGATGGGCGACTGCGCAAAGGCGTGGACGGAACTCACAATGCCAGAGCGAGTGAGGAATGTACCGAATATACACAGCAGGAACGTCGCGCTAATCAGCACCATGTTCCAAACCTTCATCATGCCCTTCTTCTCCTGCATCATCACAGAGTGCAAGAAGGCAGTGCCGGTAATCCAAGGCAGCAGCGAGGCATTCTCAACAGGGTCCCAACCCCAATACCCCCCCCATCCCAACACTTCATAGGCCCATCCCGCCCCCAGCAAAATTCCGATGCTCTGGAACAGCCAGGTCAGCAGTGTCCAGCGCCGGGTCGTGTGGATCCAGGCTTCGCCCGGCTCGCGGCGAATCAGCGAACCCATGGCGAAGGCAAAGGGAACCGTGAAGCCTACATAACCCAAATACAACATCGGCGGGTGAATGGCCATGGCCGGATGCTGCAGCAGGGGGTTCAGTCCGTTCCCATCCGGCACCGCGGTTACCAGCTTGCCTACAGCCAGCACTTCAAAGGGACCCACAATGAAAGCGATAAGCAGCGTGAAGAAGGTCATCGTGCCCATCAGCACGCTCACCACGAAGGGCATGATGCGCCGGTGGCTGCGGCGGTTTGAGAAAACCACCACGGCGCTGTAGCTGGCCAGGATCCAGGCCCAAAACAGCAGCGACCCCTCCTGCCCGCCCCACCAAGCGGCGAACTTGTAGAGGATTGGCATTTCGCGGTTGGAATGTGCCGCTACGTAGGCGAGACGGAAGTCCCCGGTAAGTAGCGCGTAGATCAACAAGCCAGAGGCCAGCGTCAGCAGCGCCCAAATTGCATACACCGCCCGTTCGCCGCTGGCAACCAGAAACGGTTTCTCTTTCCAGCCCCCCACCAGGGACGCGGCGGTGGCAAAGACAGCCAGAAGGAACGCAAAAAGAATGGCTAATGAACCCAGGTTTTCCATGATGCGAAGGACTCTATCTCCACGGATCCATCGTTGTGCGACGAAGGCGAATTATGACGCCTTGTTGTTGATGACTTCGCTCACAGCGCCGTCGCTACCCGCCTCTTTTGGAGCATACTTCGACGCACATTTCGCTTGAATTCGCTTGGCGTAGAAGGTGCCATCCGTGGCCATTCGCCCATCGGCGAGCGCTTGCGCATTGTCGCGGAAAGTATCAGGCAGAGGCTCCGTGCCATTGTAGATCACTGGCAGCCGCAAATCGTCCTGAATCAGGGTGAAGCGCACAAGCGACCCGTCACGCACAATCGAGCCGGGCATCACGTCCCCCGCCACGCGGAGCCGCTTTTCCAGTTCGCCGTCTCCCATCGCCTTCACTTCATCAATGGTCTTGTAATAGGCCTTTGATTCGTCGATTCCGCCAATCGCCAGCCAGAGGATAACCCCCAGAATCGCTACTGTGATCAACCCGAACTTCCACGTGTTGTTCATCCGTACCTCTTCGCCCCTAGTATAACGATTTGCGCCCCGCGAGGACTGCGACTTTGGTCACAATCGGCGAACCACCTTGGGGTTCCCGTGGAGGCTAGTCCGCGATGCAGACAGAAAACTCCGAAAATCCGGTTGGCTTCCTGCAAAACCATAATAACTCTTGTTACACCGAAAAAGGAAGCTTCTGTAGAGATTCAAGTTTTTTGCCGGAAAGCCCGCCTATTAGTCACCGAACCCACCGTACAGACCTTAGATGCAGCGAAGGCGGGCATTGGCTCTCACCAACCCCGCCCGCGAACGAACATCCGCTCTGCTAAATGCCTGGAACTTCTACTTCCGCATGCCGCGACGTCGATTCCGCACACGAGTCTTGTGCAGCTTCGCCGGGTTGCGTTTCGGTTTCACAATCAAAAACGTGCCGCTGCCCAGATACTCTGCCTGGTACAGGTTCTCTTTCACCTTAGGTGCAGCCTGAGTTTCGGTTGCCAACTGGGGTTCCTCCAAAAACAACGGTAAACCATTAGTGTAGCAGAGAGACCCTCAATTTTATCCGGCGATGCGGCAGCGGCGTTCACCCGCCTGCGTGAGAACATTATGGGCTAAGATGTTATCTGGCGTTTCTAACCAGGAAACAGGCCTGAACCACGTTCCCTTTTTCAAAACATGAATCTGGAAGAAATCAAACAACTCATTGACCTTGCAAACGAAAGTGGCGTTGCCGAATTGGAAGTCCAGCGAGGCGAAAGCCGTGTCCGCATCCGGCGTGCTGTGGCGGCGACGCAGGATTACGTGGTAGGCGGCGATGCCCGCTTTTCCGCGGACACAGGAGGATCCGCATCCCTCCCCCCTGCGGCGTCTCAAGCGCAATCCCATCCGGCCAAGCACGAAGATTCGAGCCTGATTATGGTGAAGTCGCCGATTGTTGGCACGTTTTACGACTCGCCTTCTCCGGAAGCCGATTCCTTTGTCACTGTAGGCGACGCGGTCCGTCCTGGACAGGTGCTGTGCATCATCGAATCCATGAAGTTGATGAACGAGATCGAGTGCGAGCACTCCGGTGTTATTGTCAGCTTGTACGCAGAGAACGGGCAGCCCGTTGAGTACGGAGAGCCCCTGATGGCAATTCGCCCGCACTAGCGAATTGGACGGCCGGCGGTCCCAGCCGCTTGCGCCTCGCCCAAGCCCGGTGCAATTCAGAGGCGATTGGCGCCTCGCTGGCCGTC
>JAHCHD010000095.1 GCA_026129915.1 Bryobacterales bacterium
GCCGTCAGGATGCCGAATGCCAGCATCAGGCAAATGGAAAGTCTGGAAATTGCTTTCACGGTTGAGATACCTCTTTCGTGTCTTTTGTTCCTGAGTAACGGCCCACTCCGCAAAGGTCACTGCGCCTCAGTCGCACCCAGGTTGGGGAACGACCAAAAAGCGGGATTTTGGTTTGGAGAAACGCACTCAGATACTCTCGACTATAATCGGCACCGCCGAACTAAGCAAGACTTGTGAATTCAAGCATCTGCAGACAGTTTTGGGCCTTCTACCAGAAACCATAGCGGGGGAGGAAACACCCTTCAGATGCAGGGGTTAGGTGAGGTTTCGTGCTATATGGAATTCCGTAGACGATCTAAAGATTAACAAAAATTAATGTATTTCTCTTTTACTATCTGACCCATTCGCGGCCAGTTACCTTATCCAGGTTTCTCGGAATTATTACTTTTCTGTCCTTGCGCCCACTGCGACGTGGGGTATCGCATCATCATTGCCCGCCCACGATTGGTCAGTCCGACGGCTGGACTGCTGCTTTCGCGTATTCGGGGCTATTGGGGCCCGTGGAATCCTAAACAGATGAAGCTCCGACGGCGTGCTGCCCTATGATAGTGAGATATGGGTCTTTTTTCAGGAAAGCGATCGTCGAATTACAGTTTGGAACAGGTAATGGATCTGGAGAAGGCATACGTCCTCCAGAATTATGGGCGTTACCCCTTACTGCTGGTCCGCGGCGAGGGTTCCTACGTGTGGGACGACACCGGTAAGGAGTACCTCGACTTAATTTCAGGGATCGGGGTGAACGGATTGGGCCACGCACACCCGCGCATTCTGAAGGTGATTCAGGAGCAGGCGGCTCTGATGATCCATAGCTCCAATCTGTACTATCACCCCTATCAGGGCTTGCTAGCCAAGCGACTGGCGAGTATCAGCGGTTTGCAACGCACGTTCTTCGCCAACACGGGCACTGAGGCGATGGAAGGCGCAATCAAGATGGTGCGGTCGCACGGGCACCGGGTTTCCGCCTCCAAGTTTGAGATTGTGTCCCTGGAGAATTCCTTCCACGGGCGCTCAACCGGTGCGCTGGCGCTCACCGGCCAACCCAAGTACCGCAAGGACTTTGAGCCATTGCTGCCTGGGGTGAAGTACGTGCCGAGGGGCGATCTTTCAGCGCTGGAAGCCGCGGTAACCGAGAACACAGCTGGCATCGTGCTGGAGGTGGTCCAGGGAGAAGGAGGGATCTACCCACTGGAGGAGTCGTACCTCCGGGCGGCGCGGGCCCTGGCCGACAAGCACAATGCCCTGCTGGTGTTCGACGAGATCCAGTGCGGTGTGGGGCGCCTGGGCTGCTATTTCGCCTATCAGATGTGTGAGCCCGCAGTGATGCCGGACGTGATGGTGACGGCCAAGCCCATCGCCGCGGGACTGCCGCTGGGGGTGATCTGTATGAACGAAAAGGCTGCCGTAACGATCGCCGCGGGCATGCACGGCACCACGTTTGGTGGCGGTCCACTGGCCTGCCGGGTGGGCCTGGAAGCGTTGGAGATTCTTGAGGAGTTGCTTCCTCACATCCGTGAGGTAGGCGCGTACTTTAAGGCGCAACTGCAAAAACTTTCCGTCAAACACCGCATGGTGAAGGAAGTGCGCGGTGCCGGCCTGATGCTGGGCATGGAACTGGATCGTCCGGGCAAGGATATTGTGGTGGACGCCATGAACGAAGGGCTGCTCATTAACTGCACTAACAATACGGTGTTGCGCTTCCTGCCGCCGTTCGTGCTGCGCAAGAAGGATGTCGACCGCGCCGTCAAGGGTCTCGACCGTGTGCTGAAGCGAGCCGCGTAAGTCGGCTGTGGGTGGGGCAGTTTCGCTACGGAGGCCCGAACTGCAGCGTGGCCTGGATACTCACCTTCTGGTTTGGCGACGCGGCCTCGGCCATGGGCTGGGCAGCTCCGATCTTCCCGATGATGGCCCATGCATTCTGGTAGGCTAAGCCCGCGATCGCAGTACTGGCGAGTTTGGTTTGGATGAGCGATCGCAGTGACGGCTGCATCGAAAGCGTGGCATCGTCGGCGATTGCCATCGCGACAATAGTTCCCGCGGGCAGTGCGGCCAGACGGGCTTCCAGACGCGCGCTCTCGCTCGTGGTGTCATAGACGTCGTAGCGTTCCACCGGCGGCACAAGTCCCAGGGTGGGATTCAGCACCAGCAGCAGAAGGCCACGATCTCCATCAATTCCGCTGCCCGCTAACAATTCACCTCCCCAGTGCATTGCGGCCACCGCGCCGGCGGAGTAGCCAGCCGAACTCAGCGCCAGAAGCACCGAACTGGTGCGAGGTAGCACAGTGAGTTCCAGTGTGAGCAACTGCAGGTCTCCTTGCAAAGGCACGCCGTACAGATAGAATTTCTGCTTACCGGCCGGCGTGGCTGTGCCGTCGGCGCGCAACAGCAGTGTGGCTTCCTTTCCAGCCTCGACGCGTGAAATGAGCGCCGTAACGCCCTGCGGCAGGCCCAATACTTCAAAATCCACCGGTCCGCAGTAGCCGTTCAGCCCCTCAGTCTGGATATGCAGGGGTGCGGAAAGCGCCCCCGTTTGCACTTGAATGCCCGCGGCGCTGGCGACAAGCCCCACAGTTGGCCGCGCGTCGCCCGCGTACGATACCGGCAGCAGGTTGCTGGCTTGGGCGCCTCGCTGGACGAAGAGCCCCTGCTTGTTCACTGCTGGCCCTTGCGGCGGAATTTTCACTGCGATGCGGGCGATGCCAGGTTCGTTGGTCACCAGGCCGGCTGATAGTATCTGAGTCTCCGTACCGTCAAGCAAGACGCGCAGTCCGGCCACTCCTCCGTTGAGAGGGCCGACGCCGGTGACGCGCAGGTCCAGCGTTTCGCCCGGCTTCATCCCGTTGCCGCTGCTCACGTTACATCCGCCCACCTTGCCGTCGCCGCTGCGCGAAAGGTCATCCGCAAACACCCCGGGCGAGAAGGGCAGCAGGTCGAGCGTAACTGGTGCGGATGCGATTCCCTCACGCACCACTCGCAATTCGGCGGGTCCGGTGTCGAGTAGCCACGGAAGCTGGCCTAAGGATTCACGCGGCCCGAAGCTGCGTAACGGGATGGGACGCCCGGCTACACAAACGCAGCGGGCCCCTAGATGCAAGGGCCATTCGGGATCGCCGGTGGGCACGCCTTTCGTTTGAAACAACTCCCCTTCCAGAATCACTTGCGTCCCCGGGGAAACCTGGGGAGCACTGGTGGCGGCATTCAGGACGCGAGACACTGCGGGAGCCGCGGCATGGTCTTCGAGCGGCTTGGCATTCCAGTCGTCTCGCTGCTGCACGGAGAATAGCGTGGGTTGCAGGTTTTCAAGTAGGGCGGTGTCGCGAAGGCCTACAAACAGCCCATCCCGGCGGTAGCGAAGACTCACCGTGGTAGTGCTGACGCCATTATTGGCAACGGTGGTGGTTGTGGTAGAAATCTCGCGTTTGCCCATGAATCGCAGAGTCAATAATGGCTGTTTGCTGTCTCCACCGCGAAACAAAGCCAGATAGTCCTTCCACGATGGCTGCACCATCCCTGGGGGAGCGCTGTCTGGCGGAACCAGTTGCGGCGCCACTTCGCTGAGGTCAAACACAATTGGCAGAGTGGTACGCTGACGCAGGTTTAGCCGGGTAATATTTGTGGGCAGGCTGTCCTCGAAGCGATAGATCCAGAACGTAACGCCCTGAGGGACGACATCGAGCCGGGCCGTCGTGTACGCCACATGACCCAGCCTTGGGGCTCCTTGAGGGAAGTAGCGCTGCAGAATCGCGGCGAACTCGTGCGCCATTGCGGCGGATTCTTCCAGGTGCTCCTTGCCAAAGTCCAGCACCACCGCGCGCAGGCTACGGTTTCCGCTAAATCGTTCCGCAAAGGAGGCAAAGCGGGCGAGGATCTGCGCTTTCTGTGATACCAGGGAACGGCTGCGATCGACTTCCTCGGGGAGCGGATAGGCCGCCACCCACGACATACGCGTACTGGCAAGAAGGCTGAGGAAGACGTGATCGCCATCAACGGGCGGGGCGCCACGGGTGTAGACTGCCGTCGCGCCTGTTTCGGCAATCAACGGAAGGTCGCGGGCAAGCATACAGAGGGGCGATAGCGTGTTCGGCCATCCGCCATCCGGCAGATCGTAGGCAATCGCCCGAAATGGGACTTCCCCCTGAAAGAGGTCGCTTGCGGGCAGTGCACTTTGTCCATGAATGCTAACCGGCAACAGAAGTCCCAGCACGGGGACCAGTGCCAACCGTACAACGGCAACGGCGAACGCAGGGATTCCGTGGAACATCAGCATACAATCACCCTTCCTGGGGATATAGTCCCCGCAAGGGCGAAAAATTCTCATGGAATCCGCAGGCCAGGGGGCAGAGAAGGACTAATTCCGGATGAAACTCTCAGTCCGCAACGAAAAGAAACCTGCTATCGTCAGGATAGTATGCGAAGTTTGTCGGCAATGCTGGCGTTAGTGCTCGTGCTGAGCGGAATGCTTATGCCTTGCCCCGCCTGCGAACAGGCGGAGGTCCGCCAGTTGCCGCCTGACGCGCATGCCTGTTGCACCAAGGGAATTCCCGCAGAGAGTACTGCACCCGCGCACTCCCCATCCGACAGCACGGATTCCAGCGATGGCGAACCAGCGGGGCAAGAGTGCTTGCGTTTCGCAGTCACGCGCGCACTGGCTTCCCTGAAGAGCGATCAGGTGGCTCCTGCCAGCGACGTTCGATTGATGGATATTCCCACATCCAGTGCTGTCAGCGTCCTTGCTACTGATTGGGTGACGGGTGCTGCCGACTCCAGTTGGTTGGCGGGACTGCATGGTCCACCGGATGCCTTAGCCCACGGCCCCACGCCGGGTACAGCGCCCACTCCCCTTCGGCTCTGATACTGCTTCCCGCCTTTCAGCGCACGGTCCTCGTCGCGCCTGGTAGCGGACTTCTGTGCTTTTCCGCGCAGTCATCCGCCCGTTTCTTTCCGCCCTAAGACTCTGAGGAACCGATATGGGACGAGCATTGCCTCTCCTGCTGATACTTGCTGCTTGGTGCGGCACGTTATCGGCCCAAACTGGCCCGCACTGGCGGGATTACATTGAGGAACTGGCAGCCAACAGCCCAACGCTGGAGGCCGCGCAGAAGAGCCTGGAGGCCGCGCGTCAGCGTGCCCCGCAAGCCGGCAGCCTGCCCGACCCCATGGTGGGATTAAGCTACCGCAGCATGCCGTCACCGCTACCCTTCCAGGGAATCGGGCGGGACATCATGGCCACGGCGGGCCTGATGGTGTCGCAACAGTTTCCTGCGCGCGGCGTGCGCAAGTTGCGCTACCAGATCGCCGACGCCGAGGCGGGCGCCGAGCGCCAAACCTACGAGCAGGTTTGGAACATGCTGGTGGGCGAGTGGCAAAGGGCCTGGATTGACCTCCGCTATGCCTGGGACGCGTTGGATCTGCTGGACGAAAACGAACGGCTGCTGGCCGAAATGGTGCGTGCTACGGAAGCGCGCTATGCAGTGGGCGATGCCACCCAGGCTGATCTGCTCCGTGCGCAGACGCAACTCAGCCTGGTGGCCACGCGGCGTGAGCGGTTGCAGCAGGCGCGCCGGGTGGCCGAAGCAAAGCTGAACGCACTGCTTGCCCGCGACCCCATGGGTGGCTTCCCCCGCCCCGGCAAGGCTTCGCCTGCAACGCTATCGGAATCGCCGGAACGGCTGCTAGCCGGGCTGGCCGATACCTCTCCGCTGCTGCATCGCGCCGCCGCCCGCATCCAGGCCCGCAATTTGGGTGTGAACCTGGCACGCAAAGGCTACCAGCCAGACACGCGGATATCCGGCGCGTACATGAATCGTGGCGGGCTGGAGCCAATGTGGGAAGTGAATGTCGAGTTCAGTGTGCCGGCTTGGTTCCGCACCAAGCAGCGTCCGGAAGTGGCCGAACGCACCATGGAGCTTGCCGCGTCGCGTCGCGAGTACGAATCCACCTTGCATGCGCTGGGCTTCGAGGTGCGCGAGCAATACGAAGCCGCCAGGACCGCGAGCCGCCTGGTGCAAATCTACGACGACACTCTCGTCCCGCAGGCGCGTCTGCGTTTTGATTCCACGTTGGCCGCCTACGAAACGGGCGGGGCGGATTTTCTGAGCTTGATTGAAGGCCTGAATGCCGTGCTCGAATACCGCATGGCCCAGTTGGAGGAGCGCCGCAACCTGGAGATGGCCGTAAGCCGTCTGGGCGAACTCAGCGGCAAGGAGTTACTGCCATGAGCAAGCCAAAAATCACCTTGCTGATGCTATTTGTGCTGGCCGCAGGGCTGGCGGCGGGCTACGGTTACGGCCGATGGTATGGCCCTAAATCCTCTCTGTCGGGTGAGGCCGCGGCACTCCACAACGGTCGAAAGGTCCTCTACTGGCAAAGTGGGATGCACCCGTGGATCAAGCGTGACGAACCAGGACTTTGTCCCATCTGCAGCATGCCACTGGAACCCGTCTACGCCGACGACCCAAAGGCGCCCAGTGCGGAGGAAATGGCTGCGCGCGGCAAGGTGCTCTATTACGCTGACCCAAGCGATCCGAACTACAAGGCCGACGTCCCCGGCCTTAACCCAGAGACTGGCAACGATCTGGTGCCCGTTTACGAGACCGAACCCGCATCCATGGCTCCGGGCACGGTGCAGATCTCCCCGGACAAGCAGCAACTGATCGGAGTTCGTTTCGCAAAAGCTACTTATGCGGAAAGTCACGAGTCCGTGCGCGTTGCGGGCAACGTGGTGCTTGACGAACGCCGCGTCTCGCGCGTTAGTCCCAAGGTGAGCGGATGGATCGAAAAGGTCTACGTCGATTTCACGGGTGATCTTGTTAAACAGGGCCAGCCGTTACTCACCATCTATAGCCCGGAGCTGCTGGCCGGACAGCGCGAATATCTGCTTGCGATACAGGCAGCGGAAACCCTGGCGGCAAGTTCGGTGGCAGGCACCGCGGAACGGCAGCGTTCAATGCTGGAAGCAGCACGCCGCCGGTTGGAACTGCTCGACCTTAGCCCGGAGGCAATCGCGACCCTCGAGCGAACGCGAGAACCCCAGAAGCACATCACGGTCTATGCGCCAGCTACCGGATATGTGATGGAGCGCAACGCCTTTCCCAGCCAGCGCGTGTCACCCGAAACCACGCTCTACAATCTGGCGGACCTCGGCCGTGTCTGGGTGATGGCGGAAATCTTTGAGCACCAGGCGCAGAGTATCCGGCCTGGGCAGACGGTGTCGCTGCGCTTTCCGTACGACGAATCACGGGCCATCGCCGGTCGGGTGGCCTACATTCAGCCTGGGCTGGATCCAGCGACGCGTACGCTGCAGGCACGGATTGAGGCGCCCAACCCCGGTATGCGCTTGAAGCCGGGCATGTACCTGGATGTCTTGTTTACTGAGCATCACGCGCGCATGCTTACCGTGCCCGCCACCGCGGTGCTCGATACAGGGCGGCGCCAGACGGTATTCGTTCACCGCGGCAATGGCTACATGGAACCTCGGGAGATTCGCATTGGCAGGCGCGTGGAAGACCGCGTGGAGGTGCTTGAAGGAATTACCAGTGACGACGAAATCGTAGTGGCCGGCAACTTCCTCATCGACAGTGAAAGCCAGATTCAGACTGGGCCGCGCGGTCTGGATGGAGAGGCGAAGCCTGCTGCCAGTTCTGCACCCAGCGGCACTCAGGATCCGGGCACGCCGGAGAGCGGGCATAGCCATCACTAGGCACAGCTGGGAGCATAACCGGTCATGATCAACCGAATCATTGAGTTCTCCGCCAACAACCGCCTGCTTGTCTTTGCCAGCGTGGTGGCAGCGATGGTGCTGGGCTGGTGGAGCCTTGCGCGCATCCCGCTCGACGCAATTCCCGACCTTTCGGATACGCAAGTGATTGTGCTCTCGCGCTGGGACCGGTCGCCGGACATTATCGAAGATCAGGTTACCTATCCCATCGTTGCCTCCATGCTGAGTGCGCCCAACGTGAAAACCGTTCGCGGCGTCAGCGACTTCGGCTATTCCTTCGTCTACGTGATCTTCGAGGAAGGCACTGACATCTACTGGGCTCGCTCGCGGACACTCGAGTACCTCTCGGCGGTGCAGCCACGGTTGCCGCAGGGTGTCCAGACCGAGATCGGCCCCGATGCCAGCGGAGTGGGATGGGTGTATCAGTACGCGATTCTCGACCGTTCCGGCCGCAACGACCTTGCCGCGTTGCGCAGCGTACAGGACTGGTACCTCCGCTATCAGCTCGAAGCACTGCCCGGCGTGGCGCAGGTAGCGCCAGTGGGCGGCTTCGTGCGCCAGTACCAGATTCAGTTGGACCCCAACCGTCTGCAAGCCTATGGCATCTCCATGCCGTTGGTGCTGGAGCGGGTGCGGCAATCAAACGAAGACGTCGGGGGACGGTTACTCGAGGCCGCGGGTGCTGAGTACATGGTGCGAGGTCTCGGCTATGCACGGAGCGTCGAGGACCTGCGGCAGATCCCGCTGAAGACCAGCGCGACAGGAACATCAGTTCGTATCGGTGATATTGCCACGGTTACGCTGGGGCCGGACATTCGACGCGGCATCGCGGAATGGAACGGCGAGGGCGAAGTAGTCTCTGGCATCGTCGTGATGCGGCAGGGAGCCAACGCGGTAACCGTGATCGACGCCGTCCGCCAGAAACTCGAAGAGTTGAAGCCCGGTCTCCCGGAAGGCATCGAGATCGTCACGGGCTACGACCGTTCAGAGCTTATCCAGGAATCCATTCAGACTCTGAACTACACCATTACCGAAGAACTGATTGTGGTGTCGCTGGTGATCCTTATCTTCCTTTGGCATGTGCCCAGCGCGCTTATCCCTATCTTCACGATTCCAGCAGCCATCCTCATCAGTTTTATTCCCATGCAGCAGATGGGCGTGAGTGCGAACATCATGTCGTTGGGCGGCATTGCCATCGCGATTGGAGCCATGGTGGATGCCGCCATCGTCGTTGTCGAACAGACGCACAAGAAACTGGATGAGTGGGAACGTACTGGACGCCAGGAACCTTACCGCGACGTGGTTGTGAATGCTGTAAAGGAAGTGGGAGGCCCCAGCTTTTTCGCGCTTCTCGTGATTGCCGTCGCCTTCCTTCCTGTGCTGGCTCTGGAGGACCAGGAGGGGCGACTCTTCAAACCCCTCGCCTACACGAAGAACCTATCGATGATCGTGGCGGCTGTGCTGGCCATCACGCTTGACCCCGCGCTTCGCCTCACCTTCACGCACATGCGCAACTTCTCTTTCCGCCCGCGATGGATTGCACGCGTTGTGAACGCCATGCTTGTGGGCAAGATTCATTCCGAGGACAAGCATCCCATTAGCCGTGTGCTCATTCGTGTCTACGAGCCCATTGCCCGCTGGACGCTTAATCACAAGGGGGTTGTGATGGCGGGAACGCTGGCCGCCATGCTTGCGACGATTCCCGTCTACCAGAAGCTGGGCAGCGAGTTCATGCCGCCGCTTGATGAGGGCACGCTGATGTATATGCCCACCACCCTGCCGGGCATTTCGGTGGCGGAAGCATCGCGATTGCTTCAGGTAACGGACAAGATCATCATGCAGTTTCCGGAAGTCAAGAGCGTTCTCGGCAAGGCGGGCCGAGCCGAGACGTCCACTGACCCTGCGCCGCTTTCGATGTTTGAAACCGTCGTTGTACTGAAGCCTAAGAGTGAGTGGCGCGGCAAAGAAACCTGGTACGACGAGTGGGCGCCAAGGTGGTTGCGCCCGGTGCTGCGTCGCATCACGCCGGATCATATTTCGCAAGCCGAACTGGTGAACGAGATGAATGCCGCGCTGCGGATTCCAGGGCTGTCGAATTCCTGGACGCAGCCCGTCCGTGGCCGCATCGACATGCTCACCACTGGCATCCGCACGCCAGTGGGCCTAAAGATCTCCGGCGCTGACCTCGCTGAGATTGAACGGCTTGGCGCCAGCGTGGAGCGCCTGCTGCCGCAGGTTGCCGGTACCCGCAGCGTCTTTGCGGAACGAACTAGTGGCGGCTACTTCCTTGACTTCGA
The DNA here is from genome assembly GCA_026129915.1 of Bryobacterales bacterium. GTDB lineage: Bacteria > Acidobacteriota > Terriglobia > Bryobacterales > Bryobacteraceae > JACTMJ01. The sequence continues at coordinate 10,072 of JAHCHD010000095.1, forward strand.
GTGGAAGCGGGAGGAGCTTGCACGCTACGGCCTTGCCATTGCCGATGCGCAGATGGCGGTAACCAACGCCATCGGGGGAGAGAATCTATCCACCACCATTGAAGGGCGCGAGCGCTACCCGATCCAGGTCCGTTACGGGCGCGATTTCCGCAGCGACATTCCGTCGCTGGAGCGGGTGCTGATTCCGGTGGCTGGGGGGGCGGGGCCAACTGCGATGGGCAGCGCCGGTATGCCGCCAACCGCGGGCCGTCTGCTGCAGGTGCCGCTAGGCCAGCTTGCGCGGATTGTCATGAGGTCTGGCCCCAGTATGCTGCGCAATGAAAACGGTCTGCTCACCGGATATGTGTTTGTGGACTTAGGCGACCGCGACGTGGGTAGTTATCTCGAAGACGCGCGCCGCCTTGTGCGCGAGCAGATTGCCGTGCCGCCTGGTTACACGCTCTCGTGGAGCGGCCAGTATGAGGCCCTTGAACGAGTAAAGGAAAAGCTATGGGTAGTGCTGCCAGTGACGGTCTTCCTTATCTACTTATTGCTCTACCTGAACACGCGCTCGAACGTGAAGACAGCCATCATTCTGCTGGCGGTGCCCTTTTCGGCCATCGGCGCAATCTGGCTTCTGTGGGCGCTCGGCTACCACATGTCCATCGGCGTCTGGGTGGGGTTAATCGCCTTGCTGGGCGTTGATGCCGAAACAGCAGTCTTCATGCTGTTGTATCTCGATCTTTCTTATCAAGACGCAAAGAAGAAGGGTCTCCTTCGCTCGGCTGCGGAACTCCGCGAGGCCGTCGTCCACGGAGCCGTGCAGCGCGTGCGGCCCAAACTGATGACCGTGGCCACCATGTTCATCGGTTTGCTGCCCATTCTATGGTCAACTGGTGCGGGTTCCGACGTGATGAAGCGCATCGCCGCGCCGATGATCGGCGGCGTGGCCACGTCGTTCCTGCTTGAACTGCTGGTGTACCCAGCCATCTATGAGGTGTGGAAATGGCATTCCGAAGTGAAGAAACAAGCCGTAGCATAATGCGGATCGGCATTACGCTGCTGGCGCTGGCGTGTACCCTGCCACTGGTGGCTCAGCAGCAGTTCCCGGTTCGGCACCAACGCAGCCTGTGGTGGGATAAGCCAGGAGAATTGCACGTGACCGACGCCGGCATACGATTCGTCGGCTCCGGCACGAAAGGCGATTCCGCTCCGCTGGAACTGGGCTGGGACGACATCCAGCAGTTAACCCTGTCGGAGGCGCAATTGGAGATTGTCACTTATCGCGACCAACGATGGCAGTTTGGCCGCGACCGTCATTTCCGCTTCGTTCTGGCCACAGACGCTGATGCCGGTTCCAGATTCGCTGATCTGGAAAGCCGGCTGGATATGTCGCTTGGCCAGCGTCTGGTGCGTGCTCATAAGGGCGAACCGGCGGCTCCGCTTTGGAGTATTCCCGCCAAGCGCACAGGGCTTCCCAGGGGCGTGGAAGGCACGCTGTACTTCGACGGAAAGCAACTGCGCTTTGTGAGCGAGAGGCCAGGCCAAAGCCGGAACTGGCCGCTTTCGCAAGTTGCCAGCATCGCCAGCACGGGGCCGTTGTCGTTCACTGTAGTCGCACCGGAGCGTGCGCTTGCGGACCAGGGGGGACACCGGTCCTTCGAATTTCAACTCAAACAACCCTTGACGCCGGAGCGTTACCGGCAGTTGTGGCTTTCCATTGAGGCCGCCCACGGAACGCGCCTGCGTTTCCAGAATTCGCAGTAATCAACACTAAGGAGACTAATTATGAAGAAGACCATCGTTGCACTTGCACTGGCGCTAGCCGGCCTGTTGGCCGCCCAGCAGCAATCGCAAACCTACACCGGAGTCATTACCGATACGATGTGCGGTGTGGATCACGCGCACATGGGTATTTCCCCCGATGATAAGTGCGTGCGCGATTGCGTGCGAACCTCCAAGGGCAAGTTCAAGTATGCGCTCTACGATGCAAAGGCTAAGAAAATGTATGCTCTCAGTGACCAGCAGACTCCCGAGAAATTTGCTGCCAAACAAGTGGTGGTAAAGGGCACACTTTATGAAAAGACAGGCATCTTGAAGGTGGATTCCATCCAGGCTGCCGGCGGGGCTTAGTCCGCCGATTACGAAACGAAGTCAGGCAGGAGGCGTTGCTTGAAGCGCGCGCTTCCTGCCTACGCGGGTTTGGGTACCACGGCGCGCCCCGCTTCCTGGTTAGCTTCGCCCGCCTTGAAGATGGCGAAGCGGGTGGCCAGGGGCCCGGCCAGTTCATAGAAGGCCACCGCGCTCAGAACGATGGTGGAGACAGAGGTATCGAGGTCCGGGTAGCGCCGGCCCACCTCATACGAAAGCCCGATGGCGAGGTCCGCCAGCGCTAGCATGGAAATGCCCAGGTATCGAACCACGGCTGGTGGCATATCCGTGATCCGCGAGCCAACGGCCATCCCTACCACCTTACCCAGCAGGCGCGCCAGCACGAACAGGAAACCCGCGATCCCCAGTTCCTGCAGCACATCCAACTGAGTGGCTGCGCCAGCCAGCACAAAGAAGATCGCGTAAAGAGGAGGATCAAGGCCGCGAATCACCTCCCCTAGCAACTCCACACGGTTAGTGAGGTTAGTGAGGGTGCAGCCCGCGGCCAGGGCGGCGATCAATGGCGATACATGCAGGGCTTGCGACGCGCCCACGATCATCAGAATGCTGCCGATGACAAGGATCTGGCGTTCGCCCACCTCGTCCATGAATGGCTCCCAGTAGGAGAGGAGCAGCCCCACCAGATAGCCCACCGCCATCGAGCCGAATGTTTCCCAAAAGAAGCTGTAGATGGCTTCGTAGACAATGGCCAGCGCGCCCGCCTCAGTGGAGGAACTCGCCTGCATTCCCACATATGCCGTGGCGAGGCTGAATGCCATCAGCACGACGATCTTGTTTACTGCCACCACGCCGGTGATGGTGTCGGTGAGCGGTCCGAAACTCTTCACCTCTCGCATCACCATCATGGTGGCGGCGGGTGCGGTGCTCATGGAGATGACCGCGAGGAAGACGCACACCCGAAAATCAAGCCCAGCCATGTTGCTCGCAATCAGCACCAGCGAACCGGTCAGCACTGCCTCAGTTACCGAGATGATCGCAATCTTGCGGCCCACCGCCAGAATGTGATCGAAGTTGAACGCGGTACCAATGGAGAACAGGATGATGCCGAGCGCAATCTCGCTCATGACGTGAAGCGTGGTTACGGTGTCGCTGGTGATGAGACCCAGAGCGGACGGCCCCATCAGGATGCCTGCGGCAATATACCCCGTGATTTCTGGCAGGCGCAGGAACCGGAACAGGTGCCCGAACAAGATGGCAACCAGCAGGATCAGCCCAACGGCCAACAGTGCGTTCATTCCCTAACAGTGTAGCGGACAGATCCCTGAATCACGGCAGGTCTCTCATGCTCGTCGATACGGCTCTGCCTGACCGCGGAAGCCTTGTATAATGGCCGCTTGGCTCCGCCCTTTTTGCCATGACCAAATATCGCTGGCTGATGCTCTTGCTGCTCTTCGCGGCCACCACTGTGAACTACCTGGATCGCATCGTACTTGGGGTGCTGATCAAGGAGATTCGGGCCGACCTCCACCTGAACGATTTGCAGTATGGCTACATCACCTCTGCGTTTCAGTTCGCGTACATGATCGGCTTCCTGATTGCGGGCTGGTTCATCGACAAAGTGGGCACACGCATCGGCTACGCCGTTTCCATTGCCTGGTGGAGTGTAGCTGCCATGCTACATGGCTTTGCTGGGTCCGCTTTTCAGCTCGGGTTCTGGCGGGCTATGCTCGGGCTCGGAGAGGCCGGAAACTTCCCCTCCGCCATCAAGGCCGTCGCGGAATGGTTCCCGAAGAAAGATCGGGCCTTTGCAACGGGTATCTTCAATGCCGGAACCAACGTGGCGTCGATGATTGGCCCCCCCATCTTTGCCTGGATGGTGATTCACGTTGGCTGGCGGCAGTGTTTCTACATTACTGGTGGTTTCGGATTCATCTGGCTCGTACTGTGGTGGGTAGTCTACCGCGTGCCGCGCGAGCATCCCCGAGTGAACGCCGCGGAACTGGAATATATCGAGAGCGATCCGGAATCGAAGATCGTAGACGAACCTCCCATCGGCTGGGCGGAGACTCTCAAACACCGCGAGACCTGGGGCTTCGCACTGGCTAAGTTTTTTTCTGATCCCGTGTGGTGGTTCTACTTGTACTGGCTGCCCCCTTACCTTTATGACGTGCGAAAGTTCAACATCACGGAGGTGGGGTGGACGCTCCCAGTGGTTTATCTGATGGCGGATTTTGGAAGCGTTTTCGGGGGATGGTTTTCCGGATTCTTGATGCGCCGGGGCATGGCCACCTCGAGGGCGCGCAAGACCGCCATGCTGCTGATGGCGCTCTGTATGCCCATTGCCGCATTTTCTGCGTTTACCTCTTCGGTAATCGTCGCTATTGCGCTGGTAAGCCTCGCGACATCCGCGCATCAGGGATGGTCGGCGAATCTGTTCACCACCACCTCCGATGTCTTTCCCAAGCGAGCTGTCGCTTCGGTGACCGGGTTTGGTGGCGCCATGGGGGCTTTCGGCGGGGTGCTGTTTACCGGACTGCTGCCGGGCTTCATTGTCCAGAACTTCGGCTATCCCCCAATGTTTATCATCATGGGCGGATTTCACCTGGTGGGCTTCACACTTCTGCACATCTTGATGCGCGAGATGAAGCCTGTCGTATTTGAGACGAGATAGCCCGCGTATGGCCTGATTACGCGCTGACCCATTGTAATTGTCTTTAAGGGATGCGAGAATCCGGAAGGAAAGGAGCCAGTTTGGGGCTTCGCGGTTCTGTCGATAATGAAAGCATCCCCCGGGATGACTAGTGACTTATAGAAACGCCAGACCTCGAAGTTGCCAGGCAGTTGCGTGATGAAAGAAGTAGGAACGGTGAAATGGTTTAACTCCGCGAAGGGGTACGGATTCATTCAAAGGGGTACGGGGGAGGACGTGTTTGTCCATCACTCGTCCATTGTTACGAATGGATACCGGACTCTTCAGAATGGAGCCGAGGTGCAGTTCGAGTTGAAGCAAGGCCCAAAGGGCCTGCATGCCGATCAGGTGGCGCCTGTCTAGCAAGTTGTACCCGGGTTTCGGTACGTGAGATGAAGTGAAACTCGCGGAACACTCCGTTGGTTGTGGCTGTGATTTTGTGTGAACGATAAACTGAAGCGGGCTGTCGATTGGCAGCCCGCTTCTGACTTTGGTATGCATGGTGCCAGGCTTCCCGATCGTTAGCCGGATAACTCAATGACACCTGAACCCAGCCGCGAGCTCGTGCGCCTTCGGCTTGAAGTGCGGGGCATGGTGCAAGGCATTGGCTTTCGCCCCGCGGTATGGCAATTGGCGCACGCACACGGCTTGGCTGGATTCGTGGGGAACCACAGCGAGGGAGCCGTTATGGAAGTGGAAGGTCCCTCCCACAAAGTTGCCGCCTTCCGCGCAAGTTTTGACGCACAGCCGCCTCCGCTGGCGCGCGTTGATGCCATCGTGGCTATTTCGCTTCCTCCGCGCGGCGACCGCGAGTTTTGCATTGTTGCCAGCACGGTGAAGGAACAGGCAAGTACGCCCATTTCCCCCGACTTGGGCACCTGCGAAGCCTGCCTGCGGGAAATGGGCGATCCCGCCAACCGCCGCTTTGGTTATCCGTTCACAAACTGCACCCAATGCGGTCCGCGCTTCACGATCACCGAGGACATTCCCTACGACCGCCCCCGCACCACCATGCGGCACTTCACGATGTGCGCCGCCTGTTCTGCTGAATATCATGACCCCTCGGATCGTCGCTTCCATGCCCAGCCGAACGCCTGCTGGGATTGCGGACCAAACGTCTGGCTTGCTGTAACGGGCAGGTCCTTGATGGAGCCGCCCAGAGGCAGGGAAGCACTGCAAGCCGCCCGGCGTACGCTGAACGAGGGCGGCATTCTGGCGGTTAAGGGTATTGGCGGTTTCCACTTGGCCTGCGATGCTACTAACGCTGACGCCGTCGAAAGACTGCGTCAGCGCAAGGGCCGAGCCGAGAAACCCTTTGCGGTCATGGTAGCCGGCGTTGAAGTGGCTTTGCAGTTCGCACATGCCTCTGATGCCGAACAGGCATTGCTTGCTTGCCGCGAACGCCCCATCGTGCTGCTGCGCAAACGTCTCAATGCCTCCCTTCCGCTGGCTCCGCAGGTGGCGCCGGAAAGCCCGCACTGGGGCGTGATGCTTGCCTATTCGCCGCTGCATCATCTTTTGCTCGATGGAAATGGAGATGATCCCTGCGTCTTCGTGATGACTTCTGGCAACTGGAGCGAGGAGCCCATTGCGCGTGACAACGAAGAGGCTTTGGATCGCCTCTCCCCGCTGGCCGATGCCTTTTTGCTTCATGACCGCGGCATCCATGTGGTGGCGGATGACTCCGTAGTGCGCATGGTTGAGGGAAGGGAACTGCCTCTGCGCCGGTCGCGAGGCTATGCGCCCCTCCCGGTGCGGCTTCCTAGAGTAAGCGCCTCTGTCCTGGCCGTGGGAGGTGAACTGAAATCCACCTTCTGCATTACCAAGACGGACTACGCCTATCTCAGCCAGCACATTGGCGACGTGGGGAACCTCGAAACCCAGCACGCTTTTGAGCGGGCTCTCGGCCACTTCCTCAGCCTCTTTCGCGCTGAGCCGCAGGTCGTCGTACGCGACCTCCACCCCGGCTATCTGTCCTCTGCCTGGGCGAAGCGTTACGCAGCGTCGCGTGGCCTGCCCTCGTTGGGAGTGCAACACCACCACGCCCATGTGGCCGCGTTGCTGGCGGAACATGGCCTTAACGACGACGAGCCTTTCCTGGGCGTGGCCTTCGATGGCACGGGCTACGGCGAGGACGGCGCCATTTGGGGCGGTGAATTCTTGCGCGTTCACCAGGGATCGGTAAGCCGGGTGGCACACCTTCGATATTCTCCGTTGCCGGGCGGGGATGCCTCTATCCGCCATCCCTGGCGCTGCGCGGTTGCGCATTTGCGAGAAGCGGGCGTTTCCCCCCGGGAAATTGAGGTATTGCTTCCTGGTCACGACGATGAGTTGCCCGTAGTCCTGCGGCAACTGGAACGCAACCTGAACTGCATACCCTCCAGCAGCATGGGACGCCTTTTTGATGCTGTGGCTGCGGTGCTAGGCTTGCGCCATACCGTAACCTTTGAAGCCCAGGCCGCGATGCAATTGGAGGCCCTCTGCGAAGGGCTCCCGTTCACCGATCCTTATCCATTCTGCCTGTGTCATTCCATGCCAGACGCCGAGGTGGCATGCCCTCAGACATTTGACCCGGCGCCGCTCTGGCTCGAGCTTATCCGCGATCTGAGGGCCGGCATCCACCGCGCGCTGATCGCAGCCCGCTTCCACTCTACGGTTGCGGCGATGGTGCTGCAGTTGTGCGAAGTCCAACGGGTACAAAACCAAGTTTGCCGGGTAGGTCTTACTGGCGGTGTATTCCAGAATGTACGCCTTCTGGAAGAGTCCATCGCACTGTTGCAGTCAGCAGGCTTCTCGGTTCATCACCACCAGTTGGTGCCGCCAAACGATGGGGGCATTGCGCTTGGCCAAGCCTGGCTTGCGCTCCGTCAATTGCAGCAGTGATGCGCAGGGCCCACCGGAGGAGATGATTCTCGCCTTCGACTCACCAAGGTGGTATCCCACTGCCAATCCACAGCGAACTCCCCCTTAAACCCTGGCGGACGCCGGTGCGCTGGACGTACTTCCACTTCCATACGTTGACACCTGGAATCACGCTCCGGTTTGCACGGTGAGACCTCTTACCTTCGCAGATCTGGCATCAGCCGGACCGTTTGGCACACCCTCAATGATTCAATCCAAATTTCTAACGAAAGCTAGTCATGATCAACTGATCGCGTAATTTTACAATCTGTTACAGATAGTACTGTGAGAATCAGTAAGGTACAGTTTTCGGTGAGTCAGGTTAAGCTTGGGCTGAGATCAACTCTCTCTCGACGCCCAATTGAACTACCGTTGGCCCGGGGGGAGATCACCTACATTCGGAGATCTGAAGGGAGCAGATGATGCACAAACGATTTGCCCACTGGGCCCAGGTGACACTTGCAGTGTGTTTGCTAACCGGCTTGGCGTCGTTGCATGCAAGCACCATCGTTGATGTTTCGATCAACGGCACGCACGCCATTTTCCTGGCAGGACGGACCGACATCACGATTCCCGATCCTGGAGATCCGTGGAACAGCCCCGCTGGAGGGTTTCTGACGAGGCATCTCAATCCGACACCCGAGGAAGCGAAGGAGGAGTTTCCTCCGGTAGTGGCCGTGACGGCTGGCGATGTGATTCGGGTGCTCGACCCAGCGGTGGGTGGCATCAATTTCTTCAACGGGTTTGGACCTCCTTTCTTCGGACCCGCCGGGAACGGCGTGAGTGGAAGCAACCTCAACTCACTGGGTGGCATCAGCGGCTACCAGGGACCCCAGGGTGCACTCGTTGGGGTGTTCCTGGATAACGACGTACCTCTGGCAGGGCCCCCGGCAACCCTCAACTTCGACCCAGCCGGTCTCGGTACCGACTTCACTTCACTCACCCCGCTGCTTGGCCAGATCTTCTACATCGGAACCGGTGTGACCAGCGGGGGCGATTTCCGCCAATACATTGCTCCAACTGGGGCCACGCGGTTGTTCCTTGGAATCCCGGATGGGTTTGGTTTTGTAGGTGCTCCGGGCGCTTATGACGACAACGACGGATCTTACCGTGTTCGTCTCGGTATTAACGCGATTCCCAACAACGAAATTCCGGAACCGGGTACCCTGTTGTCTGTGCTCGGAGGACTCGGGCTGGTGTTCTTCCTGCGCCGCCGCGTGACCGCCTAGCCTTGCTGCTCGCAACTGATCCCCAGGGGCCACTTTCTGTTGGTCCCTGGGGGTATCCACAACACCTCTCGCAATTGACCTCGCATTCAGCTTCACCGGCCCTCGATCGGCGTCACTCCCAGGTCAATTGGTGCGTCGCTCACTCGAGCTACTCTGCTGGGCGTTCCCGGCGAATTCCACATCGACAGTGCTCGGACCTTGGGTGGAGTTCATGTTTTTTAGAGCGAGATCTAGCAATTTTGCCTCAAGACAGCGCGAAATCGTACTAGAACGCCCCCCTGGTAGGTACTGGAAGGTCTATTTCCCAAAAGTTTGAACTATCTTCAGCGATACTTGGTCTAACAGGAACAAACCGCGTGTCCAGCCGGTAGTTCAGCGCTCCGTTGTGGCGCGAATCTGATGCGCGGAAAGGAAGTTCGGCATGAGACGATCGGTGAGCACCTGGAAATGCTCGGCACTGGCATTCCTGCTGTTGGGATCCACTGCGATGGGTTTTGCAGCAAATTCCGCAGGCGGTGTGGAAAACGGCACCGTTCGGATTGGTGGCGTTGAAATGACCGAAGCCCAATTGCTGTTGGTAGTCTTCTATGGGTTCCTGTTCGTCATTGTCCTGCGTCGTCGCATCGTGGGTTAAGAGACGGTCGACTGCCGGGCGGTGATGGCGCGAGAAGGATGGT
>JAHCHD010000096.1 GCA_026129915.1 Bryobacterales bacterium
ATCGGAGCAGGTGGGCGCTTGGGATCCAACAATGCTGGCGGCTCGTTCAACGGCAGTACCATCATTGCCAACGATCTCACCATCGTGAAAGGCCGGCACAACTTCAAAGTCGGTTTTGAGCACCGCCGTTACTATCTCAACGACCAAGGACGCGGCAATACCTCAGGCACCTTCAACTTCTCTCCGAATCAAACGGCACAGCCCGGGTTCATCAACCAGACTGGGCACTCGTTTGCGAGTTTCCTGATGGGAACCGCTTCTGCGACGAATCGAAGCGTGGTCGCCTCGTTCTTCGGTCGGCGCTGGCGCAGTACTGGATTCTATTTCCAGGACGACTTCAAGGCTACTCGCAAGTTGACCTTGAATCTCGGGTTCCGCTGGGAGATCATTGGCGGCCTGCAGGAGGTCGCGGGACGAATGGCCCAATTCAACCCCACGAAGCCGAACCCCGCGGCCGGTGGCATACTGGGCGCTCTCGACTTTGCCGATGAATTGGGTGTCACCACGTTTATGGATACAAACTGGAGACAGCTGTCGCCCAAGTTTGGTTTCGCCTATGAGGTCAACAGTCGCATGGTTATGCGCGGAGGCTACGGCATCAACAACATGCCTCCGATCAATAATGGTTTCGGCGGCCCCAGTACTATCGGATACAATGGCGCTATCGCGGTAAATACGGCAAATACTGCCGTGCGGTTTGCGGAGGACGTGCTTTTCAATATTGATCAGCCATACCCAAGCTTTACATCCGAATTGCCTAACCGGAATCCGTCACTCGCCAATGGCCAGGGAACTACATTCATCGGTCGGAATCACAACAAGCTCCCTTATACGCAGAATTGGAACTTTGGCTTCCAGTTTGCACTGCCGTCAAACACGGTATTAGAAGTCAACTACATTGCAAATAAGGGAACTAACCTGCCAATTGGAGGCTTCGACAACCTCAACGCTCTGCCCTTGAGTTTGCTATCTCTCGGGGATAACCTCACTCGTCCCTGGACAGCGGCTTCAGGCGTGCCGCAACCTTTCCCTGGATTTAGCGGCACCTTGGTCCAGGCTCTTCGGCCATTCCCGCAATACACGGGAATCAGCCAGCCCTACCCCTACTTTGGAAATTCCACCTACCACTCGGGCCAGGCGCAGCTCACGCGGCATTTCAGAGATGGATTCTCGTATCTGTTGGCCTATACCTGGTCGAAGTCGCTTGGCTACGGATCCGACAGTTCCATTGATGGTGCTACCCCTGTTGACATATTCAACCGTGGCCTTGACCGGTCAATCACAGGATTCCATATCCCGCACTTCTTCAAGGGAACATGGATCTATGAGCTGCCAATAGGCAACAATAAGTTGATCCCGCTGCGGGGCATCGCCAATACATTGTTGGGAGGATGGCAACTTACAGGGATTCACCAGATCCGCAGCGGTGACGCACTCTCGATTGGTGCGGCAGGCGTTGTGAATCCGCTTGGAGCGGCATACCCTGATCTCGTTCAAGGCGTGCCGATTGTCGCTAATTCTGACGCCTCCATTAGCTTCCGTGGCTTTGCGGGTGGAACTCCCTACCTGAACCGGGCGGCGTTTGCGAATCCTCCGGTACATCCCGGTGGGCAGAATGTAATCATTCGCCCCGGCACCCTTGGGCCAGTGCTCCCAAACATCCGTGGCCCGCGTGTTTGGAGTGAGGATGTCAGCATGCAAAAGATCTTCCGCTTTGACGAGCAGAAGTCGTTTGAGATTCGCGGCACTTTCCTGAACCCGCTGAACCGGGCCGGGCGTGGCAATCCAATCACAAACCTCGGCGATCCTAACTTCGGCCAGATTACGCTCGCGCGCTTCGGCGGTCGCAACATCGAGCTGGCAGCACGCATCACATTCTGATGTAATTCGCAGGTGGACCTGGGTTCCCTACTTCTGATGGTACTCCTCGCACAAAGCGGGGAGTGCCTCCCTGTTCTTGAGCGAGCGAAGCAGACCTATGAAGCTCGCCGGTATGCCATGGCTGTCGCGGAGTTTCGTCTTGCGGTTGACAAGTGCCACGACCCCCGCGTCGCCCTCCTTCCCCTAGCTCAGGCTCAACTCATGGCCCAGCAATTGGAAGAGAGCCACGATACTCTGGCGAAGCTCCTGGTCCTTGAGCCGCGCAGCCCCGACGCGCTCAAGCTTCAAGGAGACGTGCTCTACCTCTTAGGGCGGGAGGCGGAAGCGAAAGCTGTGCTTGAGCGTGCGCTGCGGGTGGATCCTCTCCACGAAGGGAGCCAGTACGCTCTGGCTCGCATCTATTACCAACAGAACCGGATTGAAGAATCGCGCGTGCTTTTTCTGCAACTGATTGAGCGAGTTCCTGGCAACTATCGCGCTCACGATAACCTGGCCCTTTGCTACGCGGCTCTGCAGCAGGATAGCGATGCCATTAGACACTTCCTGAAGGCGCTTGACCTTGTCCATCAAGCCCATCTCGAATACGACGTGGTGTACGCGAACTTCGCGAACTTTCTGCTGGAGAGGTCTGAGTTTGAGAAGGCGTTTCAGCTCGCCGCTGAAGCTGCCAAGCGCAATCCGCGTTCGGCGAGAAACTACTTTCTCACCGGAAAGTCGCTCGTCAAGCTCGATCGACTCGAGTTGAGCGTTCGCTGGCTGCGCGAGGCGACCGTGCTGGACCCCACCTATACCGAGCCTCGCTACTGGCTGGCACAGGTGTACCGAAAGCTTGGCAAACACGATGAGGCTAAGCGCGAACTGGAGCTTTTTCGGGAACTCTCGAAGGCGCCGAAATTGACCCGTTGATTCACCATGTCTCAAATGGCGATTCATGGGGGGCAGCTCTTGCGGAGAAGTCAGGCATCTTACGAAATGACCACAAGGGAAGCGATCCTTATCACGCTTGCTGCCTTGGTTCTGGTGGTACAACCCGCCCTTGCGAACAACGGCTGTGAGGCCGGTGCGGCAGCCGCGCGGCAGCGGGATTTCGCGCGCGCTGAGACGGAACTCAGACGCTGTATTCAATCGAATCCTTCAGTAGAGCCATACCTTATGCTCGCCGGGGTGTATCAACTTCAACAGAATACTGCGGCGCTCTATGCACTCTCTGTGGAGGCTACAGAAAAGTTCCCGGAGGAACAGCGGTTCTACCTCGTGATCGCGACTCAAGACGGAAGGCAGGGTCGATTCGCCCATGCGATCAAAGTCCTGGAGTCCGCGCGAAGCCGTTGGCCGGATGATCCGAAGGTGAAAGCGTTGCTTGCCAGCTCGCACTTTGGAATGGGAACAGCGCATCTCAATGCGGGTGAGAGCGAAGCCGCTGTCTCCCATCTGCGGACGGCAACCGATCTGGCTCCCGGCGACACCGAAGCACAGGTGAATCTTGGGCGTGCTCTTCACAACATCCATCAAAGGCTGGAAGCTCTCGCAGTCTTCGACAGACTCGTCAGCCGAACTCCGCCCGTTCCGCTTGCCCGGTTCCATCGCGCGCTCACCCACTACTCTCTGGGAGAATTCGCGCTCGCCATCGAAGACCTCAACCAGGAACTGGAATCCAATTCCGGTTACCCGCCGGCGCACCTCGTACGCGGTCTGTCGTACATTGCCATCGGGGATTGGAAGCATGCCGCAACTGACCTGGAGATTGCCGTAAGAGCGATGCCCGACCATCCCCAGGCTTTGTACGCGCGTGCCCGAACGCTGATTGAATTCGATGAACTCGACCATGCCGAAAAGCTTCTGAGAAAGACCATCGCTCTGGATGCAGAAGACCCAGCGCCCCTCAACACGCTGATCCGCGTGCTGGTTCGGCTTGGGCGTAGGGACGAAGCTCGCAGCTACGGACCGCGCGCTTCTGCGCTCAGCAGGAAAGAGCGGACGGCCAACCCCGGAGAGATCAGTTTCGGGCAGTTCTCAGGGGAAAAACCATGACTGGGCGAATGATGGTGATGTGGATTGGATTGCTGGCACTTGGTGCTGAGTCCACGTCACCTGTCGTTCCCCAGTTCCGTGATGTTGCTGAACGCGCAAGCCTGTCAGTCAGGCTTGTCAGCGGGAACCCTCACACCAAGCCCTATCTGGTGGAGAGTGTGGGGGGTGGCCTGGCAGTGATCGACTTTAATAACGACGGGTGGCTGGACCTCTACATCCCCAACGGCACTACCATCGAAAGGGCAAGAGCCGGCGAGCCAGGCGCCAACGGAGCGCTCTACCGCAACAATGGCGACGGGACGTTTACTGACGTGACGGCAGAATCGGGTATACGAACTCCGCACTGGGGCAAGGGTGCCCTGGCGGCGGATTTCAACAACGATGGCTTTCAAGATCTCTACATCACCAGCTTCGGTCCAAACTTGCTTTACCTCAACAATGGCGACGGCACCTTTCGGGATGAAACCGCGCGTGCGGGAGTGGGTGACCCTCGTTGGTCATCCGCGGCGGCCGCAGCGGACTTCGACAAGGACGGCCACCTGGATCTGTTTGTCGCCAACTATGTGGAATACGATCTCCACCACTTGCCAACTGAGGGCAAGTTTTGCTCCTACCATGGGCTGAAGGTGGCGTGCGGACCACGCGGATTGCAGGGGGCGGGCAACAGGCTTTATAGAAATAACGGAGATGGCACCTTTACGGATGTTTCCGAGGCCGCCGGCATCACGGGGAAAGAGGGATTCTATGCGCTTGGGGCGGTGTGGGGAGACCTGGATAACGACGGGCACGTTGATCTGGTTGTCGCCAACGACACAACTCCCAACGATCTGTTCCGGAACAATGGGGATGGAACCTTCACCAACATTGCTGTGGAGAGCGGCATCGCATTCAGCGAAGACGGACGCGAGCAAGCGGGGATGGGCGTCGAACTCGAGGACCTCGACAACGATGGGTTGCTTGACTTGATGATCACGAATTTCTCTGACGACTACAACACTCTGTATCGGAACCTCGGTGACGGGTACTTTCAGGACGATTCCCATCAGGCTGGCCTTGTAGCGGATTCCTGGAGAGACCTTAGCTGGGGTGTTGGGTTCTTTGATTTCAACAACGACGGACTGAAAGACATCTTCGTGGCAAACGGCCATATCTACCCGCAGGTGGATGGCTCTGCGCTCAACCTCTCCTACAAGCAGACCAACAAACTGTATCTGAATACTGGTGCCCGGCGGTTCAAGAACGTAACAGCGCAAGCGGGACCTGGGCTGCGCGAGAAGCGGTCGTTTCGTGGAGCAGCGTTTGCTGACTTCAACAACGATGGAAGAATCGACATCGTGCTTAGCGCTCTCGACGATGCGCCCACCCTCTTGCTCAATGAAGGGTCAATGGATCACCACTGGATTCTCGTGCGACTCACCGGCACGCAAAGCAATCGCTTTGGCGTTGGCGCGCGGGTCTCAGTGAGGACCTCGGGCGTTACCCAGTTGCGTGAAGTGAAAGCCGGTGGCAGCTTCGCCTCCACGAATGACCCACGGGCCCATTTCGGACTGGCTTCCCACTCTTCGATCGACGAACTCACAGTGGACTGGCCTTCAGGGAATCGCAGCGTTCTTCGAAAGGTGAAGGCGAACCAGATTCTAACGATCCGGGAGTGAGGGCGAAGCGGAAGGCGCTTCGCTGGTACCCCGTCTTGCCGGGAGTTGGTACAGTCCCCATTCTTGTGTCCACGAGCGATTTACAGTCCTAGTCACCGTCGCTAACCCCGGCGTCTGAACAGCCCCGAACGATAGCTGTCGCTGGCGGGGATCGCTTGCCGGATCGCACTATCGTAAGGCAGTCACCCTCACGATTACCCCTCCGGAGGGCGCCACCGCGCTCCCGGTCTCCCTCAGGCTCAGCCGCTCAGTGCACGTAGCGCCTGAACCTCATGTCGGCCCGAATTGTCCTCAGCAGTCTGCTCCGTACCTCAGTTGTCCCAGCCCCGCCAGCCCCTTCGCTCGACATCAACTGGGGAGTACAGCCGGAGACTGCCAGTGTCTCCTCGTTCGCGTTACGCCGCGTGATGGTTGGCGGAAAGAGGTTTTGCAGGGTTTCCGGCAACTCGCGCACCGTCAGAAATACTCCTTACTACCACGGCCCCGGCGCCTACAGTCGCTTCGCTGCCGATCGTAATGCCAGGCCGGATACAGGAGCCCAGCCCCACCATAGTGAGACTCCCGATGGATACGGAGCCACCCATACGGACACCCGGACCCAGCAGGGTGTAGTCCCCGATGTGGCAGTGATGCTCCACCACGCAGGTGCTGGAAAGGAAGCAGCCTTCGCCCACATGAGCTTCGGCATTCACCACCACCAAGGGCATTACGTAGGAACCCGGCCCGATCGAGGCGGTCGGAGAAATCACCGCCGTCGGGTGGATCACGCTGAAGAGTGTGTGGCCATTCGCCTTGTACTGCTGCAGCAGACGCCGGCGAGTGTGATTGTCGCCGATGGTGCAGATGAATCGGCGGGGCCCATTTCCAAGAGCGTCCAGGGGCGCACCAATGCGGTAGCCGTAGATTTCTGAACCCCAAAGTGATTGGTTGTCGTCGACGAGCAGAACATCTCGCTCGCGGAGAGAATGGCGGATGGCATCTAGGATGGGGTAGGCCATCGTGCCACAGCCATACACTACCAGCGGAAGACTAGCCATATTCTTCGAGCCCCCGAGATTCCGGAATGTTGGCTCCACCGTGCGGGAAAATTCCCCCGCGGATAAGCAGCTTGCGAACCGTGCGCGGAACTGTGGAGAAGTCGAGCGCAGGCGAGAGGCGCTCCACGTACCTCACCGCAGGATCGACGCGACACTTCCAAGCGAATTGGTTCCAGCCGCTCACCAGGGATCACCTGCTGGGACGGATGCCTGCGTTCGCTTCTTTTGTCGTTTGGGGATTGGCATCATGCAGACAATCGGCGAAATGATCGGCAGGCTTTACAGACCACCCCGAGTTGAACCCAGGAAGTACGTCTGCGGCTGGCCGCGATTCCAAGGGCGAGGTGCGGTGTGCCTACAAGAGTGGAAGGCGCCACGTCCTTCCGGAAACTCTCAGGCCACCGGCGGCCACCACAATGCGGACGCGTCCCTTCTCCCATACATGGGGCGCACGCATGCTACCTGTACCAAATCGTGAGGTTGGGCAACCTGACACCGGCGCCGCAATCGCGGCCGGCAATGGGTGCCTGGGCTCATGCTCCGTTGGTAAACAGGCGGCTAGAGGTGGGCGGCTTGGACGTGCATCCAGTCGAAGTTGCGGGCCCGGCCGAGCGATAGCCAGCCCTCGGCTTCCCAGATTTCCCAGAAGGCATTGCAATCTGGCTGGGCCAGACGGGCGTTGTTGCGGTTGGAGTGTAGGCTATTGCGGGTGGGGTCGAAGTCGATGGCAATGCCCCATGAGTGCATCGACCACGCGGAGCCGCCGCGCATCCGACGCACGTTAAGACAGCCGCCGAAGAGATCAAGGCCAAGCTCCGAGCGGGCGGACCCGTTGTACTTCTTGGCGATCTGCTCCAGACAGCGCTGGGCGGAATCGTGCACTTTCTCATGAATGGGAAAACGCCTGATCACCTTGCTGGTGTCCCAAGCGATCCTCATGGGGTAAGGGAGATCGAGCCCGATCTGATTGTCACCGATTGCTCCATAGAACGCTTCCACGCCTGCCTGACGGGGCCACGGTGGGACCATGGCGCCGGGGGCGGGGGACGGGGCCGTTGGCGCGCGGCGATTACGCGCGGCGACGATTGGCTCTGGCTTCCCCTGCTGGCGTGCCTCATAGACTTCGAAGGCAAAGGCGGTTTGCGGCCCCATTAAACCGTCAATCGCGCCAACATCGATACCATTCTGTCGGCAGACGAGCTGCTTCGCGGCCAGGGCGCGCCGGGCACGACTCCAGGAGCGAGGAACATTCACGCTGCCGAAATTGAGAAAGGCGTCGATGGCCACGAAGGAGTCTGCGTTGAGGGTCCCGTCGACCGAGCCTGAAAATAGGCGCAGATCCTTCAGATGTCGTTGCAGTTCCAGGTCATCCATGCTGCTAGCCCCCAATTAACTCAAGGGCTTGCGCCCTCTACAGATTAACCGCATTTCGGCAGGAGTCAAGCTGAACCTTGCGGGGTGTCAACCGCCATTAGAAATGTCCCCTATGCTCGTGGCGCAGCGGAAGCCGGGGCTGCCGGAGCGCGCGCCCGGATCCTCGCCACGGCAAGTACAGTCGCGCTTAGGTCGTCAGTGGCCCTCATCCCATCATTCAATCGCGCGGCCCGCGCCGCTTGATTCGTTTGGCAACCAGGTCACGCCAGTTGAGAATTCTCGCACATAGTGGGTAAACCCAACAATCCATGCTGCTTAGAACGCATGCAGCCGTCTGTTGTTACCCACCCGGCAGTAACCTGAGCCAACGGTGTCTCCATAATTGGGGCATGGGAACCATGCGGTATCACCTGTTCGGCAATAGGCCTGCACAGGGGACCGATCGCCTCCGCCAGCGACTGACTGTGCGCCGGGTGACGAATCTCGTTCCACTTGGTCCAGCCGCATCCGACAAGTACTCCGTCGGAAGCGTCGGAAGCGTCGGAAGCGTCGGAAGCGTCGGATGTGTCGGAAGCGTCGGATGTGTCGGATGTGTCGGAAACGTCGGAACCTTCCCATCCAGGAGTACAGCCAGCTCGGCAGCCCAGGATCCTCGATTACGGCAGTCTCCGCACCCCGGGGTTCGTTTCGTAGCGGTGTGGCCTGCAACCAACAGTTCCGACAGAATCCGGCGATTCCCGTCGGAAACGTCGGATCTGTCGGATTGCTTCCGGCGTGCCGGCCAAGCCGCGATCCCACCGGGTGAGTTCGTTCCGCAGCGAGGCCAGACCGCTCTGCCTATTCTCAGACACCTGATCTGCTGTGCCGCAGGATGTCTGCCCTCGCGCGGCACTCACTGACTCACAGGGAATCCCCTGTCGCGCATGAGCGCGTTGGTATCCACATCGCGTCCGCGGAACTTGCGATAGGCTTCGGCGGGGTCGATGGTATTTCCCTTGCTCAGCACCCAGTCGTAGAAGCGCTGGGCGACTTCCTTGTCGTAGGCGCCCTTGCCTTCGACGAAGGCTTCCCAGGCATCCGCGGTGATGGCGTCAGCCCAAAGGTAGCTGTAGTAGCCAGCCGCGTAGCCCTCGCTCGAAAAGATGTGCGCGAACTGGGGCGTGCGGTGGCGCATCGGCAACTCCTTCGGCATACCGAGGGCGGCCAGCGTCTCCTTCTCGAACTTGCCGGGGTCCAGGTTTCCCGGATCGCTCATCGTGTGCAACTTCATATCGATGAGGGCGCTGCCCAGGAACTCGGTGGTGGCGAAACCCTGGTTGAACTTCTCCGCGCGCTCGATCTTGGCGAGCAGTTCCTTGGGCATCGTCGCGCCGGTCTTGTAGTGCCGCGCGAATTCGTTGAGTAGCTCGGGGGTGCCGGCCCAATGCTCGTAGATCTGCGAAGGCAGTTCCACATAGTCCCTCGCCACGGAGGTGCCCGATTGCGAAGGGTAGGTTACGTCGGAGCTTAGCCCGTGCAGGGCATGCCCAAACTCGTGGAAAAGCGTGCGGGCATCGTCCCAGGAAATCAGCACCGGCTCGCCCGGCGCACCCTTTACGAAGTTTGAGTTATTGCTGATGAGGGGAGTGATGCTGCCAGCAAGTCTCTGCTGCTTGCGGTAGGCGCTCATCCAGGCGCCTGAGCGTTTGCCTTGGCGAGCGTAGGGGTCAAAGTAAAAGAGCCCTACATGCTTGCCCGCCTTGTTCACCGCCCACACGCGCACGTCGGGGTGATAAACGGCGATGTCGGTACGAGGTTCGAATTCATAGCCGAACAGGCGTGTTGCCGCCCAGAACATACCCTCGCGCAGCTTCTCCAGTTGCAAGTACTGCTTCACTTCGTTGGAATCGAGATCGTACTTGGCTTTGCGGACCTTTTCCGCATAGAAGCGGTAGTCCCAGGGTTCGATCGTAATGCCGGCTCGTTCCTGATTGGCGAGCGCCTGCATGTCCGCCACTTCTTCCTTTACGCGAGCGGTGGAGGCCTTCCAGACCTTCTCCATCAGTTGCATGGCGGCATCGGGTGTCTTGGCCACCTGCTTTTCCAGCGCGCGATGGGCGAAAGTGGGGTAGCCCTGCAGTTTGGTGCGTTCTGCGCGCAGCTTCAGAATCTCTGTGATCAGCGGCTTGTTGTCGTAGGCGTCGTTGTTGTCGCCGCGGCTATAGTAGGTACGCCAGACCTTCTCCCGGAGCGCGCGCTCGCTGGAGAAGGTAAGGAACGGGTCCATCGAAGAGCGCGTGTTGAGGACGGCATATTCGCCCTTGCGTCCGCGCTGGGCCGCGGCTTCCGCGGCTGCGGCGATGTACTCATCCGTAAGCCCGCCTAACTGGTCCTTGGTCAGGTAGAGGGCGTATTCCTCTTCGTCATGCAGCAGGTTGTTGCTGAATTTGGTGTAGAGGGCGGCCAGACGCTGGTTGATCGTCGCGATCTGCTGCTTCTGCTCAGCGGAAAGCTTCGCGCCGGCGCGCACGAAATCTGTGTAGTAGTCCCATACCAGGCGCTGCTGTTCGGGGTTCAGCTTTGCTTTCTCCGGAGATTCATAGACAGTCTCAATGCGTTTGAACAACGCTGCATTCTGTAAGATCTTGTCGCGGTAAGCGGCCAGCTTGGGGGCCATTTCCACCTGCACCGGGCGAAATTCGTCGGAAGACATCGAACCCGACCACACGTTGTAGATCGCGGAAACCCGCGTATACTTCGCGTCCGCCTTCTCCAGCGCCTCAATGGTGTTGGCGAAGGTGGGGGCCCCGGGGTGGGCGGCAATGGCATCAATCGCGGCGAGGCTTTCAGCCATGGCCTGTTCGAGCGCTGGCTTAAAGTGCTCGATCTTCACCTGGTCGAATGGGGGGACTCCTCCAAAGGGTCCGCTCCATTCCTTCAGCAGCACGTTGTCGTTCATTACAGGGGCGCTCCGGGTAGAGGTGATACTTGTGGGCGAGTTGGCGGGCTGGGCGTAGCCGGGGGTGACCGGGAACACGCTCAGGCCCAGGCACAATCCCGCCACCGAAACTGCGCCAAGCGCAACCGGCGCAAGTGTGCGCCGGACAGCAGAGGATAGGTTCATGGGTTACTCCAATTCAATCGGGGTGTGCCAAGGCTTAGGTATGTGTACGGGGCCCTGGTTGACCGGCGTATTCGTTAAGGACGCGACGCCTGCGGTTTGGTTGCCGGTTGCGGCCAGTCGGTACCCCGCGGAGCCTGCATCCGGGCGATTCCCCCGAATCCCTCCATTCTAACGACTAGTTGGCCAACCCAGGATGCCATCCTGCTTGGCAGCACCGTTACAATCTGGATAAGTGGGTTTTCCTGCTCATTGGCACGCCAGCAATCGTCGGGCTTTATCGCTCGCCGGAGTTCTGTGCCTCCTGCTGCTGGCAGTCGTGCCCGCTGCGCCTCCTGTTTCCCCCGCCCCAGCAGTCTCAACACCCCTCGAGATCACTGGGCTTGCGAGCACCGGGCCGGTGGTTGTGGCGGCTGCTGCACGGCATCATCATCCGCTGGCCAGCATCCCCGGAATCCTAGCGGAGCAGCCGCCGCTTCAGCCTGAATTAAGCAGCGTCCCGTACGCCCGGTGGCTGCTCTCGCCCTTCGTGTGCGCACCTCAGAGTACCGGCAATGGCTGCCGGGCTCCCCCTGTCCCTTCTGTCTGATCACCGTCATTCATTGCTAGCGATCCGAGCCGCGCGCCGCTAGGCCGCGCCCGTGCTCCGCAGTAGTAGTGCATTTACCAGAAGAAGGAATCTGTAGATGAAATCGAATCACGTGGAAAAGAGAGAGAAACCCGAAGCAGCAAGCCTCCCGTCGGCGACGCCTCAGGTCCAGAAATCGTCGGACCTTGTCCTTGCGGCGAAGGTGTTCCTGATTGCCGGCGCGTTCTTTGGCGCGGTGTGGCTGCTGGAGAAGTTGATCTCCGGTTCGTAGCTTCAGGGTTACCGGGAAGCAATGGCGCATGCGCCATTCGCGAGTCTACCGGGCCTCCGAAGCGGAGGCCCGGTAGACTTCAGCGGAGGTTCTGGATGAGACCGTAATCATCCACGTCCAGTAGTGCGGCTTGAGGGTTACGCCCTAGACCAGGCATGCGCATGATGCTGCCGGCGATCACCACCACGAAACCAGCGCCCGCTGCCAGATGGGCATCGCTGACGGTAAGCGTCCAACCGCGCGGCGCGCCAAAGGATTTCGGGTTGTCGGTGAAGGACGATTGAGTTTTTGCGATACACACTGGAAGGCGGCCGAATCCCAGGCGCTCGAAACGATCGAGCTTGCGGCGGGCTTCGCGCTCCACATAAACACCGTCGGCCCGGTACACCTCGCGTGCCACCGTCTCCACCTTGGTGAGCAGGGTAAGGTCAGCAGTGTACAGTGGGCGCTGATTGGCATCGGGTGTGCGCTCCAGCTCGTTCAGCACGGCTTGGGCAAGGTCGATGGCCCCCTCACCACCCTGCGCGTAGACGTCCGCCTCGGCACAGGCAACGCCCAGGTCCCGGCAGTAGGCAGCGATCTCGTCCAAGAGGTCCTGCGTATCGCTGGGGAAACGATTGATCGCAACCACCGCCGGCAGGTGGAACTTGCGGAGATTCTCGAGGTGCTGCCCCAGGTTGCAGAGGCCCTTTCGCAGCGAAGCCACATCGAATGGTCCGCGCTCATCGCCGCTGCCTTGGGTGCAGAGTGCGCGGGCGCTAGCAATCAGCACGCCGAGTTGTGGCCTCATGCCGCTGGATGGCATCACGACGTTCAGGTACTTCTCCGCACCCAGATCGGCCGCGAATCCCGTCTCATTCACGACGAAATCCGCCAGCCGCAAGGCCATCCTCTGGCTGATGATGCTGGACGTACCATGGGCAATATTGGCGAAGGGTCCGGCATGCACGAATGCGGGTGCACCCTCGGTGGTTTGTACGAGGTTAGGCATAATGGCCTCGTTCAGCAGCACCATCAGGGCGCCTGTGCACTCGAGGTCGGCCGCACGCACCGGCTTGCCGTCGAAATTGCTGCCAATGACGATCTGGCCCAGCCGCGCGCGCAGGTTGGCGCGGTCGCGGGCGAGGGCAAGGATGGCCATCATTTCGCTAGCGGCCGTAATCACGAACCCGGTTTCTCGGGGGATTCCATTTACCTTGCCACCCAAGCCGACGATTACATGGCGCAGCGCACGGTCGTTCATATCCAGGGCCCGGGGCCAAGCAATCTCATCCACATCCATGCGCAGGGTATTCCCATGGTGGAGGTGCGCGTCAATCATCGCCGCCAGCAGGTTATGTGCAGAGGTGATGGCATGAAAGTCCCCGTTGAAATGGAGGTTGATCATTTCGCTGGGGATCACTTGCGACTGGCCGCCACCGGTTGCGCCACCCTTAAGGCCGAAAACCGGCCCCAGCGATGGTTCGCGCAAGGTGGCCACGGCCTGCTTGCCCAGCCGCTGCAAGCCCTGGGTGAGACCAATGGACATCACCGTCTTGCCCTCACCGTGACTGGTGGGCGTGACCGCAGTCACCAGAATCAACTTGCCCCGAGGCTCCAGCCGGTCAAGCAACTCAAGCCGCAGTTTGGCGGTGTACTTGCCGTAATACTCCAGATCCTCTTCCGCGATACCCAGTTTGTCGGCAATGGTACGGATGAGTAGCATGACGGCGCCTCCGATGGCATCGTATCGCGGAGAGGCACTCAAGTGAAGCAGTTATTAGGATCTGCAACTACCGGTGGCGGACTAGTTCACCTGGCGTGGGGCCGGGGATGCGGTGACGCCGCAATTGGCGGGCAGTTCCGCCGTGATGTGTTCCACCCGGAGCCCGTCCTCCTGGAGGCGGAGGATGCCATAAACGTCTTTCCCCGCGACGGGCTGCCCTGCCACCGGATGGTCTGTGTGCAGGTGTACGAAATAGGTCTTGGGGTCAGCGACGCAGCCACCCTGCCCGAGCAGTTCTGTTGTGAGGCGTGCATCAGAGTCGGGGGAGAGGGTGTCGTGCCATGCGCGGAGTGCCACCAGATTGCGCCCGGTGGTCCATTCGCGTGAGCGGGTCCAGGGCTGGCTGAGCCACTGATCAAGGAAGAGCACCGGGTCGTCCTCGCGGGGGGGCAGAATGTGGGCTCGGTCACCCTGAATGCGCACCTCCAATTGCTTGGGACGGCTGTGCTGCTGGGGGTCGAGCCAAAATTGCCCGCGGTACCGGAAAAGGAAGCCGGTCTCCGTCCGCTCCACGGCAGCTTCCTGCTCGCCCGCCAGAAAGGCGAGTTCATGGTGGGTAAACAGTCTCTCGGGGCGATAGGGGTGATCGCTGCCGCGAACCACCTGAACCAGGGCCTTCCTCCATTGGGAATTGCACCAGACCCCTGTTTCAAATGTGGCGAGCTGTGGCGCACCTTCGTCCCCATCGAGTTTGGCGGCGAAGTGGAGCGTTCCGGTGCTGGTAGCAAGGTCAGTGAGTGGGCTCTCCCGGGCCAAGGTGAGCTCGGGCGCCAGCCCGTTCGACTCCTGATCGCCGGATAACTTCCACAGGTAGAGCGAAACATCCTCTCCACAGGGGATGCCCACGTACACCCGGGCGCCAATCCAGGATGGTGTCTCGGGTATGGGGAAAAACTGGATCCGCACCGAGGGGGAGAACTGGTCAGGCAGCCATGCGGACTTGCTCTTTAGCGGCATGCCTGCGCGACGGGTGCGCTGCCTTGCCTTCGCAATCAGGTCGTCCCGTTCGCGCGCGGTTCGGGCGGCTTCCGCTACGCTGCCGAAGGCGAAATCGCGCGCGCGCCGCCGAAGCAGTTGGAGTCGCTCAGCCAAAACTGGGGAAAAAGCTCCAGGCGCTTCTGATTCACCGCGATAGGACGCGACATTGTCGAGGGCCTTACGCACATCCGCGGGGGTGGTGACGGCGGCAAGCGGCGCAACCATAGAAAGCAGAATCAGGATAATCCAAACAAGTTTCGGGGCGGGGGCCATCGTTAGCTCCCAGAGTAAACGAATTTACCCGCCAATGGCATACATGGGGCGTGGAGGAGGCACAAAATTTGCAGAATTGATCTCGTGGCCGATCCACTTACGGCGCACGGTGTCGCGAACGGTATCCGCAATATCCGCGTCGCATGCGCCGCCGCGCAGCAGCCGCTTGACGTCGGTTTCCTCGATGGCGAAGAGGCAATAACGAAGGTGGCCGTCGGCCGTCAGGCGGATGCGGTTGCAGTTCAGGCAAAAAGGCCGGGTGACTGAGGCGATAAATCCCACCGTGCCAACGCCATCAAGGAAGCGATACTCGGTGGCCGGGGCGCGCAGGTCGCGGTGGGGGATTTCTTCGAGCGGCCCCACTTCCCGGGAAAGGATTTCCAGCATGGCCGAGGCGCTCAGCACGCCGTTACGGTCCCAAATTCCCTGCGCATCCAGCGGCATGAACTCGATGTAACGCACCTCAATGCCGCGTTCCCTGCCGAAGCGCGCCAGCGGGGCGATGTCGTCCTCCACTAAGCCCTTCACGGCCACCGCATTCAGTTTCACCGGAAAGCCCTCGGTCTGGGCGGCGTCGATACCTTCCATGACGCGAGCGAACTCGTCGCGACGGGTGATCTGCTGGAACTTGGTGGGGCAAAGCGTATCGAGGTGAATGTTCAGGCGGTGTAGCCCGGCGCGGCGCAGTGGTCCGGCCATCTCCTTTAGTAGCACCGCGTTGGTGGTGAGAGCGATGTCGCGGATGCCCGGCAAACGGGCGAGCATTTCCACGAGTTGTGGCAGGTCTTTCCGCACCAGAGGTTCGCCCCCGGTAAGGCGCAATTTGGTGATACCCAGGTCCGCGGCGATACGAACGAAGCGCGTAATTTCCTCAAAGGAAAGAATTTCCTGGCGTGGCTGGAACTGGACGCCGTCTTCCGGCATGCAGTAGAAGCAGCGGATATTGCAGCGGTCGGTAACGCTGATGCGCAGGTTATCGTGCACGCGATGGAAGGTGTCCACCAGCGCTTCGCCGGTTGTCACCGGATGGGCGACGCCTGGGTGGGGAGTCATCGCAGTGCCAGCATGCGCTCAATGGGAAGGCGCGCGCGTTCAATGGTTTCATCGGAAAGCTCCACCCGCGGCTGCAGGTGGAGGAGGCAATCGCGCAACTTCTCCAGGCTGTTCCTTTTCATGTAAGGGCACTCGCTGCAGTTGCACATCTCGTTGGCCACGAAATAGAAGGTCTTTTCCGGCGCACGGCGCTCCAGTGAAAAGCGGACGCCGGATTCGGTCATCACGATCCACTCTGCGTCCTCGGCCGCTACACAATGGTCGATGATGGCAGAGGTGCTGCCGATGAAGTCTGCCATGCGCAAGACTTCGGGCGGACATTCCGGGTGAGCGGCGACTCGTGCCCGCGGATGAGCCATTTTGGCCTCCACCACCTTGCGTGCAGGGAAAGTCGCATGCACGATACAGGCGCCCTGCCAAATGCGCATGTTCTCACGCCCGGTTTCCCGCTTCACATAATTGCCAAGGTTGATGTCAGGGCAGAACAGAACGGGCTGGTCACTCGGGATTGAGTTCACCACGTCCACGGCGTTGCGTGACGTGCAGATGATGTCGCTTTCGGTCTTCACGTCCACGGAGGTATTGATGTAGCTCACCACCGCGTATTCGGGGTGCATTTGCTTGAAGGCGCGCAACCGGTCAACCGGGCAGCTATCCACCAGGCTGCAGCCTGCTTCGCGGTCGGGCACCACCACGGTTCGGTGAGGGTTGAGAACCTTTGCAGTTTCAGCCATAAACCAGACGCCGCAGAAGGCAATCACATCTCCGTCAAAGCGCTGTGCAGCGCGCGCAAGCTCCAGGCTGTCGCCCACGCTGTCAGCCAGTTCCTGGATCTCCGCATCCTGATAGTGGTGCGCAAGAATCACGGCACGGCGCTCGCGCTTCAGCTCCAAGATTTCTTCGGTGATTGTGGCGATGGCGGGCATTGTCCCCTCAGGGGTATTCGGTAATCCGATTGTAGCAATCGAGCTTCTAGATTATGGATGTCGCGGGTGAGGGTGAAGTTGCAGAGGCGCTAGTCGCTCCGTCCGAATCCAGACTCCGAACGAAAGCTCGTTCGGCTCACGCCTCTGTTACACTCGAAACCGGAATGCCGCTTTATTTGATTCTGCTGGTTATTGGCTTGGGGGCGGGTGTGTGCGCCGGGATGTTCGGCATCGGCGGGGGAATCGTGATTGTACCCGCCTTGATGTTCATCGCCAAGATGAAGCAAGTAGATGCAGTTGGCACCAGCCTCGCCGCGCTCATTCCGCCGGTGGGCATTCTGGGTGCGCTCGAATACTACCGGAATGGCCACATCAATGTGAAATACGCGGCGCTGCTTGCGGTAGGGTTGGCAGCCGGTGCGTATTTTGGCGCCAAGATCATGATTGGCCTGCCCGCCGGGATGGCGCGCAAGCTCTACGCGGTGTTCATGATCGTGATTGGGCTACAGATGCTTTTTGAGAAACGTGGTTGAGCCATTCCGCCTTGGCTTCGCGCATGCCTTAGCCAGAGAGCGGTCCGCAAGCCGCGTGTTCCGCCGCGCGGAGAATCCGCAGCACGAGAACAAGCGATTAGGTGTTTAGGAGGAGATCATGGGAACCCCGAATCAAGGAGACTTTCAGCAGCAGGGAGGCGCGCCACCGCCTCCGGGTGGCTATCCACCACAAGGAGGATACCCCCCGCCACAAGGAGGCTATCCGCCGCCACAGCAGGGACCGTCCACCGGCGGGATGGATGACAATATCACCAGCCTGCTCTGCTACCTGCCCTTTCTGCTGG
Organism: Bryobacterales bacterium; assembly: GCA_026129915.1. Taxonomy (GTDB): domain Bacteria; phylum Acidobacteriota; class Terriglobia; order Bryobacterales; family Bryobacteraceae; genus JACTMJ01. The sequence continues at coordinate 17,772 of JAHCHD010000096.1, forward strand.
GCCTAATTGCGAGCATCGTGTTCCTGGTGGTGGAGCCCTACAACAAGAACGCGCTGATTCGCTTCCACGCATTCCAGTCGATTTTCCTGGCCGTCGCCCTGATTATTATCGGCTTCACGCTCGGCATCATCAGCGTGATTCTCGGATTCATTCCCGTCCTGGGATGGATAGGCTCGATGCTGGGGGCCATCTTGTCGATTCTCATCTGGATGGGGTCGTTCTTCCTGTACCTTTTCTTGATGTACAAGGCCTACAACAAAGAACGAATTGTGCTTCCCCTGATTGGGGCGCAGGCGGAAAAGCAGGCGACGAAAGCATCGTAGCCAAATGGGCGTCAGACGCGTCCAAAGTTTGGCGCCCCGTGCTTTTTCCTATGTCCATGCGCATCTACTCGTGGCTGCTGGTGCTGGCGCTTGCCAGCCAGGTTGCAGCCCAGGCTCCCCGCATCGGGAGCATCGAAACCTACGGGTACGAGAAGCTGAACCCTGACCGGCTTGTGAGGCTGGCAGGCGTGAGGCTTGGCGACCCGCTGCCGCCATCGAAGTCGGAAGTCGAACAAAAGATTGAGGCTTCCAACGACGTCGTGCGCGCCCACGTGGAGGGCTACTGCTGCCAGGGCGATAACGTGGTGCTGTATCTGGGGGTGCTGGAAGCGGGCGCGCGGCCGTTCTCTCTGCATTCGCCGCCAGCGGAAGACCTGCAACTCCCCGTGAAACTCGACCTGGTGTATCAACGCCTCCTCCGCAATCTTGAAGCGGCGCATGAGCGTGGCGTCACGGGGGAAACCTATGATCGCGGCTATCCGCTTTCGGCCGACCCGGGAGCGCGACGCGCGCAAGAGACGCTGGTGTTGCTGGTGGACCCATTCGTGACGGAACTGGGCGAGGTGCTGCGCCGCGCTGCGGATGAAGAGGTACGCGCCGCGGCGGTGTACATTCTGGCCTACGCCAGGGATCGCCGCGCGGCGGAAGGGCACTTTCAATACGCACTGCGCGATTTCAGTCCGGACGTACGGCAGAATGCATTGCGCAGCCTGGATCTGGTGCGTCGCTACCCCGGATCCGCTGCGAACGCCATTGCGGAAATCAGCCCCACGTGGCTTATCGAAATGCTGCAATCGGTAACCTGGGCAGACCGCCAGGAGGCCGCCCGGCTGTTGGTACGCCTCACGGAGAAGCGCCCGGAAGGTGTGCTGGCTAGTATTGAGGAACGCGCGCTGACGGCACTCGGACAGATGGCGGTTTGGAAGACTCCAGAACATGCGGAGGCTGCGTATGTGTTGCTGGGGCGCGTGGCGGGGCTCCAGGAGGAGGAGATCCTGGCTTCGTTTCGCGAGGGAAAGCGCGAACTGGTACTAGACGCTATCCGCAAGCGAGCGCAGGAAAAACGCCGCTTCCTGTTCTTCTGACGCGCGGCATGGGGCGCTTGCAGCTCTCGCTTGGAGTGCGCCCGTACGATCAGCGCGCCGTACTTCCCTTCGAATCCAATGCGGTGGGGCTAAACGGGAAGCTCCCTTCATGCTAGAATTCAGAAGTTTGTGGACCTTTTTGGAGGATTGAATGACCGCGGAGCAAGTTGAAACCAAAGTAAAAGAAATTATCGTCGAGCAACTCGGGGTGGACGAGGCCCAGGTTGAGAGCAAAGCCTCT
>JAHCHD010000097.1 GCA_026129915.1 Bryobacterales bacterium
TACAGCCTGCCATCCACATACGACGAAGATCACTGGATCGCGAACAGTGACTTCGTCCTGAACCCCCGCAACACCATCTCCGGACGGCTCTTCGCGGCCACCGTTGACCAGTTGCGCTCCTTTGGTTCGCCCGGCGGCTATCCTGGGGCGCCGGTGGTTCCGGGCTGGGGCGCACCGCAAGCCTTAACCGCCACCGATGTGGCCACCAGCGGCAAGCTCACCACCACGATCTCAGCCAATGTCGTCAATGAAGCCACCATGGCCTTCACGCGAAATAATACTGACGCCGTGGGTGTGGACATGCCCTTGGCCAGTGACTTTGGGATCACGGCCGTGGACCCTCTCTTCCCCCATCCGCCGGAACTCACGGTGCTGGGCCCGCAAGGCACCTTCCGCCTGTTTGGCACTAACCCTAACGACAACCACTTTCAAACGGTCACCTATTCCTGGTCAGACAATCTCTCTTGGGTCACCGGTCGTCAGCGCATCCGTCTGGGCGGCTTCTTCCTCAACCAGTTCAACGGACGCGCCGACACCGGTGGCGCGCGGGGCCGCATCACCTTCCAGACCTTTGCGGATTTCCTCCTCGGCCTGGATGCCGCCGGAAACGCCAGCCCCGCTGGCCGCAGCAACATCCACACCGTCCAAGCGAATGAGGGCGTTGGTCCCAACGGAGAAGTGGAATACCGCTACCGGCGCTACTATGGCGCGGCTTACATTCAAGACGACATCAAACTCAGCGGCCGCTTCACGCTGAACCTGGGCCTGCGCTGGGAATACATCGGGCCCTCCTTCGACGAAGCAGGCACCATCGGCAACTTCTGGACAGGGTTGCTGGGTAAAGGCGCGCTGCCGCCCCCTGAAGGCACGCTCGCTGGCTACTCCGTAGCAGCAAACTACAACCCCAATCTGGTGAATCCCTACACCGGCAAAGCCTTCGGGCCCCCGCCCGAGGGAGTGGTGGTCCGCGACTCGAAGAGCTTCTATCAGAACGGCGCGCCGCGCGATGCCTTCGCACCCCGCGCCGGATTCGCCTGGCAGCCCCTCGGAAGCTCCGGACGTTTGGTGATTGGTGGCGGCTATGGCTGGTTTCTCCAGGCGCCAGCGTTCAGTGGCACCGCGGGCTCCGCCCCGCTGTTCACCGCGCCACCCTTCGCGCAAAGCTTCACGAACACCGACGCCAGCAACAACACTTCCAACCTCCAGCAGCCCTTCCCCGTCACCACCCTCGGCTTCGTCCCGCGCACACTTACCTCCCAGTTGTCTGACCGCGTCGCCGGACCGGTCTACCGCATCCCACGGCTCCAGCAATGGAACCTCACCAGCAAACTGAAGCTGCTGCAATCCTCGTCACTCGACCTCGGCTATGTGGGCTCCTACGGAGACCGGCTCCTGATGGCATACGGCCTCAACCAGCCACTACTGGCGAGCGCAACAAACCCTGTGAATTGCGGCTACGACGGCAACCCTGCGCACTGCATCACCACCAACACCTCGAAGAACGCCAAAGAGCGTGTTCCGGTCCTCGGCGAGACGCCCACCGCCCTGCTGGCAAGTGACTTCACGGGACAGTCCTGGTATCACAGCCTGCAAGCCACCTTCCGTAGTCAGATCGCGCAGTCGCTCACCTTCCAATCTGCGTATACGCTCTCGAAAGCGATGAACAACACTGTGGTTTACAACCACCAGGACCGGCTTGACCTTGCTCGCGGCCGCGCCTCCTTCGATCGCACGCACCGGCTGATCTCTAACTTCAACTACCAATTGCCTCTGCCCGTTTCGGGTTCCGGCCTGCGCCGGAGTCTAGTGGAAGGCTGGTCAATGGCCGGAATCGTCATCGTACAAAGCGGGCTGCCCATGACGCTGACTGACCCCATGGGCGGCGCCATCTACGGTCGGGCCGGCGTCTCCACGGTAACGATGTGCCCGGAGTCCACCTATGCTCACCTGGCCACTGCGGGCGCGATGGATACGCGCCTGGGCAATTGGATCAACACTGCGGCCATTTGTGCGGCACCGGCATTGGGATCTGACGGCGCCACCGGTTACGGCAATGCAGGCATCAGCATCATGAACGGTCCGGGGCAGGTGAACACCGATTTCTCCGTCGGCAAGCGCAGCCGTGTGGGCGGCTTGCGTGAGGATGCGGAACTGGCCTTCCGCGTAGAGTTCTACAACGCCTTCAACATGGCCCAGTTCGCCAACCCGGGAACCACCTGGGGCACGGCCAATTTCGGCGTCATCACCGGCACCTCCATCGCCCCCCGCCTCATCCAGTTCGGACTGAAGTACCTGTTCTGACAACGTATGTCTGGCTCAGCCAACAGCGTTCCCGTCGGCGCAGAATGGAACAAGCCGGACAACGGCAAGCAGGGAGTGCCGGTCGCCCTCTGGGCTTAGTGCGCTGGCGGACGAGAAACTCGCGGTCACCATCGCGATTCGCAGCGCCATCGGTGGCGACACAGACATGTTCCAGAAGACTGCACGCGCGCTCTGGCACAGCCTCTCTTTGCCATGCTTTCATATCGGACAAAACGGGACCGGGACTTCATCAAGCGGTCACAGATCTGGACTCCGCGCCCCAGCATAAACCATGAAGCAGAAGGGTTAACCCTTCCGGCCAGACCCGATGCACCAGACCCGAAGCGCAATCGTCAGAGCCCAAACTACAGTAAATTAGAATCTATGCCGATCATGCGGCCAATGCGAGTACTTGAACTCTGTGCCGGTGCCGGTGGCCAGGCACTTGGCCTTGAACGGGCGGGCTTTGAACATGCCGCCCTTGTTGAACTGGACAAGGATTGCTGCAGAACCCTTCGAGCTAACCGGCCTGAATGGGAAGTCCTCGAACACGACATTCGCACTTTCGATGCCAGCGAGTACCACGGGGTGGATCTGGTGGCGGGGGGACTGCCTTGCCCTCCGTTCTCCGTGGCGGGAAAGCAACTTGGAAATCTTGACGAGCGAAACCTCTTTCCGGACGCGTTGCGGATAGTCCGTGAATGCCAGCCCAAAGCCGTGATGATTGAAAACGTGCGTGGCATCCTGGACGCCGTCTTCTCTGACTACCGCCGCTACATCCAGGGCGCGTTGAGCGAGTTGGGTTACACCACTGACTGGGCACTTCTGAACGCGAGCAGTTTTGGAGTTCCGCAACTGCGCCCGCGAGTAGTATTCGTCGGAGTGAAATCGGAGTTGTGGCCTCACTTTCACTGGCCAATCAGACTGGATGCGGCACCGACTGTTGGTGAGGCCCTGTTTGACCTGATGGCATCAAACGGATGGCCGGGTGTCCAGGACTGGAAGGAGCAGGCTAACTTGGTCGCCCCCACAATCGTTGGCGGTTCCAAGAAGCATGGTGGACCAGATCTCGGACCCACGCGGGCAAGAGCAGCTTGGGCAGTCCTTGGTGTGGACGGCAAAGGAATCGCCAACGAGCCGCCTGGGCCGGACTTCGTTGGAATGCCTCGTCTGACGGTGCGCATGGTTGCACGCATTCAAGGATTCCCGGATAACTGGCAATTCACAGGCGGCAAGACCAGCTCCTACCGTCAAGTAGGGAATGCGTTTCCGCCTCCGGTAGCAGAGGCCGTTGCCACACAACTCAGTAAGTGCCTCTCAGTGCGGATTCTTGAGCGAAAGGCCTCCTAACTGAGCCAGCTTCCGCCTGAGCCTATCCATTGCTTCAGCTGGCTTTTTCTTTAGAGTGTGCTCCCAAATTCGCATTACTGACCATCCTTGGTGCCTCAGCCTGGAGGACACACGCTGGTCGCGCGCTTGATTGCGGGCGATCTTTTCCTGCCAGTAAAGACTGTTCTGCTCGGGAGCGCGATAACACCGTGGACACCCGTGCCAGTAACAGCCGTCCACGAATACCGCAAGACCCGCACTGTCAAAGACAAAATCCGGGCGTCCGTCTACATCCTTGGGCTGGATGCGCCACCCTCGAATTCCCGCACGGACGAGCCGCAAGCGCATCGCGACCTCGGTGCTGCGGTTTCCCTTGGAGCGAATCGCGGACATATTGCGCGATCGCTGTTCTTTCGTCATCCAGTCCATTGCACGCTCGGAAAAGGAATCACTGTTTCACGCAAATGAATTCATCCCTTCTGCAAGCCGGCAGTCCGCGCGCACTGATCTCCGCGGTGTCGTAAACGCCAGATAGCAGAAGGTAACCATCGGCATGCAGTTGATCGCGGGCGCCGCCATTCTTCCTCATGCGTTTCATGAAGTCTTTCTGTTGTGCAACCGACTCCACGATGCGCCGGGGAATCGGATTCCCCGCTAGCGTCATAAAGAGACGCCGTATCCTTTCGGTTCCGCTTACTGTCATCTCCATGATCTGCGCTGCATCCACCGCGGAAACGCGTGCCCAGAAGTTTGCTGGGTAAGGCTGTTCGTTGAAGATCCACTGGATGTGATCCTTCCCGCTCCGAGAGATCGTCCGCTTCCCGTCGCGGTTCTCCCCTTTATTCAGGTGTTCCGGGCGTGCAACGATTAGCCCCAGGCAGTACTTTGCATCATCCTCACAACAGGACAACAACAAGCAAATCTCATTCAAAGCCTCATTTGGAATCGTCCAGTTATTGTGAATTGTAAACTTGACGTCGACGTCATGTTCATCGACGCGGAGGTCCAATCGTCGCCCTCTGGGCAGCCGAAGCAGATTCCGGAATAGGATCTCTACTTTCGTTCCAATGTACGTCTTCTCGGTTTTCTCAAGCTCGTCAAGCAGCCGGCGCCGGGTTCGTGGCGTATCGATCACCTCGTCTATGGCCTGCCGGAGCAGGTTACCCACATCCTCACAGAACTTCGCTCGGCCGCCCGCAGTTTCGACCAGAATTGTTTCAACATTCTCCAGGGTTGCCTGATCATCTTCTAAGGTAAATCGCGTAGTACTTTCCGCCATGGTCCGATTCTATGTGGACCGCAGAATAGTAACAACTTTCGGGCCGGACTAGTTGACTGTCAAGTGAGCTTGAGTGCCGCCGTCGTCCCAACCTTCGCTGCGATTAACCGCCCCTCGCTACCATTCAAACGAGAGTGGCGAACGTGACTAAGTCACCCGGACGCACGCTTAGCGCTGCGAGCACGACTGGGAACATGTTGATATAGGCTCCGATCAATGCAGTCGTGCAGCCACGCTGCGAGTCCCCCCGCGATCTCCAGATCCTCCCGCCCTCCCGGAGGACTGCCACCCCCAGTCGCACGAACAATCACACAGTCACAACAACTTCCCGGAAATCGCCTTAATTCTCTCAACCACTTACACCCATCGATCTCAGACCGCATCCCACCCCGCCGCTATACTCCTCGCGAAGAGACAAAGAAGCAATGCCGCCCCCTGGAAATGGGGAACCCAGCGAGCATGAGCACCACACGCATGTCTGATCCACACAAAAGGCCGTCCCAAACAGCGGAACACCACACGATAGCCGTCGGCGACTCCACATCCGGCAGAAGACCCGGCGACACCTGGACTTCCTCAAACCGCGTCGGAAACGTCGGATCTGTCGGATCACCCGAAGAATTGAAACCCGCGAATGGCGTCGGAAATGTCGGAAACGTCGGATCACGATGCCACGCGAACCCGGCAGAAGCTGTCGGAAGTGTCGGAATCGTCGGAAACGTCGGAAACGTCGGATTTGTCGGATCACGATTCCACGTGAACTTGGCAGAACCTGTCGGATGTGTCGGATGTGTCGGATGTGTCGGATTCGTCGGATTCGTCGGATCCGTTGGACCTGTCGGATTCGTCGGATCTGTCGGAAACGTCGGATCTGGCGGACCCGTAAAGTCCGTCACCCTCGGTGATGGAGACATCAGCTCCCGCCGCGCCCCTTACCAGACAGCGTTTCACCGGCCATTCACGGGGCGATTGGAGCCACTCAATGAGCGACACCGGCGGTCAAGGCCTTTCCAGAGCCGCAATCGCTGCTTGAGCAGCCTCGCTAACGGTTTCCAGACTGCCGAATGTAGCTCTCCGATCATCGTCAAGCAGAGTCCTCAAACGCGGCAAGGCATGTCGCGCTTTGATCTTCTTCAGCGAGCCAATGGCGATCACAACGACATTCGCACTCGGGTCATCGAGTGCCTTGATAAGGAGGCTCCCGGTCTTGCTCCCGATCTCCCCCAATGCCCAAACCACCTTGTAGTTCACCTCGGGATCGCCAAGCAGCGGGGTGAGCAAGGGAATTGCCCGTTCGTTCTTCAGAACTCCAATGAGGTGCACTGCAAAGTATCGGTCGGATGCGATCTGTGCCTTTGCCGTCGGGATACCCATAGGGATCCCCTGCCCGATTGGTCGATCGGAACGGTCAGTCAACATCGTGCTGAGCACCTCCCATCCCCGGTCGTCACCCAGACCGGCGAATATCATTGCCACGTTCCCTCGGTAGTGACGGTCTTCGTGGCTCAGTCCGCTCTCGACCCTTTCAAGAACACTCTTGTCGCCCAGCGCAATAATCTTTTCGCCAACGGCTTGTTGTTGCCAGAAGTACTCCGCGCCATGAAACTCGTCCAGCAGTTTCACAGAGGGAGCCACTTGCACCTGTGCTGCGCACAGGAAACTGTTGCTGGACAGAATTGCGAGTATCCCAATGGCCACCACAAGTCCAGCTAGAAGAACGACGGCTCGTGTCATGACGGGCCGGATTCCGATATACTCCACTGTCATCATGCGCTCCTCACTCTGTGTCCTCGTTGGTCTGCTTTCTGTCGCTCTCTGGCTTCCTGCCCAACCGGAGGCCTATCCGCTTGGCCCGGATTCCCAGCGCAAACCCGGTGTCCCCGCGGGCGTCGTGTCCCAGCACCAGCACCAGAGCAAGATCTTCCCCGGAACCGTACGCGACTATTGGGTCTACGTGCCTTCGCAGTACAGTGCCGCTAGCCCCGCGTGTCTGATGGTCTTCCAGGACGGCGCGGGCTTTGTGAATGTAGACGCCAATTCCCGCTGGCGAGTGCCCATTGTCTTCGACAATCTCATCCATCAGCGTGAGATGCCGGTGACCATCGGTGTCTTCATCAACCCCGGCGTTCTCCCCGCGCTAAGCCCGGGCACGCAACAGAATCGCTACAACCGCAGCTACGAGTACGACGGCATGAGCGACCGTTACGTGCGCTTTCTGCTCGACGAGATCCTGCCTGAAGTGGGAAAGCAATACAACCTATCGTCTGACCCCAACTGCCGCGCCATCGGCGGCTCGTCCTCCGGCGCCATCGCGGCGTTCACCGCCGCATGGCACCGTCCCGACTCCTTCCGCCGTGTGCTCAGCTTCATCGGTTCCTACGTGAATCTGCGCGGCGGCCACGCCTACGATTCGCTCGTGCGCAAGACCGAGCCGAAGCCCATCCGCGTGTTCCTGCAGGATGGCAACCGCGACCTCAACATCTACTCCGGCAGTTGGTGGCACGCCAACCAGAGCCTTGGCGCGGCACTCGAGTTCGGGGGCTATGACGTGAAGACCGTCTGGGGCACTGAGGCGCACAACAACATTCACGGCTCCGCGATTCTGCCGGATGCCTTGCGCTGGATCTGGAAGGATTGGCAGCAGCCCATCCTCCCCTCCCGCAAGGGTGGCGAACGCCACATGGTAACCGAACTGCTCCACCCTGCCTCCGATTGGGAATTGCTCAGTGAAGGCCATCGTTTCACAGAGGGTCCCGCCGTAGACGCGGAGGGCAACGTCTACTTCACCGATGTCCCCGGCGACAAGCTGTGGCGCATCGACACAACCGGGAAAACTACGCTCTTCAAGGACAAGCCTGGAGAAGTAGTGGGGATGATGTTCGGCAAGGACGGGAAGCTGTACGCCTGCCGCCGCAAGCCCGCCCAGGTGATCACCTTTGACGCAGCCGGGAATGAAACCGTCCTGGTGGATGGCATCTCGGGTAACGACCTCGCCGTCACCGCCGCCGGGGAGATCTATATGACCGATCCGGCCGCGCACAAGCTGTGGTTCATCGGCCTCGACCGCAAGCCCCGTGCGGTCCACGAAGGCATTTCGTTTCCGAACGGCATCGTGCTTTCTCCGGATGAGTCGATGGTAATCGTGGCGGATAGTGACAGCAAGTGGGTCCGTTCCTTCCAGCGGATGCCGGATGGATCGCTGGCCAATGAGGAACCCTTCTACGGCCTTGAGATGCCTGACCAGGGAGGGCGCTCCGGCGCCGACGGCATGACTCTCGACACCGAAGGCTACCTCTATGTGACGACCAACCTCGGCGTCCAGATCTGCGACCAGCCCGGTCGCGTGCAGGCGATCCTCAATCGGCCGGCTGACCGTAACCCCTCGAATGTGGTGTTTGGTGGCCCCGGTCTCGAGTACCTCTACATCACAGCCGTCGACAAGGTGTGGCGTCGCAAGATCCGCCGCAAAGGATTCCTCCCGTGGCAACCCGTGAATCCGCCCGTTCCTCGTCTCTGAAGGGGCTTGCAAGCAACCACGAATCCAGCGGAAATCTCGCCCTTGGCCATGGTGCAGGAGAAGGTCTGGAGTGAACTGGACGAGGGGTGGACGAAGCCGGAATCGTTCCCCCGCTGCACTTCAGCCGAGCGCAAGGACGAGTTCCGGCGAGATTTCAATACCGGCTGCCCCTCGGTCTGCAACACGCTCGTCTGTTGAGCCAGGAGGGGCGCGTGGGAAACCACGGCCAAGCAGGGGATCCGGTTCAACGCCAAAGAAGGAAGAAATGGTCGGGGCGAGAGGATTCGAACCTCCGGCCTCCTGGTCCCGAACCAGGCGCTCTACCAGGCTGAGCCACGCCCCGACGAGAGGAAGGCTGCCAATCTTCTAATTTACCACGAGACCTCGAATATCGCCCCTGTTTCAGGAACTTTGGGCGGGTTCCCCTCCAGAGGCCGCTTCCATGCGCGCCGGGTGGGGATTCGCTGTCTGCCTGGTCCCGCTTCTAGCGCAAGAATATGTACTCATAGTCCGCGGGGCTCTTGCCGCTTTCGCGTAGCTGCCGGCGGCAGGCTGAGGGACTATCGCCCACCGCAGCAATCCGGCGCAACGCCAGATTCTCCGGAGTGTAGAGCTCCAGCGCCACCCAGTTCCCCGATATCTGCCGACGCTCGCGGAGGGAAAACTCGTCCGGATTGCGCATCATGAACCGCTCCATTGCTAAAGGCATCGCATCCATACTGATGCGCGAGCCTCTGAAGAAGTGGCGACCCTGTGTATCTTGCGCTAATAGCCGAACTACTCGCTGGCGCCTCCGACTCTGGCTTGGCAGGGAACCGTTGGCGTAGAATTAAGCGGGGCCGGTCCCAGTGGACCCATCCATCTTCCAACCACCGTGAGGCAATCATGACTGACTTGTTGCAGACGATCCTTCAGGCGCAGGGGGGCAATGCCCCGAAAAACCTCGCCGCGCGCTTTGGCGTTTCCGATACTCAGGCAACTTCCGCCATCACCGCACTGCTACCAGCCTTGGTCTCCGGTATGCAGAAGAATGTCCAACAGCAGAACGGGTTCGAAAGCCTGCTCGGCGCGCTCTCCGACGGCCACCACCAGCGCTACGTGGACGATGCGCAATCGGTGTATCAGGAGGAAACCGTCCAGGAAGGCAACGGCATCCTGGGTCATCTGCTTGGAAGCAAAGATGTGAGCCGCCAGGTGGCAAAGCGCGCCTCAGCCCAAACCGGCGTGGGGGAGGAACTGCTGAAGCAGATGCTGCCGGTAGTGGCCACCATGCTCATGGGCTCTGTGAGTAAGCAGACGCAAAGTGGCAAGGCCATGGCCGCCACAGGGGGCGGAGGCGCACAAGGCCTGCTGGGCATGCTGACGCCGCTGCTCGACCAGAACAACGACGGCAGCATCGTAGACGACGTCTTCCGCATCGCCGGCGGCTTTCTGAAGCGCTAATCAACTGCCAACCGGGCGGCAGGGCACGGCTATTTACTGAAAACACCGGCGCTCACCCTCCATTGCGGTGGGCGTTTTGTCTTGCGTTACCGGGGACCTTTCGATAGGCTCAGAGAAATCCCACATCCAAGCCTTCGCTGGCATCTGAGAGGACTCGCGCCATGATGAACCGACGCACCGCGCTTAAGACCGCAGCGGCTGCCGCTGTTGCTCCCGCATTCCTGCAGGGGCAGCGCCGTGGCTCGTCCAAGCCGAACATCCTGTTCATCATGGACGACCAGCACCGCGGTGATTGCATCCGCGCCGACGGCAACTCGGCCATTCATACGCCCAACATGGACCGTATCGGCAATGAGGGCGTGCGCTTCCGCCGCGCCTATTCGAGCATGCCCACCTGCACTCCTGCGCGCAGCACACTGCTCACCGGGCTTTCTCCCTGGAACCATGGGATGCTGCACATGGTGGCGATGGGTGAGCGTTATCCGTTCACCAAGCCCCAGGCGCTGCGCGACGCCGGCTACTACACCATGGGCATCGGCAAGATGCACTACCACCCGCAACGGAATACGCATGGCTTCCACCACGTGCTGCTGGATGAATCCGGACGGATCCAAAACCCCGAGTTCCGCAGCGATTACCGTGCCTGGTTCTGGAGCCAGGCCCCAAGCGCCAATCCGGATGTCACTGGGCTTGGCTTCAACGATTACCCGGCGCGCCCCTACGAGCTGCCCGAGAACCTGCACCCCACTCACTGGACCGCGCAGACTGCCATCAACTTCCTGAAGGGCTATAACCAGCCGGACCCGTTTTTCCTGAAGGTGTCGTTCGCGCGCCCGCACAGTCCCTATGATCCCCCGCATCGCTTCTGGCAGAAGTATCAGGATGCTGATCTGCCGAAGGCCAAGGTGGGCAAGTGGGCTGAGAAGTACGCACCCCGCAGCAGCAACCGGGACGACATCTGGCACGGTGACCTTGGCGAGGCGCAGGTGCGGACTTCACGGCAGGGCTACTACGGGTCGGTAGAATTCGTCGACGATCAGATTGGCCGCATCCTCGAAGCCTTGGAGCAGCGTGGTTGGCTAGAAGAAACCCTCATCGTGTTCACCTCAGACCACGGTGACATGACGGGCGACCACCATCTCTGGCGCAAAAGCTATCCGTGGGAAGCTTCGGCGCGTATCCCGATGGCGATGCGCTGGCCCGAAGGCTTGGTTTCCGCCAAGCGCGGGCAGGTGCTTTCACAGACGGTGGAACTGCGCGATATCCTGCCCACCTTCCTGGACGCGGCGGGCGCACCCACCAGCCGCAAGCTGGACGGCGACAGCATGCTGAAGCTGCTGCGCAGCTCGAATCCCGCATGGCGTGAGTACCTCGACCTGGAACACGGCGTCTGTTACAGCAATGAAAACAACTGGACGGCGCTCACCGATGGCAGGCTAAAGTATATTTTTCACGCCTTCCACGGCAACGAACAGTTGTTCAACCTGGATACAGACCCGCACGAACTGCAGGATCTTTCCGGTGATTCCGGCCACTCGGCAACATTGGCAATGTGGCGCCAGCGGATGGTGGAACATCTCTCGATTCGTGGCGAGGCTTGGGTGAAGAACGGCAAGCTCCAGACCCGCAAAGAACCCATTCCGCGCTCGCCCAACTTCCCGATGAGTGCCGGATAGGCATGAACGCCGCGCTGCTGGGTCCAACATGAGCACAAGAAGAGAATGACAAAGCACCAGATGAAGAGTACCCATACCCGTAAGCCTTCCCGGCGCACCTTCCTGCATCAGGCGGCCAGTGGCATTGCCGCTGCCGCCGTGGCGAGCAATCCCCTTCAGGCGCAGGAGCGCAAGGCGCCCAAGCACATCATCATCGTGATCGCTGATGACCTCGGCTGGCCGGAAACGGGCTATAACGGACACAAACTCCTGCAGACCCCAGTGCTGGATGAAATGGCCGCCAATGGGCTGCGCTTCGACCGTTTCTATGCCGGGGCAGCCATGTGCACTCCCACTCGTGGCAGTGTGATGACCGGCCGCAATGCCAACCGCTTCGGCGCCTTTGCGCCCAACATGTCCATCCGTCCGGAGGAGATCACCCTGCCGCAATTGATGCGAGACAAGGGCTACATCACGGGGCTCTTCGGCAAGTGGCACCTTGGCCCTTCCAAGGCCGATGCGCCCACCAATCCCGGTATGATGGGCTTCCGCGACTGGCTCTCGCACGACAACTTCTTCGGCCACAGCCCGAAGCTCTCACGCAATGGCGCCATGCCGCAGCGCTTCCATGGTGAAAGCAGCGAAGTGGTAGCCCGGGAGGCAGCTCGCTTCATCGAGCAAGGGGCGCGATCGGAACGGTCCACCTTTACGGTGCTGAGTTTCGGTTCGCCGCACGAGCCGTATACGCCAGCGGACGACGACATCGTGCCATACCATGGCAAGGTGCCCGAGCGCCTGGCCGAGCGTTTCGCGGAGATCACCGCCATGGACCGCGCCATCGGCCACCTGCGCGATACCCTGAAACGCATCCGCATCCAGGACGACACCCTGCTCTGGTTCATCAGTGACAATGGCACTCCGGTGCCCGATGCAGTGGATTCCCCGTTGCGCGGCGCCAAGGGGAGCTATTATGAGGGCGGAATCCGCGTCCCTTCCATCATCGAGTGGAAGGGCGGCATTTCTGAAGCACGCCGAACGAGCGTTCCGGCCGTAACCAGCGACATGCTTCCCACCCTTTGCGAGATAGCCGGAATCCCAATGCCGCAGCGGCAATTGGACGGCATCAGCCTGGTACCTCTGCTCGACGGCGTCATGCAGCAGCGGCCCAGCCCCATCTGCTTCTGGGTCTACGACGTCGCTCGCGAAGCCCGGGAGAATCCAGGACAGTACCTGAGCGAGGAGGCGCAAACGGGGAACATTCCCACCTCAAAAGTGCCCTTCATCGTATTCCGCAACCACAAGCACCCGAAGGCGCGCACCAGCGACTTCGGCGGCACGGCGGCGATCACCGATAACCGCTACAAGCTCTATGTGCCGCCCAAAGGCGCACCGGAACTTTACGACCTGGAAGCAGACACTGCGGAGAAGCTGAATCTCGCCGGCAAGCAACCAGACCGCGTGAGAGAAATGCTGGCTAAGCTGCACGAATGGCAGCGCTCAGTAGAACGCAGCTTAACCGGTGCGGACTATGGTTCCTAATGGTTGCCAGCGCACCTAAAGAAAAAGGCCCTGGCCTTCGCGAACAAGCGGCTGCCAGGGCCTTTCTCCTGAGTGAACTCAGAAGTTAAACTTCAGAGCAATCTGCACAATGCGCGCATCCGCGGCACTGTTGATCAAACCGAATTGAGCGACACCCAGAGTGCCTCCGGGAGCCCCAAAGAATGGGGTGTTTGTGGCGTTGAATAACTCTCCTCGCAGCTGGAACACTCGCTTCTCATCCACCGGAAACATCTTGTAGATGGCGAAATCGAGGTTCTTCAGACCCGGAGCCTGCACCGCGTTCCGTGGCGCGTCGCCGAAGGTGAAATTCGGCTGCCGCACGAATGCACCTGTGTTGAACCAGCGTTCCAAGGTCCGGTCGTCGCTGGAGAGTATGGGATTCTGTCCCGGCACCATGTTCGGCCGGGCGAAGGCCGCTGTGCCTACGTTCGCGGGGTCACCTTGCACCGAGATATTCACTCTTCTGCCTGAACTCATGGTGAGAATTCCACCCATCGCCCATTGGCCGATGATGTAGTCCGCCCATTTCGGCATGTCACTGAGCAGGCGACGGCCGCGGCCCCAAGGCACATCGTAATTGGAGCTGAAGACGAACCGGTGAGGGAAGTGCTCATCGGAGAGAGACCGCTCCGCCCGCAAGTTCGTTCGATCCTGCACGCCCACTGCCGCGGTGCCGCCCGCATCGGCCCCGCCCCGCGCATCGCTGATCGCCTTTGACCATACGTACGACCCAAGGAAGTTCAGTCCGGCTGACATCCGCTTTTCCACACGCACCTGCATGGCATGGTAGTTTGAGTTCGCACTGAACTCCCGGCGGAACGTGTCGGCCAACGGCGTCACAATATAGTCCAAACCCGGTACGGCCAACTGGGTTACCGGGCGGCGCGCATTGATGTTCCCAGGCCCCGGCAATGGAGCGTTTGAATCAAAGCGCTGGATGAGGCGGTTGCCCTTGGTGCCCACGTAGCCGAGTTCCAGCGACAGGTCCTGAACGATCTCCCTCTGAATCGTGAAATTCCATTGTTGCGAATAGGGGGTCCGGTTGGTTCGGTCCTGCGAAATCGTCTGCAGGTTGGTCACACGAGAACTGGTAGCGCCCTCGGGGAACCCTTCGCGCAACAGGATGGTTGGGTTGATGGAATCCGTGTTGAACCCTGACTGGAAGAAGAAGGGCGCGGCGGCGTGAAGGTAGCGATCACCAATGTGATCCACGCCACCATAGTAGATGCCATATCCGCTGCGGATCACCGTGCGCTCACGGAAGCGGTAGGCAAAGCCAATGCGTGGCGCCAGGTTGTTGTAGTCAGGCCGGAGTGTGGAACGGTCGGCGATGCTTCCCGGCATAGCGAGCCGAATCTGCGGATCCCCCGGGTTCTCGTCGATGTCGAAGTTCGCATAGCGGTTGTACTTCTCAAACCACGGTCCCACGTACTCATACCGCACGCCAACATTTACGGTAAGGGAATTGCTAACCCGAATGTCGTCCTGAATGTATCCCGCGTGAATGCGACGTCTCTGGTTTCCCTGGGCCACGTTGGACAACTGCGAGTTGAATGGAATCCCTAAAAGAAAATCGGCATAGGCATTCCCGAACGTATTGTTCGAACTCTGCCGGGTGAAATTCCCATTAAAGGTGAAGACCCCGTTCGACTGGAAAGCCTGCTGGTGCGGTGACTGAATGAACATGAAGTTCGCACCCGTCTTTATGGTGTGCCGGCCGACAACCCAAAGAAGGTCATTGGTAAGCTGCCGGGTTTGGGAATCAGAGAACTGAGGATTGTTGGCCGGTGCGCCCAGTCCCGCAAACCCTGTGATATTGAACCTCGCGAACCCCGCCAGTTCCTCGTTCGCCCCTCGCAACCCGATTTCCCGGTTCATATTTCTGTCCAGCGGGGAATTGCGGAAAGTGAGCAACTGGTTCCAGTTGACTTTCAACGTATTGAAGAGCGTGGGGGAGAAGATATGCCCATGGCTGATTACGAACGACTGCGGCTCATTGCGCTGAAACGCAGGGTCGCCTCCGCCAAAAGCCGGGGCCGGCAACCAGGACTCTGGATTTAGGAAGCTATCCTGCTTGCTGTAGCGCCCGTAAATCGTATCGTTGTTACCAATGGTGTGGTCTATACGCAGATCGCCTTTATGGGTTGTATTGTCCGTCCGAGGGTTTGCGAAGTAATTGTTGATGATTGTGTTCCGGTTGGGCGCAGGTGTAAACGCAGCCACCGTGGCAGCCACCGGATCGATGCGAGTGTTGGGAATGATGTTATTCGGAAACTGCTGCCGCGCACGCGTGGTGGTGTTGTAGGTAGCCGGATCAAAAACCTGGTTTGGGACGTTATTGAAGAAGGATTGGGAGAAATCGCCACGGATCTCCATCGGCGTGGCCACCGTCTGCTGGACGGTATCCGCAGTGTACTCCTTAGTCCCTTCATAGTTCACAAAGAAGAAGGTTCGGTTGCGCACAATCGGCCCGCCCAGCAGCGCGCCAAACTGATTGCGGCGAAAAACGGCAATCTTGGTTCCAGGCTGCTGGAAGAAATTGCGTGCGTTGAAGGCCTCGTTGCGAAGAAATTCAAAGGCGCCGCCGTGAAACTCATTGGTTCCCGACTTAATCACCAAATTGACCACTCCACCCACGTTGCGGCCAAACTCAGCGGAGTAGTTGCTGGTTTGCACCTTGAACTCCTGGATGGCGTCAACCGACGGCGAGATCACCTGCGGAGTGCGTCCTTGCGCGGCCTGCTGGTTGGAGTTGTTATCCATGCCATCCAGCAGATAGTTGTTGTGGCTCACGCGAAATCCTGAAGCGCTGAAGCCTGCGAAGCGCGCACCCGGAGGCGGCACATTGGTACCCGCGGTAAGCAAAGCAAGTTGCAGATAGTCGCGGCCGTTCAGCGGAAGGTCCACGATCTTCTTGTTGTCCACCACCTGCCCGCGTGAGGACTCAGTGGTCTGCAGCAATGCGGCGTCTGCGCTGATCGTTACCTGCTCAGTAGTCTCACCCAACTCTAGGGTAAGGTCGAGCCGCACCTCCGCCTGAATCTCCAGCGTGATGCCAGTACGTACCAGCCTCTTGAAGCCAGGAGTCTCAGCAGTGATGCTGTACCGGCCCGTGCGCAACGGGATTGAGCGGAATGATCCTTGGGCATCTGTTGTTGTGCTTTGGGTCACATTCGTGCCCAGGTTAGTGAAAGTAATTGTGGTTCCTACGATGCGAGCACCGGTAGGATCCGAAACGGTTCCAAGAATCACACCTTGTTCCACCTGAGCCCAGGCTGATGCGGCAAGGATGAGAACACAGAATCCCCAGAAAAATGAGCGACTGATGACAGTCATAGACGAGAAACCTCCAAATTTGCACTCACTGGTGGCCCCTCACCAAAGCAGCACGTGTGGTTAAAGGTTTATCACCGAAGGGGTGGGGTGTCAAACCGATCGATGAGAGCCACGACATTCATTCCGTGGCAGAAGAGAGACCGAATTCCGAGATTGACTGCATTCCCAGCAGGAGGGTAACCTGGAAGATGACCCAGCGGCTTGAGCCCGCATGATGGCGCGGTGGCAGAGTGGTCATGCAGAGGTCTGCAAAACCTCGTACGCCGGTTCGATTCCGGCCCGTGCCTCCATCCCCTTCCTTTTTGGATCTGTTTCCGCCAGACTCCGGCGCGGTAGCCAAGTGGTAAGGCAGAGGTCTGCAAAACCTCTATTCGCCGGTTCGATTCCGGCCCGCGCCTCCAACCCCGTCAAGCCGAGAGGAAGGCGCGAAGCGCCCCTCCATGGCGAACCTAAATCGAATAATCCTCGCTGAAGATGCGGGCTTCCTTCAGGCTCACAAACACATCGTCTCCCACCGTCAGGTTGAGTTCGCGGAGGCGTGTATGGGGCAATTCGACAAGAATGGGCTCCCCGTCGGCCCTCGACAGTTCCACCTTGGCGGCAGGGCCCGCCGCCAGAACCCGCGCTACTCTTGCCTTCACCGTGTTCGGCCCGCCGCCATCGGAGGTTTCCGCAGCCTCCCGGTGAATGTCCAGTTCAAACGGCCGCACGTAGATGCGCGCAGCGTCGGGGCCCGGAGCACCGTCGAGAATCGACTGCCCACCCTCCATCCGGCCATGGAAGAGGTTTACGTGCCCCAGAAAGTCCATCACGAAGCCCGAGGCAGGATGGTGAAAGACCTCTTCCGGCGTGCCCGCCTGCTCAACGCGCGCGTGGTTCATCACCACAATGCGGTCAGCCACTTCCAGGGCCTCTTCCTGGTCGTGGGTCACCAGCACGGTGGTGACGTGCAACTCCTCGTGCAGCTTCCGCAGCCAGCGCCGGAGATCCTGGCGCACTTTGGCGTCAAGCGCGCCAAATGGTTCGTCGAGCAGCAGGATGCGAGGCTCGATGGCAAGCGCTCGGGCCAGGGCGACGCGCTGCCGCTGGCCACCGGAAAGCTGGCTGGGAAAGCGTCCCGCCAGGCCCTCCAACTGAATCAACTGAAGCAGTTCGTTCACCTTATGGCGAATCTGTTCTTTGGAAGGACGCTGTGCCCTGGGCCGCACCGTGAGCCCGAACGCGATGTTGTCAAACACGGTCATGTGGCGAAAGAGCGCATAGTGCTGAAACACGAAGCCCACGCCCCGCTCGCCCGCCGAACGCTCATGCAGAGCGGCCCCGTCCACACGGACCACCGTGCCGGGGTGCGGGTCTGGCGCCTCCAGGCCCGCAATGATGCGCAACAGCGTGGTCTTTCCGGAGCCGGAGGGCCCCAGCAGCGCCACCAGTTCACCGCTACCGATTTCCACACTGACATCGCGTAAGGCGACAAAATCGCCGAAGGTTTTGTGCAGGCTCCGGACTTCGATACTCACGAGAGACCTCCAGGCTGCGTCGCCCGCAAACTCCCTGCCACACCCGCCGCTTCCGCACGGGCCAGCTGGTCTCGCGCGATCCTCCATTCCAGCCAAGCCTTCAGCAGCAGCGAAAGCAACGCCAGCAGCGCCAGCAGACTGGCCACCGCGAAGGCACTGGAGAATTGGTAGTCGTTGTAGAGAATCTCCACGTGCAGGGGAATGGTGTTCGTGGCGCCGCGGATATGCCCGCTCACCACACTCACCGCGCCAAACTCGCCCATCGCCCGGGCGACGGATAGCACCACGCCATACAACAAGCCCCAGCGGATATTGGGCAGTGTTACCCGCCAGAACATCTGCCATCCGTTGGCCCCTAGCAAGATGGCCGCTTCCTCTTCTTCCGAGCCCTGCTGCTGCAGTAGCGGAATGAGTTCGCGGGCAATAAAGGGGAAAGTCACGAACAAAGTAGCCAGCACAATGCCCGGCACGGCGAACAATACCTGAATGTTCGACTCACGCAACCATCCTCCGAACAGACTCTGCGAGCCGAACAGAAGTACCAGCATCAGCCCCACCACCACCGGCGAGATGCTAAACGGCAAGTCAACCAAGGTCAACAGCACACTCTTGCCGCGGAAAGAGAAGCGCGCCAACAGCCACGCTGCACCGATGCCGAAGAGCGCATTCACGGGAACCGCGATGGCAGTTACCAGCAGCGTGAGGCGAATGGCGGCCAACGCCGCGGGGTCAAGAAAGCTTTCGGTGTAAACCCGCCAGCCCTGCCGGAATGCCTCCTGGAACACCGCCAGCAGTGGCAGCCCCAGAAACAGCAGCAAAAAGCCCAGGGCGATCGTCAGCAATACGGCCCGCACCAAGGGTGGTTCCGTATAGCGGCGCGTGGAAGTAACACCTGCGACAGGCTCCGCCATCATGCGTGTCCTCCGCGGCCTAGCCACCACCATTGCAGCGCATTCACGCCCAGCAACAGGGCGAAGCTAGCCAACAGCATCACCGAGCCGATAGCGGTGGCGCCTGCATAGTCAAACTGCTCAAGGCGGGTGATGATCAGCAGCGACGTAATCTCCGTCTTCATGGGCATGTTGCCGGCAATGAAGATCACGGAACCGTATTCGCCCAAGCCCCGGGCAAAAGCCATTGTGAAGCCTGTCAACGCAGCGGGCACGAGTTGAGGAAACAGCACTCGCACCAGCGTCTGGACTCGGTTCGCACCAAGGATGGCGGCGGCTTCCTCCACTGCGGGGTCGAGGTCGCTCACGGCCGGTTGCACGGCACGCACCACGAAGGGCAATCCCACAAACATCAGAGCTAGAGTAATGCCCAACGGCGTGAAGGCAACCTGGACGCCCAGCGCATCCAGCCAATGACCCACCAAGCCCGTTGGAGCATACACCGCAGTTAGCGCGATGCCCGAAATGGCCGTGGGCAAGGCGAAGGGCAAGTCGACCAGCGAATCCACAAGACGCCGCCCGGGAAACTCA
>JAHCHD010000098.1 GCA_026129915.1 Bryobacterales bacterium
ATTCCTACCAGCGTTCTAACCAACCAAATCTTATCGCCGACAGGGAGACTTATGTCTAACGGTTCGAACAGCCGCACTCCGCTCAAAACGCGCAATCTCGCCATCATCGCCCACGTCGACCATGGGAAAACCACGCTTGTTGACGCGATGCTGAAACAAAGTGGGCTCTTCCGCGCCAACGAAGAGACCGCCGATCGCATGATGGATTCCAATGATCTGGAACGCGAGCGCGGCATCACCATTCTTTCCAAGACCACCGGCATCCGCTATCACAACTACAAGATCAACATTGTCGACACCCCCGGGCACAGCGACTTCGGCGGTGAAGTGGAACGCGCACTGAAGATTGTAGACGGTGTGGTCCTGCTGGTGGACGCCAGCGAAGGCCCCTTGCCGCAGACCCGTTACGTGCTGTCCAAGAGCCTCGAGGCGCATCTCCCCCAGATTGTGGTGATCAACAAGATCGACCGCCAGGACGCCCGCGTACAGGAAGTGCTCAATGAAGTCTACGACCTGTTTATCGACCTGGGCGCCACCGAAGAGCAGTTGGAGTTTCCCATCATCTACGCCAATGGCCGCGACGGAATCGCCAAGACCGAACTCGACGGCGAAAGCACCAATCTCGAACCGCTGTTTGAGCAGATTATCCAGACGATTCCACCACCGAAGGGTGACCCTGAGGGAACCCTGCAGATCCTGGTGGCCAATCTCGACTACAGCGACTACCTAGGCCGGCTGGCAATTGGCCGCGTGTTCAATGGCACGCTTCGCCATGGCGACGAAGTATCCATCGCGAAGCTCGATGGCAGCTTCCAGCGCACGAAAATTACAAAGATGTATTCGTTCGAGGGGCTCAACCGCAACGACGAAACCTTAGGACTGGCGGGCGACGTGCTTGCCGTGGCGGGAGTGGAAGGCATTCAGATTGGCGAAACAATCTGTGCGGGCGAGAACCCGAAACCGCTGCCAAGGATCCAGATCGACGAGCCTAC
Organism: Bryobacterales bacterium; assembly: GCA_026129915.1. GTDB lineage: Bacteria > Acidobacteriota > Terriglobia > Bryobacterales > Bryobacteraceae > JACTMJ01. The sequence goes on from JAHCHD010000098.1 coordinate 993, forward strand.
CATCGCCATGACCTTCAGCGTGAACAATTCTCCGTTCGCCGGAAACGAAGGTGACCATGTTACATCCCGCAAACTGCGCGACCGGCTTGATAAGGAACTTCTTACGAACGTCTCGATTCGCGTGGAAGATGGTGGAAGTCCCGAGAGCTTCAAGGTGCTCGGGCGCGGCGAGCTGCAGTTGGCCATTCTGATTGAGTGCATGCGCCGCGAGGGCTTTGAGTTGCAGGTTGGCAAGCCAGAAATCCTAACCAAGACCGAGGATGGCCAAAAGAAAGAGCCGCAGGAACTGCTGTTAATTGACCTGCCCGAAAGCTTTGTTGGCGTGATTATCGAGAAAATGGGCGTCCGTAAGGGCAAGATGACCAAGATGGTGAACAACGGCACGGGGCGCGTCCGCCTGGAGTTCAGCGTACCCTCCCGAAGCTTGATTGGTCTCCGTAGCGAAGTGCTTACGGATACCAAGGGCACCGCGATCATGAACTCGCTCTTCAATGGCTGGATTGAGTGGCAGGGAGATATCCCGATGCGCCCGACAGGGTCGCTGATTTCGGACCGCAGCGGCAAATCCACAGCCTACGCCATGTGGAACCTGCAGGAGCGTGGTGAGCTATTCATTGAGCCTGGCACGGAAGTCTACGAAGGCATGATCGTGGGCGAAAACGCGCGCGACGCCGACTTGAACGTCAATATTGTCAAGGAAAAGAAGCTCACCAACATGCGGGCTTCATCCGCCGACGAGGCCATCCGCCTGGTGCCGCCGAGGCTCCTGAATCTGGAGCAGGCGATTGAGTTCATCCGCGAGGACGAACTCGTGGAGGTAACCCCGAAGTCGATCCGCCTGAGGAAGAGGATCCTTAAGGCGAACATGCGGTAGCCTCGCCAGATACCCCTCCCCGGCGTTCTGCTAGCTTGGGTACTTCCACTCTCCCCGGTACTCCCGGGCCAGCAACTTGTTGGCCTCGGCGTCCCCGGGGATTTCCTCTTTCTGGCCATCCCAGTTCACGCTGCGGCCTAGTTTCAGCGAGAGCATGCCGAGGAGCGAAACCACTGTCGCCTGGTGACCTGCTTCGATATCAGAAATGGGGCGCTTCTTGGTTTCGATGGCGTTGAGGAAGTCAGCAAAGAGTTCCTTGATGTTCTGCTGGTCGGGCTCGTTCAGCGTGGGATCCATGTGAATGTGCTGTTTGCGTCTGTCGACGGGATAGAAAGTCCAGCCGTCGTGCCAGCCCATGTGAAAAGTGCCCTCGGTGCCGTAGAAGTAGGCGCCCAATGGATGTTTTTCGGCATTATTGCCCGCAAAGCGCCTGTGTTCCCAATGCAGGGTGAAGTCAGTGAACTTGTAGACGGCCACCTGGGCATCGGGGGCATCCATGATGCCGGTGGGCAGATAGCGATCCCCCGTGGAATAGGCGCTCTTGGGAGATTTCTCCTCGCTCCACCAGAGCACCTGGTCCATCCAGTGAATGCCCCAGTCCCCCAGCGTCCCGTTCGCGAAGTTCAAATGGTTGCGGAAGCCACGCGTGTGGATGCCTTTGTTGAAGGGAACCAGCGCGGCGGGGCCGCAGTACATATCCCAGTCGAGTCCAGGAGGCGGTTCGCTGTTGGGCGCCCCCGCGTTGCCGCGCCCGCCGGAGTGGACGAAGCAGCGGATCGCGTGGATCTTTCCGGCCATGCCGGAGCGGAGGAACTTGAGGCCCTCTACGTTGTGAGGGGAGACGCGCCGGTGGGTGCCAACCTGAACCACACGATCCGCGGCGCGCGCCGCCTTCACCATGGCCCGGCCCTCCCGAATGGTGTGGGCCACAGGCTTCTCCACATAAACGTGCGCACCCGCATTCACGGCCGCAATAGTAATGAGCGGATGCCAGTGGTCTGGCGTACCCACGATAACGATCTCCGGCTTTTCCTTCGCGATCATCTCGCGGAAGTCCTTGTACTTGTTGGGATTGTCGCCGGTAAGCTGCTGCACGCGCCCGTGCGCCGGGTTCAGCAGGCTCTGGTCCACGTCGCACATGCCCACAATCTTGCATCGCTTTGAGGCCATGGCCTCGCCGAGAATGTTCATGCCCCACCAACCGGTACCTGCAATGGCAGTGCGATAGGTCTTGCCCTGCTGGGCCAGCGCCAACGCAGGCATAGCAGCCACCCCCGCGGCAGAGACACCATTCAGGAAGGAACGTCGATTCATGGGAAGACCTCCGGCAGCGGATCGTTGCATCGGCTCGGGCAGGGAATACATCCCCGGATATAGCCGCCTTCAGGCAAACTATCACAGAGAGGGAAGTTCTCGCCATGCGTCGATGGCAACAGATCGCGGGAAGCCCCCTTGAACAGGACGTCAGCCCAAAGGCGGTGTTCCTGAACCGCCGCGCCATTCTAACCATGGGCGCGGCCCTTCTGGCTTCGTGTACCCGCCATGCGCCATCTGAGCCCCCTGGCCCGCCTTACCCTGCGCCGCGCAATCGTGCGTTTTCCGTGGACGCCGCGGCCACTCCACGCGAGACGGCCGAAAGCTACAACAACTACATTGAGTTTTCGGCGCAGAGCAAAGAACTGCCGCGCACCCGCGCCCAAGCGCTGCCTTTGCGCCCATGGTCTGTTGTGGTAGACGGCCTGGTTGCCCGCCCGCGCACTTTTTCCTTCGAAGACCTGTTACGCCAGATGCCCTTTGAGGAACGCGTTTGCCGTTTCCGCTGCGTGGAAGCGTGGGCGATGGTGGTCCCCTGGACTGGATTTCCCCTCGCCGCCCTGCTTTCTCTGGTCGAGCCACTCAGTGCCGCCCGTTACGTCAGTTTCACCTCCGCCAGCCAGCCGGACATCATGCCTGGAATGGCGGTGTCGGAATACTACCCGTGGCCTTACACGGAGGCACTCACTCTAGCAGAGGCCGTGAACCCGCTGGCGATGCTGGTGACGGGCGCTTATGGGGCACCACTCCGGGCGCAGAACGGCGCACCTATCCGCCTGATTCTCCCCTGGAAGTATGGATTCAAGAGTGCCAAGGCAGTGGTGCGGATATCACTCCTGGCGGAGCGCCCGGAAACGTTCTGGAACACCTTGCAGCCCCTTGAATACGGGTTCTTCGCGAATGTGAACCCGTCCCATCCCCACCCGCGCTGGCCCCAGCACACCGAACGCCTGCTGCCCGATTTCCGATCGCAGCCGACCTTGCCATTCAACGGCTATGCCGGGGCCGTAGCCCTACTCTATTCAGGCAAAGAGCACTGAATCAACGATATACTGCTAAAGGCGCGGAACCCCTGCGCCCACAATTCCTTAAGCGCGTTGAACCCGCGCGTGGCAGAACATGGACAAATACATCATGATGGGCCCTCAGGGCTCGGGCAAAGGCACCCAAAGCAGCCTGCTTTGTCGCGATTTCGATTTTGTTCATATCTCGATTGGCGACATCTTTCGATGGAACGTGCGCAACCATACTAAGCTCGCCGCACGCATTAAGAAGATCACCGATGCCGGTCTGCTGGTACCCGATGAAATTGTCGAGGGAGTGGTACGCGGACGTCTGGAAGAGCACGACTGGAACTATGGGTTCGTTGTGGACGGCTTCCCCCGTACCCGGCCGCAAGCAGAGTACCTATTCGAGACCTGGAATCTTGACCGCGTCATCTACATCGACATTCATGACGATGTAGTCTACGAGCGCGTGATGTCGCGCGCCCTCGTGGGCGAGGGCAGCGGGTTCACAAAACGCGCCGATGACAACCCCGAAGTGCTTCGGACCCGGTTGCGTGAATACTACGAAAAGACGAAGCCTTTGCTGGAGCTGTACGCCCGCAAGGGCATGCTGGTAACCATCGACGGAAACCGCCCCATCGAAGAGGTTTACTACGACGTGCAGGACAAGCTAGGGCTGCTTGAGCGCAAGCAGACCCCTGAGCCACAGATCGTCTGGTAGTAACGTCCGGTGATCTTGCGGCGAACAACCAATCAGAAGCGGTGTCTCAAGTCGTGAATCCGGTCTGGCATCCGGTCGTCATTCGGGCAAATTGCCTCCCTGCCGGAGGAAGGCCGGAGTGTCCAAGTCGTCCAGGTCGAACAACCCGCCGTCCAGTTCTTCCGGGTGGCTGATGACGCTGGAAGGCTCGTTGAAGAGAGGGGCTAACTCGGGCGTGGCGGAACCTGCTGCAGTTGGTTCTTCCGCGGCTTGTGGCAGAAGTTCCGACACCACAATCTCCCTGGTCTCTTCAAAGGAGTCGTGTGCCCAGACGTCGTCCTGTGACTGCGCTACCGGAGTCACGCTCCTGGGTACAGACGCGGCCGCGGACTGATTCCGTGCCGGCATGGCATAAACCGAAGCCGCGGGAACGCCCACGGGATTCGTTTCTGCGTCCGCGGAATAAATCAGCGATTCGTCAAACGACGTCGCGATCACCGTTACCTGCACCTTTCCGGCGAGGGTCTCGTCGAGGCTCAGGCCCAGGTTCACATGCAAATCCGGGTTGTTTGCCGCCTTGCGGATGAACTCCGTCGCGTCAAAGACATCGTGTAATTGCAGATCCATCGAGCCCATCACATGCAGAAGCACCACCCGCGCACCAGCGATGCCGTGGGCATCTAGCATCGGGCATTCGATGGCCTTCCGCGCGGCATCCACCACGGCATCCTTGCCGGACGCAATCGCACTACCTAGCCGTACCGTCCCCATCCCGCTGAGGGTAGCCTTCACATCGGAGAAATCCCGGTTAATGATACCCGGACGCAGCACGATATCGCCGATGCCGTTCACGGCCTGGGCCAGCACATCGTCCACCATGCGCAGGGCGTCCTTGAAGCTTGTGCCGCGCGGAGCGATGTCCAGCAGGCGATCGTTGGGGACAATCAGGATGTTGTCGAGCACCTGGCTGAGTTCTTCCAGGCCTTTGTCGGCAATCTCCATCTTTCGCGGGCCTTCAAACGAAAAGGGCTTTGTCACCACGCCAATAGTAAGGGCATTCATCTCCCGTGCCAGCGAAGCGATGGTAGGCGCCGCGCCGGTACCGGTGCCTCCGCCGAGGCCCACGGCCAGAATCACCAGGTCGGCGCCTTCCAGCATGCCCAAAATGGCTTCCGTATCGTCCAGAGCCGCTTGCCGCCCTACAGCCGGGTTGGCGCCCGTTCCCCGGCCACCGATTGTCTTTGCGCCCAACAGATGCTTGTTGCGCACCGGCGAGGCATCCAGCGCACGTGGATCGGTGTTAAGAATGTAGTACTCCGCGCCAGCAGGACCTTGCGCAGCGATGCGCGACACTGCGTTTGATCCTGCTCCTCCGACGCCAATCACCTTGATTCGCGTTGGAGCGTGCGACTCATCCTGCAGTTCAAACTTCATGCCTTCGTACGCCGCATCCATGGGTTTTTCCTCCCGGTACTTATTCCTTACCTTTTCACGAAAATGTCCTGGGATCAAGACATTTCCAAGTGTTTCTGGTTCAGAAGTTTACTTGCCAACCTAGCCAAACAGCTTTACCAGCAACCCCTCGCGCTCCTGCCGCTGGCGTTCCTGCACGCGCAGGCGGGCGCAGTACATCGTCAGCCCGGCCGCCGTGCTCCACGACGCCTCATTCAACCTATCGGGCAAATCGCAAATCCCGATAGGAAGCGCCAGGCGGCAAGGGCAATTGAGCGCTTGCTCCGCCAGGTCGCAGAGCCCGGGAAGCAAGGCGCCTCCGCCTGCCAGCAACAGGCCAGTACCGAGATTCTCCGCCATCTGGCATTGAGTGAGTTCAGCCGCAATCAGGCGCATCAAGTCGCGTCCGCGCGCTTCGAGCATGAAGTTCAGCCGCCGCCTGCCCGCCTCACGCCGTTCACGCCCATTCACCGAGGGGAGTTCAATGCGGCTGTTGTCGGCCGTTAAGCCCATCAGCGCGCAGCCGTACTCCACTTTCAATTGTTCGGCATCCGGTGGCCCCACCTGAAGGCCTTTCGAAACATCGCGGGTAAAGTGCTCAGCACCGATGGGAATGGACGCCGAGTGCACCAGCATCTCTTTCCAATAAATCACCAGTTCCGTACTGTGGATCCCAATATCCGCCAGGGCCACACCGTGGAAACGGTCCGCGGGCAGGACAGCAGCCAAGGCCGCAGCTACGGGTTCAAAAACCGTATCCTCAACGTGCAAATGTGCCTGGTTGCACAGGCCCACCAAGGTCTCGTGTTCGCTCTTGGAAGCAACAATCACATGAACGTTGGCTTCCAGCAAGCTGCCTGGAATACCTCTCGGATCGCGGTACTCATTGTCGTGGTCCACCGTGAAGAACTGCGGAAACACCTGCAGGATCATGTGATCCTCGCGAAACTGCAGGCCGCATGCGCGCTCCACGGCGCGGTTCACGTCGTATTGGGCCACCTCACGGGGAGGCCAGAGCTCGCACTGGCCCCGGCTGTTTACCCCGCGCACGGTGGGTCCTCCCACGCCAAGCACGATGTTCTCCACGGTGATATCGTTTGCTTCCTCAACGGCACGAATCACTTCGGCAATCGTCTCCGCCACTGCCTGGGGATCCGTCACGCGCCCGCGCTGCCATCCGCGCGCAGGCATGCTGGCGGCGCCCACATAGCGCAGCGTGCCACGCTCGATGGTGGCGGCGAGACAACGAAACGCACTGCTGCCAAGGTCCAGCCCAACCACCAGATTCTTTTGATCAGGCACCCGACAACCCTTCCCGCGTAGCGACGATCCGGTCCTCCAGGCGCATGTCGAACAGGTTAGCCCGGGGGTCCTCCTTCATCACGGCCTCATAGTTATTCAAGAAGTTCTGCACCCTTGTCAGATACTTTTCGTTGCCCAGCAGCAAGGTAAGATTGCGTCCGTCCTTTACCAGCGTGGCACGCAGATTGCGCGGATCGTTCATGTGAAGTTCAGAAAACCGGGCGTTCAGCGGCTCCACTTCCGCCTGCAACTTTTCGAGCAAGTCAATGCGCGCCTTCCGGTACGCGATGGGCTGATCCTGGTGCAGGCCAAAGACTACCGGCAGATTGAAACTAGCTCTTGCCGGGCGCGACATCAACTGGCCGTGGCCATCCACCAGCTTGGTGACGAGGGCGTCGCCGCGGCGCCCGGCAATGGCAGCCACAGCAATGGGCGTTCGCTCATGAATCGACACCCGCAAGCGGTTCGGCCAGACGCGGCTGACTGTGGCATTCTCCACCCAGTCGATCGCCAGCAACTCCCTTCGGCGCTGTTCCAAGGGAAGCAAATAGAGGCTGCGCCCAATATCTTTCTCGAACACCCGAAGCACGTCGTCGCGGAGCGTAAACTCCAGTCCAACGATTTCCAGCGGGCTGTTTGCCTCCACCTCTCCGTCCCGTTGCACAGCGGCAAGCGTGAATCGTCCGTCGGTTGCCAGGAAGGTGTCCACCTGATATGCCAGCGCCACTGCCGCCACAAACACGACCAGGAAAAATGACACGATCAGCCCGATCAGCAGTGTGCGACGCCGAGACGGCGTAGCCAGTGTGCGAGCGCCCCGGCGGTTCCGCTTAGCGGCACCAGCACCGGGTTCCACCTGCGACCCATCATCAAAAGCCACCAAGCCTTCGCCTGGCGCTTCTTCGCGTTCCAGAGTTGTACGGGATTTCGCCATCACTTGTCTCGGGAGCGGACGCGGCATTGCGCCTACTCGAAATTAGACCACAGTTCGCAAAACAGAAAATTACCTTCCTGTTTTAGCCAAAAGGAGTTGCAGCCAACCCCAATTTTCAGTGCTTCGCTACGCGCTCTGCGCGCCCCCCTGGGAAATGCGCCAGCGTTGTCCGCGATGCTCCAGCCCTTCCACCAGCAGGTCAGACGCCTGACTCACCGTGCCAGCACCCATCGTGACAATCGCATCACCGCGTTCCGTCACCGTCAGCAGCGTCTCCACTGCGCTACTCAAGTCCTCGCAAATCTGAGCGCCTTTGTGCCCGAACTCACGCATTCGCTCCACCAGCCGTTCCGAAGTCACCCCCGGAATCGGTTGCTCTGATGCCGCATAGATCGGCACCACCAGGACGCTGTGGGCAAGGTTAAAGGCACCCGCGAACTCGTCCATCAGTTGCTGCGTGCGGGAATACCGGTGCGGCTGAAACAACACATGGATGCGCTCGTACTGCGACACCCGCATCGCCTCCAGAGTGGCGCGAATCTCCGTAGGGTGGTGTGCGTAATCATCCACCACGGCAATCCCATGCACGTTGCCCTTCAGTTGAAAGCGTCGCTCAACGCCCTCAAAGGCTTCCACGCCCTGGCGGATGCGCTGCAGATCCACTTCGAGTTCCAGCGCGGTGGCCACCGCCGCCGTGGCATTCAGGATGTTGTGGAAGCCCGGGACATGCAAACGGAACTCGCCCAGATCCCTGCCTCGAAAACTCAGCCGGAACAAGCTACTCAGCCCCGCGTACTCCCAGGCTACAATGCGCAAGTCAGCCTGCGCGCTCACCCCGTAAGTAAGGATACGTCGTTCCAGGCGGGGCAGAATCTGCTGCAGGTTCGCATCGTCCAGACAAACGATCGCCGCTCCATAGAAGGGCACCTTGTTGATGAACTCCACGAAGGCATCCTGGATGTCTTCGAGCGACGAGTAGTGATCAAGGTGTTCGAGATCAATATTGGTGACAATTGCCAGGATGGGAGCCAGTTTCAGAAAGCTACGATCACTTTCGTCAGATTCCACCACCAGGAAGTCGCTCTTCCCCACGCGCGCATTTGTGCCGCCGAAGGTGCTCACCCGGCCGCCCACCACTACGGTGGGGTCCAGTTCCGCCTGGCTCAGCACCGCGGCAACCATCGACGTGGTTGTGGTTTTGCCATGGCTGCCCGCTACTGCCACGCCAAATTTCAGCCGCATCAGTTCGGCCAGTAACTCACCGCGTGGAATCACCGGAATCCCCAGCGCCCGCGCTTCCTGGAATTCGGGATTTGACGCATCCACGGCGGAGGAGACCACCACTACTTTGGCGCCATCGACATGCCGCGCCGCATGACCGCGATACACGCGTGCGCCCAGTCGCTCGAGGCGCTCCGTGATGGGCGTTCCGCGCAGGTCACTGCCCGTAATGGTGTACCCCAAATTCAGCAGCACTTCGGCAATTCCGCTCATGCCGATGCCGCCAATTCCGACGAAATGGATGTGTTGCGGCTTGAAAAACATCAGGCTCCCCGCCCCCCGGTTCCCAAAGGGGACCCTTCTATTCTCGCAGCCCCTCCCGGCATTCGCAGTGGAATCGGCATGTGCTGTGGATCCCGGAGTGTCATGGCTTTGCCGCCTCCTGCTCCAGAACGTCGGCAACGCGTTCGGCCGCATCCGGTTTGGCGAAGGCACGGGCTCTGGCTGCCATCGCACACAGCATTTCCGGTTGCGCGAACATTCCCAGCACTTCGCGCGCAAGCCGCTCTCCGGTAAGCTCAGTCTGCTCCAGCAGTTGCGCCGCGCCGGCGTTTGCCAGCACCTCCGCATTTTTCAACTGGTGATTGTCAGCGGCTGCGGGAAAGGGCACCAAGAGTGCTGTTCTCCCGGCCGCACACAGCTCCGCCACGGCACTGGCCCCGCTTCGGCCTACAATCAGATGCGCCTGGGCGAAGAGGCCAGGCATGTCGTCGTGAAAGGCAAACACCTCGCCTTCGAGTCCGCTGGCCGCGAAATCCCGCGCCACGTCGCTTGCCTCGTTCCGTCCCGCCTGATGCAAGATGCGCAAGGCCACGCCACTGGCCTTCCATACCGGCCAAGCCGCACGCATGGCAGTATTCAAAGCGCGTGAGCCCTGGCTGCCGCCCGTCACCAGCAGCGTGAACGGCTGCTGCACCACCAGCGGGGGAGTCTCAAAGAAGGCCTTCCGCACTGGAACACCCGTCACCATGCCGCGGCCCTCGGGAAAATGCCGCAGTGTCTCCTCGAAGTTAACAAGAGCGCGCCTCACCAACTTGGAGGTCCAGCGTGCCGTCAGCCCCGGATACGCATTGGGCTCCATAATCACCATGGGGGTTCCGGTGAGGCGTCCCGCGGCCATCACGGGGCCAGCCACATAGCCACCCATGCTGAATAACACATCGGGCTCGAACTCCCGGATCTCCGCCGCCGCCTGAAATACCGAGCCTGGCAGAAGCGCCAGGCTGCGCATCGCATTCACCATCCCCACCCGATTCAGGCCTTGCACCCTTACGTACCGGATGTCAAATCCCGCCTGAGGCGCCAGTCTCGCCTCCAACCCGCTCTCCACGCCTACGAAGCGCACGGCATGCCCGCGGCGACGCAGCTCTTCCGCCACCGCCACGGCGGGTATCACGTGGCCACCCGTGCCACCTCCGGTAATCAGAACGCGATAGGGCATCGTAATCAGGTGCTGTGTTCACTCACACTCATCAGCATCCCGAAGCAGATCAGGGTGCTGAGCATCGAACTGCCACCGTAGCTGATCAGCGGCAGGGGTAACCCTTTGGTAGGAGCAATGCCCAGTACCACGCTGATGTTCACCAGAGCCTGAAACAGGAACAGCGCCGTGATCCCTAGCGCCAGATAGCGGCCAAAGGTGTTGTCCGACCGGAAGAATAGCCGGATCCCGCGCCAGGCAATCAGCAGGTAAATAGTCAGAACGGCAAATGCCCCCAGCAGCCCTCCCTCTTCCGCCACCACGGCATAAATGAAGTCAGTGTGCGATTCCGGAAGGAACAGCAACTTCTGCTTACTCTCCATGAATCCCAGGCCCCATACGCCGCCTGAGCCTACCGTCACCAACGACTGCCTTACCTGATAGTTGGGGTCGCGATTGCCGCTCTTCAGATAGTCCCGATAGGTACTGGCTAGCGACGGGGCATACTTTTCCAGATGCTTCAGCTCCGGATCCACGAAGGCAACGGCGCGCGCCAAACGGTACGGTTTGGTGGCGATGGACACCCCAGTCCCGAGAAAGGCAATCGCCAGCGCCAACGCAATGTAGCGCCACTGCAACCCCGCCACAAAGAACAGCGTGGCCGCGGCAACCATCAGTACCACCCCAGTTCCAAGATCACCCCAGCTCACCGCGGCGCCCAGGATACCCACAACGATCGAGGCAGGTAGCACGGTGTGCCTGTCGTTGATTGCATTCATGCGCTTCGCGATGAAGTAAGCGCAGAACAACACCAGCGCGGGCTTGGCGAACTCCGATGGCTGAACTTGCACCAGGGGTAGGCGCAGCCAGCGGTGCGCACGGCCATCCAGAATCGCCGCCACCAGCACCATCGCGATGGCGGAACCCATCGCCACAAAGGCCCAAGTTGGTGTATTCCAACGCCGAAAATCCATTCGCGCCAGCAGTATGAGCGCCATTACCCCAAAGGCGGTTGCGCCCAGCTGGCGCGCGATGTAATACCATTCGCTCTTTGACCGCAGTGCACCCACTACGGAACTCGCGCTGTAGCAGAACGCCAGCCCCAGTATGAGTAGCGCCACGACATATCCATACAGAAACCAATCGGGATTGCGTGTTTTCGCCATAGTTAGTTCAGCCTCTCATCCAGTTGCCTTACCAGTTCTTTAAAGGCGCGGCCGCGGTGTTCATAGCTCGTGAACTGGTCAAAGCTGGCACATGCTGGAGCCAGCAGCACCACATCGCCACTCTGGGCCTCTCCCGCCGCCACGGCAACCGCCGCATCAATCGTGCCGCAGTGCTGGCAGGGAACATCCTTGCCAATCTGCACTTCAATCAGTGGCGCGGCCTCGCCTACCAGCAAGGCCCGGCGCACCTTACCGCGGAGGGCAGCAGCAAGCGGCCGATAGTCGCTGTGCTTGTCCCGGCCGCCCAGCATTACCCACATCGGTTCCGCAAAACTCGCCACAGCCTTCAGCGAGGCATCCACGTTGGTTGCCTTGGAATCGTTATACCAGCGCACACCCGCACGCTCCCGTACGAACTCCAGGCGGTGTTCAACACCAGGGAAGCTGGCTACACCGCGAGCGACGGCCTCAGGACCCGCCCCCGCCAGCAGTGCCGAAAGCGACGCCGCCATTACGTTTTCCACGTTGTGAAGGCCCGGCAAAGGAATCTCGTCGCGCCGCAACAACGCCTTGCCCTCGTACATCACCGTGCGGTCATCCAGCCACATGCTGTGGCGGGAATCCCCGGTGAGCGTAAATACCTTTGCCTCAGCAGCGCCCGCGAAACCATACCGCAGGCTGGGAAGGTTGTCCGCGTTCACCACGGCGTAAGCTCCTCCTTCCTGCATCTCGAACAAGCGCCGCTTGGCGGCCACATAGTTTTCAAAACTGTGGTGCCGGTCCAGGTGATCGGGCGTGACATTCAGACAGACGGCAATTCTCGCGGCAAGTTGACTAGTAGTTTCCAGTTGAAAGCTCGAAAGCTCCAGCACATTCCACCGGCCTGGCGCTGAGCTTTCCACCATTCCGCAAACCGGTGTGCCGATGTTGCCACCCACTTGAACGGGAATCCCCGCCGTTTGCAGCAGGTGCCCCGTCAGAGCCGTGGCGGTGGTCTTGCCGTTGGTGCCAGTGATGCCCAGCACTGGCCCCTCAAGGAAGGCTGCCGCCAGTTCCACTTCGCCAATCACGTCGATGCCCGCCGCGCGCGCATCCGCAAGCAAAGGCAAGTCAGCGGGAACCCCCGGCGACAGCACCACCAGAGTCACACCCAGAGACGCAACACCGGCTTCCGCCACCGCTGCCTGCATCACGTATCCGTCAGCCAGTAACTGCACTTCCTCCGCACGCGCGCCCAGTTCCTCAAGCGGCCGGACGTCCGTAGCCATTGGTACGGCTCCCTCGGCACGCAGCAGACGCAGCGCGGCCACGCCGGAGCGCGCCATGCCCATCACCAATACGCGTCTGCCTCGAAGCTCCATTTCGTTTGTTTGCCTGCCCCTTCCTTACCGGATCTTCAGCGTAGTGAGCGCAGTCAACGCCAGAATGATGCCCACAATCCAAAACCTCGCAATGATCTTGGATTCCTGCCAGCCCAGCGCCTCAAAGTGATGGTGGATGGGCGACATCTTGAACACCCGCTTGCCCGTCGTCTTGAAGCTCGCCACCTGGATGATGACCGACAGCGTCTCAATTACAAACACGCCGCCCACAAAGAGCAGCAGAATCTCCTGCTTGATCAGCACGGCCACCACGCCCAGGCTGCCACCCAGCGAAAGCGCCCCAACGTCCCCCATGAACACCTCCGCCGGATGCGCGTTGTACCAGAGAAAGCCCAGCGACGCGCCCGTCATCGCGCCGCAGAAGACCGTCAGTTCGCCCACGTTTGGCACACGCTCGATGTCCAAATAACGAGACCAGTCGGCATTGCCGCTGATGTAGGTGAGCGCAGTCATCGCCCCGGCCGCAATCACCATCAGACCTATGGCCAGCCCATCGAGCCCGTCCGTCAGGTTCACTCCGTTCGAGGCGCCTACCACCACGAACAGCAGAAACACATACACCAGCGCGAAAGCCAGCGGATAGGTATACCAGTTGTCCGTGAGCGAGTGGATCAACAGATCTGGCCGCAATTGCTTGAAGAATGGTACGTTCACTCTCGCGTTGTAAGCGCCCTGGGAGTGCAGCACCATCAGCGCCGCGCAGATCACCAGCGCGATCAAACACTGCAGTGCGAACTTCTTGCGGCTCGACAACCCCAGGTTTCGCCGGTGCGTCACCTTCATGTAGTCGTCATAGAAACCGATTGACCCGTAGGCCACCAGGCTGAACAGCGCAATCCACACGATAGGGTTGGTGAGATTCGCCCAAAGCAGCGTCGAAACTACAATCGCAATCACTACCAGCACGCCGCCCATCGTCGGGGTGCCCGCCTTCTTCTGATGGCTCTTCGGACCCTCCTCCCGAATGTACTGGCCGATTTGCAGCTGGCGCAGCTTCCGAATCAGAAAAGGCCCAAGAACCATGCACAGGAACATGGCGGTAAGGCTGGCCAGGGCGATGCGCACCGTGAGATATTGAAATACCCTCATCGGGCTCAGCAGCGGATAGAGTTGTTCGTAAAGCAGCCAGTAAAACATCGCTATCTATCCCCGCCACAGTTCCAGCACCCGTTCCATGCGGGCGCCGCGCGAGCCCTTGAACAGAGCTACATCCCCCTCGCGCAGAAGGACTCGCAGCGCCTCTCCCGCTTCTTCCGGTGTCTCATAAAACGCCGCATCACTCGATGCCAGGCCTGAGAGCACGGCTTCGTTGCGAATGATGGCCGCGTCCCCGCGTACACACACGAGGTGGTCGACCCCCTTCTCGTAGACGGCACGCCCAATCACGCGGTGCAAATACTCCGAATGGGAACCGAGTTCGAGCATCTCCCCCAGTACGGCAATCCGGCGCGCGCCCTTAGTTTCCAGCAGTACATCCAGCATTGCCAGCATCGCGTCCGGATTGGCGTTGTAGCAATCGTTGATCACCGTCACACCGTCCTTGCGGAACGTCTCCCCGCGCATCGGCGGGGCTTCGAGGGCAGCCACCGCGTCGGGCAGCTCCTCCGTCTCAACTCCGAACACGCGGGCGGCGGCAATTCCGCCAAGCACGTTTACCAGATTGTGCCGCCCCCGGAGCGCCGTTTGAAAGGCAACGCCTCCCACGTGAAAGCGCAGTCCCTCTTCTGACGCCGAAATCGCTTCCGCACGAACATCCGCTTCTTCCGAGATGCCATAGCTGAGTACCGGTCCCTCGTGAATCTCGCCGAAGGCGCGCACCCTCGGGTCGTCCGCGTTCAGAATCGCCGTACCCGAGGAGGGCAGTGCTTCCACAAGCTCCCGCTTGGCCATGGCGATTCCGTCCACCGAAGCAAAATTCTCGATGTGGGCATAGCCCACGTTGGTCACCAGCCCGTGATCGGGCTTAGCAATTCTCGCGAGCGCGGCAATCTCGCCCGCATGGTTCATTCCCCTTTCCACCACCGCGGCGTCCGAGTCCTCCTCCAAACGCAACAGAGAAAGGGGCAGCCCTACGTGATTATTCAAATTCCCGGTGCTCTTGGCGGTGTGCAGACGGGTACCCAGCAACGACGCGCTGATTTCCTTGCTGCTGGTCTTGCCCGCACTTCCGGTAATGCCCAGTAGAGGCTTGCCCCACCGCTTGCGAGCAAAGTGGGCCAATCGCTGCAGCGCCTCCAACACGTCCTCCACCAGAAATGCGGGTACGTCATATTGGGCAGCCCGGTTCACCACCAGCGCCGAGGCGCCATTCCGCAGCGCCTGCGGAATGAAGGTGTGGCCGTCGAGTTCCGTACCCGGCATCGCAAAGAAAAGGTCCCCGGGTCGTACCAGTCGCGAGTCAGTCTGGTAGCCGTTCACGAAGCCTTCTTGCGCAGTAGCACCGGGCGTGGGCAATTCCATCCCCAGGGCATCCGCAATTTCCTTGAGTCGCAGGTTCATTGGCCGCCCTCCGCGGCGGTTGCGAAACCCCGCGCAGCAAGGGCGGCGATAGCCTCTTCCCGGTCGTCAAAGTGGATGGTCCGGTCCGCGAAAATCTGATAGTTTTCGTGCCCTTTGCCCGCGATCAGCACCAGGTCACCGGGCTCCGCCGCGGCAATGGCCTTTTGGATTGCCGCCTTGCGGTCCGGCTCCACCGTATAGGGAATATCAAAGCGCTGCAGGCCCACCAACGCATCGTTCAGGATGTGGAGGGGATCTTCAGTGCGCGGGTTGTCTGAGGTCAGAACCACCATCTCGCTTAGTGATGCCACCGCTTCCGCCATCCGGGGGCGCTTGCTGCGGTCGCGATCTCCTCCGCAGCCAAACACGGTGATCACACGATGCGGCTTCAGGCGCCGCGCGGTCTGCAACACATTCCGGAGCGCGTCCGGAGTGTGCGCATAGTCCACCACCACTGCGAACGGCTGCCCGGAATCCACTCGCTCAAAGCGTCCGGGCACTTCCCGCGTCACAGCCAGCACGTCGTGGATTTGCTCGCGAGATATCCCCAGCGCCAGGCAGATTCCATAGGCCGCCAGCAGGTTGTATGCGTTGAACTCGCCAATCAGTGGGGAGTGCAGAGGGCGCCGTTTGCCATGCCACTCTACGTCGAAGCGAAGCCCGTGCAAGCCGCTATCGACATTCATCGCGCGCAGCGTTGCTGTTTCGTTCAATCCAAAACGAACAGCGTCCGTGGACGCCACCAGCGGCGTTTTGCTGGCTTGGGTATCATCGGCATTCAGCACAGCCACCTTGGGTGGTTCTGCGCGTTCCGGCGCAAACAGCTGGCACTTTGCGTCGTAGTAACGCTCCTCGGTCCCATGGAAATCCAAGTGGTCCTGGGTGAAGTTAGTGAATGCCGCCACCTCATAGGGAATCGCGTGCACCCGCCCTAATGCAAGCGCATGCGATGACACCTCCATGGTAAGGTAGTGCCCGCCCATCGCCACCACTTGCTCCACCATTCGCATCACGTCCAGAGAGTCGGGCGTCGTATTGGGAGCAGGCAACGGCTGATTGCCTACCTGGTAACGCACAGTGCCTATTAGGCCTGTGGGCGCCCCGCCGGCACGCAGGATTGCGTCCACAAGCCACGCAGTGGTTGTCTTGCCGTTTGTGCCGGTGATGCCAATCAACCGCGCAATCCGTAAGCAGTCCGCATACCACGCGACAGTCGCCGCACCAAGAGCTCGGCGGCCGTGCGACACCCGAATCCAGGGGACTCCAAAATCCGCCTGCGTTTCTTCTTCGCTGACAATGGCGACGGCCCCCATTTCCACGGCCGCTCCCACGAATCGGTCTGCCGGGTGATTTTGTCCAGCGAAGGCGAAGAAAACATCACCGCGCTTCACCTGCCGGCTATCGCAAGCAATGCCCTCTACACGCAACTCCCCCACCGCCCCGGACACGGTCAGGGGCCGCGGCATTGCGGAAAGCAGACCATCCAGCTTCATCATCCAGCGCTCTCTACGGGGTAAACATCACCCTTATGGCCACTCCGCGTGGCATCCGCGTACCTGCGGGAGGAATCTGCTTGCGGGCGATGCCGCGTCCAAACACATGCAGTTCCACACCTTCGTTCATGGCCTCAGCCATCACTTCGCGCATCGACTTGCCGGTAAAATCTGGAGCCAACATGGTATCCACATGCACCACCGTTACCGCCCCGGCACGACTGTCGGAAACGGACACCGGCACCAGCTTTCCCGAATCCTCAAACTCGCGCTGGGCACGCTCCGTCTCCGCCGCGATTTCTCCACCGCCAGAGGATTCTACATCTGGCAGCCCAGCGTCGAGAGGCTCCTCCGTGGACGACGCCGGGCGTACGGAAATTGGCGCAATGGCAGGAAGGGCTGTAGCGACGCGGTCCCGGGGATTTCCCAGCATCCATTCTTCGATCTCCGGGTCCTCCTTCATCGCCGCAGACAGCATGGCCAGCAGATCTTTGCGGGTGTCCGGCGGCAGCTTTGTGTCCATCCGGGCTGAAGTTTCACCTTCCAGCCCCGCATCGCCTTCCTTCACGTCCTCCGGTTTGGGTGCGCTGTTGCTGGCAAGCACCGTTTGAGGACTATCCATGGGCACTCCGAGAATGCGCAGGGTTTCCGCGGCAACTTCCTGGAACACCGGAGCCGCAATCGCCCCTCCATACAGCTTGGTCTCGTTCAGCGTCACCACCACCACAATCGAGGGATTCTGCAGTGGCGCGAAGCCGAGGAAGGATGAGTTGTAGGTGCTTACGTAGCGCCGCTGCTTCAGGTCGAAGATCTGTGCAGTACCTGTCTTTCCGCCTGAGGTCCAGCCCTTCAGCCGCGCTCCCTTGCCCGTCCCGGTAAGCATCACGCCTTCCATCAGTTTGCGCATTGTGATGGCAGTTTCCGGACGCAGCACCCTGTTTTCGCGCTTGCCGTCGAGCGGGGTAACCTTCCCGTCCGGAGCGCGCAACTCCATCAACAGCCGCGGCCGCACCAGCGTGCCCCCATTGGCGATTACTGAGCAAGCCTGCGCCAGTTGCACCGTGGTGGCACTCACCTGGTGGCCCATCGCCACCGACGCGAGAATACTGCCGTAGACCTTCTGCGAAGAGGCCTGGTGCATCGGCCAAACGTAGCCGCTCTGTTCGTACGGAAGCGGCAGGCCGGTCTTGGTTCCGAAGCCAAATGCGCGCATATAGTCGTACATCAGTTCCTTGCCAACCGCCATCGCCACGTAAATTGCGCCGATGTTGCTTGATTTCGCCAGCACGTCCGCAAAGCTTAGAGCACTGTAGGGGTGCGCGTCGCGAATCGTACGGCCTGGCAGACGCAACATTCCGCTCCCACAGGGAATGATGGTATCCGGCCTCAAACGCGTACGCTCAAGACCGGCCGCCAGAGTAATGATCTTGAACACCGAACCAGGCTCGTACTCCAGGCTCACGGCCCGGTTCATCCTGGCCTCCA
>JAHCHD010000099.1 GCA_026129915.1 Bryobacterales bacterium
AGAGCGCCTCAAAGCGGGTGATGAGTTCTTTCTCAAGCCGGGGTGAACCTGCCAGGGCTCCGTCCAGTTCCGCCCAGAAATAGAACTGCTTGCGGCGCAGCGCCGATTCCATGGGATGGTCTGGCGGGAAGCCCTTGGGAATCCGCCGCAGTTGCTCGCCCTGCAGTTCCCCCATCATCTTCACCAGTTTCTTGTTGTGGGTTAGCTTCTCAAACGCCACATGCTCTTCAGCAATGCGCGTACGAATTGCCAGCAGGCTGTCGGGCAACGGATTGTAACTGCCTCCAGCGATCCCGATGGCTTCCCCGGAGATTTGGAAGTACAGGCCGGCGGCCTTTTCCAGAAGTCCGCGACGGGGAAAGGCTGCGGACACGTGGGTCTTGTACGGAGTCTTGTTCTTGCTGAATCGCGTATCCCGATAGATGCGAAACGTCGCCTTTGCGGGCTCGTCCAGAAAGTACTCGGGAAGCTTCGCGGCAATCTGGTTGTTTAGCGAATCCACCAGAGCCAGCAGCGGTAGCTTCAGTTCCTGCTCGTACGTCTGCTTGCTGGCCTGGAACCACTCTCGGTTGTTATTGTCTTTGAGTTCCGATAGCCAGCGGAGGCCCTGCTTCGAAAAACCTGGGAATGCCACGGGATGATCCTCCTCATAACGCGCCAAAATGGGCGGGTGCTGCAGGCGAGTGGGCGACTCTATCAGTTTCCCTCGGCTGGACGGCCCTGCAGGTAGGCCCACCTATAATGGAAACGTGGCGAGGACGGCATCGGGCGCAACCCCATTGGACAGCATTAAGGGCCTTCACCTGCATGCGCGGGTCCCGCTCTCAGAGTATACCCGCTTCGGTATTGGCGGTCCGGCGGACCTGCTGGCAGAAACGAACGAGCCTGAGTCCTTTTGCGCTGCCCTTTGCCTATTGCGCGAACAGGCGATTCCCCACGTAGTGCTGGGCGGAGGCACCAACCTGGTGGTCGCCGACGAAGGCTTCCCGGGCGTGGTGCTGCGCTACACTGCCGACTACATCCGCCACCATGGGCGCCAAGTGCATTGCGCGGCAGGCGCTGAGCTGATGGAACTGGTGAACTACACCGTGGATGCCGGGCTTGAGGGACTCCAGACCCTGATGGGGATTCCCGGTTGGGTGGGTGCCGCCATCTATGGCAACGCGGGCGCTTATGGTCACGCTATCGAAGAGGTAGTCCGGCGCGTCCGTTATTGCGACGGACAGCAGATACACCAGATTTCGCGGGAGGAATGCGGGTTTCAATATCGCGAAAGCATCTTCAAACGTCGCAAGGAATGGATAATCCTGGACGCGGAATTGGAGCTTGAGGAAGGTGACCGCGCGGCACTGCGGAAAACCGCTGACGAGATTCTGGAGGTCCGCAACCAGAAGTTTCCACCCACTATGCGTTGCGCGGGGAGCATCTTCAAGAATCTGTATCTGAAAGACCTGCCAGCCGCCGTGGCCACGCAGGTTCCCCCCAGCGTGGTACGCGAGGGGAAGATTCCAGCTGCGTGGTTTCTGGAGCAGGTCGGTGCCAAGGACCGATGGGAGGGCCGCATCCATGTAGCTCCATACCACGCCAACCTCGTTTACAACACAGGCGGCGGCACCGCGGCCGAACTTTGCCGGATGATCCAGAGCCTGAAGCGCGAAGTACAAATCCGCTTCGGCATTCAGATGGAAGAGGAAGTGCAGTACGTTGGTTTCCCCGCCAACTAAGAGCTGGGAGATGCTTCTCCCCTTGCATTTTTCCTGAGAACTTTCCCGTCGTCGCCGGACTATATCCCATGAACGGGTAGTTCCGGCCGCAATGCCTCCACGCAAAGCCATCTCGCTGCTGGTTGCGATTTGCCTAGGGATTGCCACGCCCCTGCCCGCGCAGCAGGCGTCTGCGTCTTCCGGCACTAGCCAGGCTGCGGTCCAACGGGCGTATGCTGCCATCGCCGGTGGCTACCTAACGGAGGCCGTTGAGGCCTTCCGGGACGCGGTTGCGGCCATCCCTGACGATCCGCGCCTGCGCAAGGATTTCGCCTATGCCCTGCTGAAGACCGGCGAAACTGAGGCCGCGCGCGACCAGTTT
Organism: Bryobacterales bacterium; assembly: GCA_026129915.1. Taxonomy (GTDB): domain Bacteria; phylum Acidobacteriota; class Terriglobia; order Bryobacterales; family Bryobacteraceae; genus JACTMJ01. The sequence continues at coordinate 2,086 of JAHCHD010000099.1, forward strand.
GCCGAGGTCGTCCGTCTGGCGCCTGCTGATTCCCATTCGGCCCTAGAGTACGCCTTCCTCTGTCACGAATCCGGCAAGCAGCCCGAAGCGTGGGAGCTTTTCCGCAAGCTGCGAAACGCCACCAACCTGGAGCACCGGGCGACGGCCCGCGACACCTTCAAGCGGATTGACGCCGAGTTGCGGGCCACCATCCAGCGGATCGAGGCCGCTCTCGCACAGAATCCAGGCGACGATAGCAGCCATTTGGAACTGGCCGGCGCCTACGCCGTCCGGAACGAGTTTGCTCAGGCCGCCCGTCACTTCGAAGAGGCCTTCCGCCTGAAGCCCGGCATCCCGGAACGGCTGCTTCAGCTCGCCAACGCAGCCGAGAAGGCGGGAGACCAGGAGAAAGCGCGTGCAGCCATTCTGCTGGCTTCCCGTGCGCCATCAGCCTATGTGGCGGAGCAGGCTCGCGCTCTGCTTCCTCACCGTTACCCTTACCTCTACGAGTTCCAGAATGCCCTTGCGCTGCAGCCGAGCCACGCAGCTCTGCGCAGGGAGATGGCCTATTTCCTGCTTTCGCTGGACCGCGGCAATGAAGCCACGGTCGCCTTCCGGCAGGTGCTTGTGGCTAATCCTGCGGATGCCCTTGCAAGTGCCCAACTCGGCTTCCTGCTTCATGAAGCTGGAGAGCGCGAAGAGGCGCTCCCGTTGCTTCGTGCTGCCATGCAGAGCGAGGATGCGGCGTTACGACAACGGGTGCGTGAGGTGCTGGGCGAGGAAAGCGCCTCACCTCCCGCGAACGCACGGCACCTCAGCCCGGAGCCCCAACCCGCGCCACCGCCCGTCTACATTGTTCCCATGCAGCCCGCGCCGGAAGCTCCAGGACTGCAGGCCGCCACGCCCACCGCCGAACTCACGACGCAAACGCAAGCTGCAGCGGCGCGGGAAATGGGCAGCAAGAGCTATAGCAATGGCTACCTGCCGGACGCCATCCGCTACTATCGCCAGGCCCATGAACTCGACCCCACAGATTTTGACACCATACTGCGGCTAGCCTACAGCCTGAATATGGCCAATCAGGACCAGGAAGCCCTCCAGTGGTTCTTCCTCGCCGCACGGAGTCCTGACGCGCAGGTTGCCGCCGAAGCCACCAAGGCGCTACGCAATCTCACCGCACCCGCGGCGTCTGGCGCCGCGCAGGCCTCAAGCGCACCACCTTCCTCCGGGTTGGTGGCCAGTTTCTGGGCTATGCCGATGCACTCCACCAGATGGGGCAGCACGTTTGCCTATTCGCAGGCGAAGGCCGAGCTGCAATTTCCGGAATGGCCGGTAGTGCCGTACGTCTCAGTTCGTTTCGTAGGGGATACTACCGGCGCCGTGGGCCAGGCAAATCCACAGTTCCTTTCGGAAAATGCCTTCATTCTGGGAGGGGGGCTGCGCACCAAGCCGCGCAACGGGTTCCTGTTCTGGGCGGAGGCAGGCGGCGCCATGGCCTATCTGGGCAGCCAGCGCAATCAGGCGGCGAGCTTCGCGCCGGACTACCGCACTGGGCTTTCGCAGTTCAAATTGGTGGGTGCCAGTTTGCTGGCGAAAAGAGCCGGCTGGTTTGCCGAAACGATGAACGACCTCGTCTATATCCACCGGTTCAATCGCGACACACTAGCTATCAGTCGCAACCGCATCGGCCATCACTTCGGGAGCAAGGTGGGGCTGGGCGGGCTGCAATTGCAGCTATTTCTGAACCTCAACGCCAACATGGATTTCAAGCGCGAGGCGTGGGCGAACTTCGTGGAGACCGGTCCGGGAATTCGCTTTCGCTGGGCTTGGATGCCCCCATCTGTCTCCTTTACCTTCAGCACGTTACGCGGCTACCACCCCATCGCGCGCAGTGACGGGCGTCCCAATACCTACACCGATCTTCAGGCGGGGCTATGGTATGCGTACACGCGTTAGCCTAGTTCGCGGGCTATCGAAGATCCTGCTCGTTCTGCTGGTCGCCGGTCCATTGGCTGGCTCGCCAGCTTCCATCCATTATTTCCTGGGCTGCCCGTCACCGGGATGGCAGGCGGTCTTCCGCACGTTCAGTCTTGCGCAGGTGGAAGACCCCACGAATGCCGACATCTACGTGATCTGCCCAGGCAACGACGCCAAAGCCCCTCCCGATGGATGGCTTCGCAATGGCCGATTGCTGGTGCTGGAAGGCGATTCTCCAGTTGCCCGCTCGCTTGGGTTCGTTTCGTCAGAAGGGGCCGCCACGGAAGTTCGCAACGTCCGTGACCTTCGCAACCCTGGTCTGCTGATTGTCTGGGAGCAGCCTCTTTCCCTACGGCCAACCGCTTTACCAGCTGGCGCGCAGGTACTGGCCGAGGACCGCTGGAGCAGAGCCCCGCTAGTGGCTTCGTTTCGTAAAGAGCAGGGTACCGCACTCTGGCTGGCTTCAGGGCCTGGTGAATCGGGGTTTCAGCGTTTCCCTTACCTCGCCAATGCACTGCTGGATGCCGGCTTCGTTCCGCCGCTGCGCACACGCGGACTATGGGCCTTTTTCGATTCCGCCTACCGCCATCGGGTCGACCTCCCGTTTCTCGCGCGTCGATGGCGCGACTATGGCATCGGCGCTTTGCACGTCTCAGCATGGCAGCATTGGGAACGCGACCCCGCCCGCGACGCCTGGCTTCGAGCCCTGATTGCCGCCTGCCACCAGCACGGAATTCTGGTGTACGCATGGTTCGAACTGCCCCATGTGAGCGAACGCTTCTGGGCTGACCATCCTGAATGCCGCGAGAAAACAGCTCTTGGCCAGGACGCGCAACTCGATTGGCGGAAGCTCATCAACCTGAGCGACCCCGTTTGCGCCGCGCGCGTTCGCCAGCAGGCCGGCGCGGTGCTGACGGCCTTCGATTGGGATGGCGCCAACCTTGCTGAGCTCTACTACGAATCCCTGCACGGCCCAGCCAATCCAGCGCGCTTCACTCCCATGAACGCAACCGTCCGGCGGGAGTTCCAGGCGGAAAGCGGCTTCGACCCTGCGGAGCTTTTTCGGACGGGTTCACCCGGTCACCAGTCCGTGAATCCGGAAGGGCTACGGCAGTTCCTGGCTTTTCGGCGTGAGCGCATCGCGTCCTTGCACGCGGAGTGGCTTCGTTTCGTCGAGGAGACAGCAAGGACCGGGGGAAAGCCGCTGCATGTGGTGGTGACCCAAATTGACGACCGATTCGACACCTCGGTGCGAGACAACCTTGCGGCCGATTCCCATGCCATCCTCCAGCTGATGCACCAGTATCCGTTTACCTTCCTGGTGGAAGACCCCGCCACTATCTGGAATCTCGGGCCCGGGCGCTACACCGAAATCGCGCGCGCGTACGCTCCCCTTACGCCATACCCATCGCGGATCGCCATCGACATCAACATCTTTCCGCGCTACCAGGAGGTGTACCCAACCAAACAGCAGACGGGGATGGAACTCTACCGGCTGGTAAACGCCGCCGCCAGGGCGTTTCCCCACGTGGCGCTCTACTTTGAACACTCCCTCAGTCCGCAGGACCTTCCGCTGCTGGCCGCCTCAGCTGCACCCGAAACCCACCTGCGGCGCGAAGGAGCAGCGGTGGTGGTGGAAAGCGCCCAGCCGGTGGGGTTGCGCTGGAGCGGGGCGGCCCGCGTAAACGGTCGCGCGTGGGCAGCCAGGGAGAACGACACCCTGTGGCTGCCCGCCGGGCGTCATCGGGTGGAACCGGCCGACCAGGACCCGGACTTTCTGCTGCGCCACACCAGTGCAAAAATCAGGCAGGTCCGCGGCAGCGGAGGCGTTATGGAATTGCACTACGAAAGCCCTAGCCGGGCAATTGCCCGATTCAACTTGATGCCGGAGCGCGTTTGGGTGGATGGCGAAGCCTACAGCACGGAAGTCTGGAAGGCGCCGGATAGTTACTATTTGATGCTGCCGCCCGGCGAGCATCTGGTGCGGGTGGAGGCCGCCGGCGAAGCTGTCCCCACCCATTAGCGCCAAGACTAGCTGCGATGAGCCATGCGTACGGCTAGTTCCACAAAGGTCTTCACGGCCACGCCCGTAGGCCCTTTCGGCATATATGGCTTCGGATTCTCAAGCCACGCGGTACCTGCGATATCCAGGTGTGCCCAAGGTGTGTCGCCCGCGAACTCTTCCAGGAATTTAGCCGCCGTACAAGCCCCTCCCCAGCGTCCGCCGATGTTAGCGATGTCGGCGAAGTCGCTCTTCAGGTATTCCTTGTACTCGTCGTCAAGCGGCATAGGCCAAAAGCGCTCGCCGGCTGCCTTTGCCGCCTCGGAGATCTGCGCGCTAAAGGCGTCGTTGTTGCTGAAAAGCCCAACGTGCTCGTAGCCCAGAGCCACCGCAATCGCCCCGGTAAGCGTGGCGGCATCCACCAGATGCGTGCAGCCCTGCTGCTTAGCGTAGGTGATGGCATCCGCCAGAATCAGACGGCCTTCGGCATCCGTATTCAAGACCTCAATGGTCTTACCGGAAAGGGATTTCAGGATGTCGCCAGGGCGCATCGCCTTGCCACTGGGCATATTTTCCACAATCGGCACAAAGGAGGAGATGCGCATGTTCGGTCGTAGCGCCGCGATCGCCCGCATTGCCCCTAGCACCGCCGCGCCTCCGGCCATGTCGTACTTCATCTTCTCCATGCCGTCGGAGGGCTTTATGGAAATGCCGCCGGAATCAAAGGTCACTGCCTTGCCGATCAGTCCCAGGTGGATGGGCGAGGTAACTGAATCCGGCTCGTAGACCATGTGCACCAGGAAGGGCGGTTCTTCGCTGCCCTGGGCTACGGCCAGCAGGGCTCCCATCCCCAACTCTTCCATGCGGCTGCGATAGAGAATGTCCACCTGCACGGCGGTTTGCCGGGCAAGCTCCTTTGCCTTTTCGACGAGTTCGCGGGGAGGTAGCAGGTTGCCGGGCATGTTTGCAAGGTCGCGCGCGTAATTCTGTGCCTCGCCCAGGATCTTCCCTTTCTGCATCGCACCCTGCAGCATGGCCGCTCCCCCATCCATTGCGATGCGGAACTGAGCGAAAATCTTGTCGTCCTTCTCTTGGGTCTTCAGGTGATGGACTTCAAAATCACCGGCCACGGCGCCACTGGCGATCTCCGCTACGTTTCCTTCCTCGGCCATCAGCGCATCCAGGTAAAGCGTGGCATCCATTAGCGACTTCTGCTTCAGGGTGCGGACGGCGGTGCCAGCCAGTTTTCCGAGCAGGGCCGGGGTGAGCTTTTCGCGCTCGCCACAACCAATCAGCAATAGGCGCGGAGTATGTAATCCGTAGACGCGATGCAATAGCAGGGCTTCGAGCGCTTTCCCTTTGAACTCGCCGGTCCGGTAAAGCTCGCGAACCAATCCACCGCTTACCCGGTCTACTTCGTCGAGCCCGCTTGACTGCAGGTCGTTCGACCCCTTCTTCACTTCAAAGGCTGGCAGAACCAGTACCGCACCCTGGATCTCCGGCACCTTCGCGTCGATCAGTTCAAGATTCATACCTGCTCCTCATCACAAACAATAGCGCAGGGCAGTAGTGCACAGCATGCCTGAGTGGTACTTAACTGGCCCTTAGCGGTACTTGTCGCGGACGGCGCGAATGGCTTGGCGGGCCTCATCCTCGGCGCTGCGGTTGCGTTCCGCCTCGCGCTTATCGTGAAGCTGCTTACCCTTGGCGACGCAGATTTCCACCTTGATCTTGCCGCTCTTCAGATAGAGCTTGGTGGGAATCAGAGCCAAGCCCTTCTCCCTGGTCTTTTCGAGCAGTTTCGCGATCTCCGCGCGATGCAGCAGCAGTTTGCGGTCTCGCCCCGGCATGTGGTTCATTATGTTGCCGTGTGAGTACTCGCTAATGTGGGCGTTCACCAGCCAGGCTTCGCCGCCCTGCACCTTGGCGTAGGCTTCCCGCAATTGCACTTTGCCCGCGCGTGCTGCCTTCACCTCAGTGCCCGTAAGCACCAGGCCTGCCTCAAAGTTTTCGAGCAGGTGGTAGTCATGACGCGCCTTGCGGTTCTCGCTCAGCAACTTGATGGAACTCTTTTGGTCAGCCACGGTGGTCGTGGGGTACGCTAGTTCCGCTTGGGCGACGGAGCTTCGCCGGGTCGTCAGGATCCTGGGGAGGCCTTACCACTGTATCAGCAGCCCGGGAAAGTTTCCCTGCACGGGTTGCGCCGGGGCAGCGTCATTCTCTTCGGACGAAAACGTTTCCCCTGTCTCTTCATGAGTTTAGCACGGGGCAAGGCAAACAGGGCGGCGCCTTTGATAGATAACAATCGCAATTTCAAGCACTTAGCCTGCTGGCTGGGCATCCTCGCATTGCTGCTGGCCGGGGTAGCTTCCCTGGATGCGCGCACCCGGAAGGGCGACCGCTTCTTCAAAGACGGCCGCATGGCAGAATCCGAGCGCAATTATCTGGCAGCTTATGACCTCTACCGCCAGGCTCTTGACGAAGACCCGGGCGACGTCCGCTACCAGTTGGCCTATGAACGCACCCGCTTCCGTGCCGCCCAGGAGCACATCAAACAGGGGCAACATCATCGCCGGGAACGGCGGTTTGAAGAAGCCGGAGCCGCGTTCGATCGCGCACTGCAATTGGACCCTTCGCTCGATATCGCCCGGCAGGAACTGAAAGAGATCCGGGAATTGGTGGAAAAAGAGAAGGCTCGCCAGGAGGGGGGGGGCGCGGAAAGCGCTGAGATCTCCAAGACCGATGAGGAGGTCGCAGAGGCGCGCCGCCAGCAGGTGCTGGAAAGCCTGCAGGGTCCGCCCGAAGTGAAGCCGATTTCGCGCAAGCCCATCAACCTGGTAATCAACAACCAAACGCCAAAGGTGATCTTCGAAACGATTGGGAAGCTGGCAGGCATCAACGTGCTGTTTGATCCCGCGTTCCTGCAGCAGGCAGGAACCACCCGCAGGGACGTTCAGCTTGCGAACGCTTCCCTCGAACAGGCGCTGGAATACGTCTCACTGCTGACTAAGGCCTTCTGGAAGCCGGTGACGGAAAACGCCATCTTCATCGCCGCCGACGACCCCAATAAACGCCGCGAGTACACTGACTGGGTAGTGAAGGTGTTCTATCTGCGCAACGTGAATGGCGCACAGGAACTCACCGAAGTCGCTAACAACATCCGCCAGGTAACGAACTCAAGATTCCTGTTTCCCGTGCCGTCACAAAATGCACTGGTGGTGCGAGCGGAAAAAGACCAGGTCCTGCTGATTGAGAAGCTGGTGAACGACCTCGATAAGGCAAAACCAGAGGTGGTGGTGGACGTGATGGTGTTTGAAGCCAGCCGCAACAAGACGCGCAACCTCGTGGCCAGCCTCATCAGCGGCAGCACCAACGGACTCAGTATTCCCATCGGATTCACGCCCCGCGGCTCCCTGGCACTGCCTTCAGGCGCGGATACGGAAAATGGCAATGGGGGCACAACCAATGCCATCCGCCTGGGCAACATCACCCGCCTAAGCTCCAACGACTTTTCCGTGAGCCTTCCCGGCGCGGTACTTACTGCGTTGATGTCCGACGCCGACACCCGCCTGGTGCAAAACCCCCAGTTGCGTGCGCTGGACGGGCAGGAAGCCACCCTCAAGGTGGGTAGCCAGGTGCCCATCGCGCAGGGTGCATTCAGTTCGGGCATTGGCGGTGGTGCAGGCGGTTTGCCCTTCGCCAACACCCAGTTCAACTTCCAGCAGGTGGGAACCGATGTTGCGATTACTCCGCGTGTGATGGGCGACGACGACGTGTACCTGAAGCTGAAGATCAGCATCTCCGCAGTCCTGGAGCGCATTGACGTGGGTGGTGTGCAACAGCCTGTGATTGGCAATCGCGAGGTGGCGCACGAAGTGCGGTTGCGCGCCGGCGAAGTGAACCTGATTGGTGGATTGCTTTCGACGGATGATTCGCGCAGCCTCTCCGGAACCGCCGGGCTTGCCAACATTCCTATCCTGGGGCGGCTCTTTAGCGGAGAGACCATCACACGCCGCGACCAGGACGTCTTCATTGCTTTGGTTCCGCGCATCATCCGGAAGTTTGAAGTGAACACGGAGAACTCGCGCATGATCGCCGCCGGAACTGACCAAATCATCAAACTTACTTACGCGACACCCGGCGAGGAGGTGGATGCGGATACCGGAAGCGGAACAGCGCCAGTTGCACCAGGCGCGCCCGGTGGTGCAGTTCCGTTCGGCACCCAGCCCGCAGTGCCCGGCCAACCTGACGTGATGGGTCCTCTCGGGGCTCCCCCCGCGCCTCCGTCATCAGACATCCCCCAACCCGCGCCGGAGGCCAGCTTTGGTCGCGGTGGCAGCGTACGCGAGGGCAGGGCAGCCGTCCCGGGTGACCGTCCCGGGCGCGGTGCGGCTCCCAATGTAGTAGCGGGCCAGGAAGTGGGTCTGCCGGAAATTGCAAAGATGGCAGGTGGTCGCGGCGTTACCGCGGGCGGCACGGCTGTGGCGCGCTTCAGCCCTCCAGGGTTGGTGGTGCAAACTGGCAGCGTATTTTCCATCGCGCTCGATACCCAAGGGTTCCAAGACTTGAAGGAGTGCAGCTTTCAGGTGAATTTCCCCTCGAATGTACTGCGCTTGCGCGAGGTACGGCAGGGTTCGCTGCTCACCGCCCAGGGCGAACGCTACCGTTTGGAAACGAATGCGGGCGAAGAGGGCAGCCAAGTCACCATAACGCTTGTAGAAGGGCAGCAGGCGACTTCCGGCAATGGCTCACTGGTGATTTTTCAGTTTGAAGCCGTCGCGGCCGGCACTGCAGCCATCCAACTGGAGAACTTCAACCCGCGCAATGTGGAGGGCGGAGCCATCGTGCAATCGGCTCCCTCCGCGAGCATCCGCGTCCAGTAGTTAGCCATGGGATGCGCAGCCATGTTGCAGCCAGTTAGCAACGAACCGGAACGGCGCCGCCAACGAGGGTTCACCCTGGTGGAACTCATCGTGGCGTTTACGATCCTCAGCCTGCTCACCGCAATGGCGGTGCCACTGGCGCGCTACCGGGTACAGCGCGAAAAAGAACGGCAGTTGCGGCAATCGCTGCTCGAAATGCGGACCGCCATCGACCGCTACAAGGATATGGCGGACCAGGGCACGTTAGGCCGCATCGAGCAGCAGACCTACGGCTACCCGGAGAGTCTGGATCAATTGGTGGAAGGGGTGGAATTGCCGGACAAGACCAAGCTGCGGTTCCTGCGCCGGATACCCATTGACCCCATGACGCGCAGCCGGAACTGGGGTGTGCGCAGTATGCAAGATGACCCCACTTCGCTTAGCTGGGGTGGACAGAACGTCTTCGATGTCTACACGAAAAGCTATGACCGTGCGCCAGACGGCACACCCTATTCGGAATGGTGATGCCATGACGATTCCTCTTCCCCAGCATTGCGGTCTTAGCCACGTATCCCGGCTCAGGGCTGGTAGTCGCGGGTTCACGCTGATTGAACTGCTGATTGTGATGACCGTACTCACCATCATCATTTCAATGGCCGTTCCCATCTACCAGCGCACTGTGCTTCGCGCCAACGAGGCCGTTCTGAAGCAGAATCTCTTCACGTTGCGCACGGTAATTGACGAGTACACCTACGATAAACAGCGCGCGCCGCAATCCTTGCAGGATCTGGTGAACGAAGGATATCTGCGTGCCATTCCCGTGGATCCCATTGTGGGTACACGCACCGATTGGGTAGTGATTTTTGAGGACGCTGTGGCGGCCGTGGACCAGACATCGCCCGGCATTTTCGACGTCAAGAGCTTCTCCAAGGATGTGAGCCTGGAGGGAACGCCCTACAACGAGTGGTGAAGTCGGTTACCACTCTGCTCGAGACAGTTTATTGGGCGGGCAGCATATTGCGGATGGCGGCGATGCGCCATGCGGTACCGTCGCGGACGCAGACGAAGGTGCTCCACATGCGCCGCACCGGGCGGCTCGCGTCTCCGGCAATCTCGTAGCGTGCATTGGCGATAGCTACGCCGTCGCGTGGGAACGAGACAGTTTCCACGGTAATAGTCCGGTTGCCTGGATTGTTCCGGGAACTGGCGAGCATCCCCTTGACCAGCGCCGGACGTCCCCGTCGCCATTCCCCAGAGGAAACCAGTTGGTCGGCATTCTCAGTAAACAGGCCGTCGAGCGCCCCGGCATTTTCGCCCTCCCGCGCAGCGGAATAGCGGTCCACCAGCGCCTTCACGGCGGCCTCGTCCGAGGTGGGGGCGGATTGGGCGCAAGCGCATAGCGCAAGCGTCATCATCAAGCAGGCAAGACGGAATATTGACAGCATGAGGGGACCTCTGCGTCTTAGTCTACCCATCTGCCCGGCAATAGGACCACCCCACCATGAGCTTGGCGTTCGCTGGGCGGAGTTAGCCCGCAAGGTTCATAGACACTTCGTCGAGCCGCAGGAACTCCTGAACGTGTGGGTGGTCAAATGCGTACAGTTCGGGCAGGGTGCCGCAGAATACCACTCCTCCGTCGTGGAGAAACACCACCCGGTCGGCTACCTTGTTCATCAGGTCGAGGTCGTGGGTTACCACCACAGAGGTAAGGTTCAATTGCGTCTTCAGACGCAGCATCAGGTTGCCGAGGTGATCAGACATGATGGGATCCACCATCGTCGTGGGTTCGTCATAGAGGATGCACGCGGGCTGCGCGGCAAGTGCACGCGCGATGGCCACGGCTCGCTTGTAGCCCGTGGAGATATCGGCGGGGTAGAGGTCCACGGCATCTTCGAGGTCTACCAGGCGCAGCAAACCGCGCACCACATCCATCTTGTTGCTCTGGTCGTAGTCCTCGCGCAGTTCAAGCGAAAAAAGAATGTTTTCGCCAATGGTGAGCGAATCGAAGAGGGCCCCGGACTGGAACACCATCGTCACACGCTTGCGAACTTCGCGCCACTGGTTCTCTGTGAAGTCCGTAACATCCTGATATCCAAGGATGATGCGGCCCGAGTCTGGCTTAAGGAAGCCCATGATGTGCTGGAGGGACACACTCTTGCCGACGCCCGACCGGCCGATGATGGCCACAGTCTCCCCATTGTCCACGTGGAAGCCGACATCGACCAAAATGGGTCGGTCAAACGTCTTATGTACGTGTTGAAATTCGAGGTAATGCTTGAAGGGTTCCGCCATAGTGGTTGCGCGCGACGCCCGGAAGCGCCCATCCCGGTAGCGATGCTTCCCCTATTGTGCCCCGCGGAAGGGGCTAATCCCAAACGAAGGAAGGGTGCTGGGCGTTCAGGCGCTCCCGTCGGCAACGTCCAGGCTGTTGATCGCGGCCAGATATTCCCTCATCGTGTTGAGGTTTCGAAGCAGGCCAGTATCCTCGACTTTGAGGATTCGGGTGTCGAGCGATTCGACGAATCGGTGCACGGAGGGAGCGCGCGGGTGTGCACTCGTGCCCGCGCCGGAAGCTCTCGCGGGAACAAGGGAATGCAGGCGATCAGCCAACTTGCTGTGATACGCGGCGCAAAGCGGGTGCAATTGCCCATCGGGCGTCTGTGGCAAGACGGCTTCGCAGCCGCTGCCTTCGGTGGCCCCAGCCAGCGCCAGCAACGCAGCCAGCAATCCCGAATTGACGAACGGGGTATCGCAAGAGAGCACGATTCGCCAGTCTTCGCCCGGCTGCTGCAGCACGGTCAGCAGACCTCCCAGTGGACCCACACCCGGCACGGCGTCCAGCAGACGGGGAACACCATCCACCTCGACCGCCAGGTCGCCCACCAGAAAGACCTCGCGACAAACCCCATGCAGGATGGCACAGAGATGCTCCGCGAGAGTGGGAGGCGAATCGTGTGGGACGCCCGATGTGTCGTACCAGAACAGGCTTGCTTTTGGCCGCCGCATGCGACGGCTCGCGCCACCAGTCAAAAGGAAGCCCAAAGCCATTCCAATCGCATGGTAGCATTGGGGTTGCGAGGAAATAGCTTGGGGCTGGGAAGAATCGCTGGTAAAGTGGAGACAAACAACTTGTTGAGAATCTGTTTGATTCTTGCCGGGTTCGTTTTGTTGTTTGGGTCTGCCACTGTGCGGGCTGCGGTTCCGGAACATCCCGCTGCACCACGAAAGGTAACCACCGTTAGAGTGGACCCCGAGACGGGACGCCTGGTTCGTGTGCGTCCTGGCGCGACTGTGAAGTCGGTGCGTACACCGGTGGCTCTTCAGAAGAGCATCGCTAAGGCGCGAGAAACAGCGCGGCAGACGCCAGACGTGGATTCCACCGAGATTCGGGGCATGATTGAGGACACGGCACGACGGCACGGGGTGGATCCGGCGTTGATTCACTCGGTGGTTCGGGTGGAAAGCAACTATCAGCAGAAGGCGATTTCGCATAAGGGTGCGCAGGGTTTAATGCAACTGATTCCAGCAACCGCACAACGCTATGGCGTCGCCAACGCATTCGACCCCACCCAGAACCTGGAGGGGGGCGTGCGGTACCTGAAGTATCTGACGGAGCGTTTCGATGGCGACTTGCGACTTGCCCTGGCTGCGTACAACGCCGGCGAGGGCGCCGTGGATCGGCATCAAGGGATTCCGCCATACCAGGAGACACAGCAATACGTCACCAAAGTGACCAGGGAATTGCAGATGCGTGGCTCCGCGGTTCCTGCTCTGGCAGAGAGCGCACCTGCCGGCACGGAGGAGTCTCTCGCCGCCACGCAAAAGGATTTGCGCCCGCGGCCGGCGCCACTGCGCGTTTACACCGATGCCGAAGGCCGGTTGTATATCGAAACGGTGAGTGTCCAATAAGCGTCGCCTCCGCAATGGGAATCGACGCCGGGAAGGCGATAGCGAGACGATGCCGGTAAGGCTGAACATCCCGCAACGCCTGGGGCGGCATACCGCCCTGCTTGTCGTGTGCCTGCTGTTATCGCTCGTCTACCCTGCAATCAGTTCCGCTGCCAGTCTGCAGGAAATCCGATTCTGGAGTCTCGGCGAAGTCACTCGTGTCGTGGTGCAATTTGACGGCGATTTCAGCTACAAGTGGAACCGTCTGGAGGATCCGCCGCGTGCCTTCTTTGACTTGCCGAACGTTGACCTCGCCATCATAAAGAGCGCCCGCGATCGGGGGCGCATTCGGGTGATGGAGGTGAATGATCTGCTCTTGCGGCAAATCCGGTACGCCGAGAATAACCCCGGAACCGCGCGTGTCGTGCTGGATTTGAACGAGAGCTGTGAAGTCAGCACTTCGCAACTAGCGAACCCAGCGCGGCTGGTGATCGAGTTGCGTACGCGCAATGCAGCCAGCCCGGAAGTCCAGGTAAGCCGTAGCGGCGTGGTCGACCGGGCAACTCCAGGACTAGTCACGGAATCCGCTTCGGAAGCGGAAGCTTCCCCCACTGCGATTTCTTCAGTCGCCTTCGCGCGGCCGGCCCCGGAACGGCAGACGACTCCTGCGGCGCCTCAGAATGAAAACAAGCCGGTCGGCGCCACCGAGTCGAATGCGGGAGCATCGGCACCGCCAGCTCCGCGACCGGTTGAGGTGAACGCTGCGCGTGTGGCAACTGTGGCTGCAAATCAGGCGTTGGAGTCGCTAGACGGAAGTTCCCGCGCGGACGCAGGGAGCGTTTCCCAGGCAGAGCAGCCCCCTCAGGCTGAATCCTCACCGCCAACTCTGGTTGTCCAGCCGGAGCCGGCTGAACTGAGGGCACTGAATGCGCCGGAAGCAGCGATGGCTAAACCAGCAAGGCGCACCGCGAATGGCAGCCAAAGCCTGGTGCGTGCCCTCGGCTTAAAGATCGGCAGAGTGGTGATTGACCCTGGCCATGGCGGCAAGGACCATGGAACCACCGGCGTGAGTGGCCTGAAGGAAAAAGACCTGGTCCTGGATGTCTCAAAGCGGCTGGCAAACTTGGTGCGCGAACGGCTCGGCAGCGAGGTTCTGCTCACTAGGGAGGATGACAATTTCGTATCCCTGGAAGAGCGCACGGAAATTGCCAACCAGAGCCGTGCGGACTTGTTTATCTCCGTGCACGCCAACTCTTCACCATACAAATTGGCCACTGGTTCTGAGACCTTTTTTCTAAATTTCACCAGTTCCCGCGAAGCAATGGATGTAGCCGCGCGGGAGAATGCCAGTTCGCAACGCTCCGTAGCGGAGTTGCAGGATATCGTGCGGAAGATAGCCCTGAAGGATAAGCGCGATGAGAGTGAGGACTTCGCGGCGCGCATTCAGAGCGCGCTGTTCCGCACCCAGCGGGCGGAAGGAATGGCTCCGAAGAACCGCGGCGTGAAGTCAGCGCCGTTCATTGTACTGGTGGGCGCGGAGATGCCCTCGATTCTGGTGGAGATTGGCTTTTTGAGCAATGCCAAAGAAGAAGCTGCGCTGAAGACCCCAGAATACCGTCAGAAGATGGCAGAAGCACTGCTGAAGGGGCTCGAAACCTACATGGATTCGCTCAGCCACTTCGAGGGCAGTGAGCGCGCCGCCGCACGCGAGTAGATCGCCAGTGTTGTTCACCCGAGCACACACGGCTGAGGATCCGAGGACGTTAACTATCGATGGGACGCAGACTGGCCATGTATAGGTCTACCGGAAGTGCCGACACCCGATTGCGCCCTTGCCGCTTTGATTCGTAGAGGGCTTCGTCGGCGGCCCGCAGCAGTATCTCCAGAGAATGATCGGCTCCTGGAATCGACGCCGTACACCCCAAGCTGATGGTGACCGGCACGGAGTTGGAGCCATGCTTAATGTGCCTGGAAGCCAGCGCCACTCGCAGCCGCTCCGCCGCGCTGATGGATTCATCAAAGCCACATTGGGGTAACACCGCGATGAATTCCTCTCCGCCGAAACGGCCAATGGAATCCCGCGGCCGCAAGGCGGATTGGAGCGCCTTGACGGTTTCCAGCAGCACATGGTCGCCAAAAATGTGGCCGTAGGTATCGTTAACCTCCTTGAAGTGGTCGAGGTCGGCAAGAATCACACCCACAGGCTGTCCCGACGCCTTCGCTGCACGCAACTCTGCATCCAGCCGATGGAAGATTGTTCGGCGGTTCCACAGGTGCGTCAGCGGGTCCCGCATGGCCTCCTCGCGTAGCGCTTCCTGAGCCTTCACGAGTTCTTCCTGCAAGTGCAGAATGCGCTTTCCGGCACGGATTCGTGCAGCTAGTTCGTCAAGAATGTACGGCTTGGCCAGGTAATCATCGGCGCCGGCATCCATTCCTTCGATGATGCTCTCTTTGTCCTTTCGTGCCGTCAGCAGAATGATATAGGTGTAAAGCTTAGCGCTTTGATCGCGGATCAGCCGAGACAACTGGGGGCCCGAATAGCCGGGCATCATCCAGTCGAGGATGGCGAGAATCGGGCCTTCTTCTTGTTGCAGCAGCCGCCACGCGGACTCCCCGTCACGGGCGCTCAATACCTGATATCCCCATTTTGAAAGGGTCACTTCAAGCAGACGCAACTGCACGAGATCGTCCTCCGCCACCAAGACTTTCATGCTCTGCCCGCTCCCGGCATAGCCACCCACAAGGCAATTCGCCAGCACCTTTCCGAGGCTGTCGCTAGCCGGTATGGGCTTGCCACCTTACCATCCACTGAATCTCCCACCTCCGCTTCTTGCACCTTGGCTTGCTCCACCTTTCTCCCTGGCAGGACCTTATCTCCACAGCAGGACTTCATCTTCCTGGCAGGATTTTACTTGAGATCCTTGCATTAGTGTCTGCCTTATCGTAAACGGAATGGCAGTTGATCCGGAAACGTTTGAAGTACCCGCAGGACTTTCCGTCCGCGGAGGCCGCGTAAATCAAGGCTTTGGAATTCATCTTCGCCTTTTGTTCGTAATGAGGGTACTCTCAGTCCGTTCATCCGTACCCCATCTATCGGCGACATCCGGAGCAGACATTAGCAGAGAACGGTGAATCCGAAGTCTGTTGGTGAGGATACCTTGGAGAAGCGAGTCAAGCGATGTCACTCTGCTTGGGAAGGCGGCATGTTAATTTCATCGTAGAGTTTCGCACCCGAAACCAACTACGTGTCATCATTCTTGTTGGTAGGAGTTCTGGCCTAGCGTTCCACCAGCCCTGCAGATAGGTCGGACTTTGAAGCTTTGCTCACAGGTTTTTATGTTTTCAGGCCGCTTAAGCTTCCGCTATGGTTGTGACAGTGTTACTCTTTTAGGAATACAGGAGTACAATATCTACTACCCTGGCACTGAAGGAACTGTTCTATGATCTACAGCCGATCTTCCGAATACGCGATTCGCGCGTTTGTGCATCTTGCGCAAGTTACCGATAGCCGTTTCGTGATGGTGAAGAACATCGCTGAGCAGGAGGGGATTCCGTCTCACTTCCTGGCGAAGATTCTTCAGCAACTCGCCCGGAAAGGGCTGTTGCGCTCAAGCAAAGGGCCCACCGGCGGATTCAGCCTGCGTCAGGCTCCGGACGACATTACATTGTTCTCGATCGTGGAAGCCCTGGATGGCATGGGCGATTACGAGAAGTGTATTAGCGGGCTTGCTGAGTGCAACGACGAGGCACCCTGCGGTATGCATGATTCGTGGAAGGATCTCCGATTGCGTATATTGGATTATTTGGAGGGAACTTCCATCGCCGATCTCGCGCGGGCTCTCGAGGACAAGCGTAAGCTTCTCGAAAAGCCGCGCAAGACCCGCAAGGTAGCCGCCCGCAAGAATTAAGTCGCCCGTCTGAGACTCAGATAAAGGGCGGTCAAAAGGAGCATTCGATGAGCAGTTCGGTACTCGTCCCTATGGTGGTCGAGCAGACCTCCCGTGGAGAGCGGGCGTTTGATATCTATTCCCGCCTCCTCAAGGAGAACATCATCTTCCTGGGGACGCCGATTGACGACCAGGTTGCCAACCTGATCATCGCGCAACTTCTGTTCCTGGCGGCGGAAGACCCTCAACGCGACATTTCTCTATACATTAATTCCCCTGGTGGCAGTATCACGGCCGGCTTGGCCATTCTGGACACCATGCGCTTTGTGGAACCTGACATCGTAACGATTTGTGTCGGCCAGGCAGCGTCCATGGGGGCTGTGCTGCTGGCAGCGGGCACCAAAGGAAAGCGCTACAGCCTGCCCCATTCGCGGATTCTCATCCACCAGCCCTCCATGAGCGGTTTGGCCGGACAGGCTGCGGACATCGACATTTATGCCAAGGAGATCCTGCGCATGCGGGTAATCCTGAACGATA